>JARBUN010000203.1 GCA_029239635.1 Microbacterium sp. | reverse complement strand
CGGTTGAGGAAGCGCTGCGTGCGCTCCTTCTTCGGGGCGCGGAGCAGCTCGGAGGGAGCCCCGCGCTCGACGATCACGCCCTCGTCGAAGAAGAGCACCTCGTCGGCCACCTCGCGCGCGAAGCCGAGCTCGTGGGTCACGATGACCATCGTCCAGCCTTCGTTCGCGAGTTCGCGCAGCACCGTCAGCACCTCGCCGACGAGCTCGGGGTCGAGGGCGCTCGTCGGCTCGTCGAAGAGCAGCAGCTGGGGCTGGAGAGCGAGAGCCCGCACGATGCCGACGCGCTGCTGCTGCCCGCCGGAGAGCTCCGAGGGGTAGGCGTCCCGCTTGTCGGTGAGTCCCACGCGGGCGAGCAGCGTCTCGGCCCGCGCGATCGCCTCGGCCTTCGGAACGCGGTGGGCCTGGACCGGACCCTCGATCACGTTCTGGATCACCGTGAGATGCGGGAAGAGGTTGTGGTGCTGGAAGACCATCGCCGATCGGTCGCGCAACGCGGTGCGGTCGGCCTTGGTCACCTTGCCGGCGAAGTCGACGGTCGGACCTCCGTCGAACGCCACCACACCGGCATCCGGGGTCTCGAGGCCGTTGAGGCAGCGCAGCACCGTCGTCTTGCCGGAGCCCGAGGGACCGATCAGCACGAGCACGTCGCCGCGGCGGACCTCGAGGTCGACGCCGTCGAGCACGCGGTTGGTGCCGAAGCTCTTCTCAAGACCCGTGACCTGCAGCAGCGGGGTGTCAGTGGGCGACATGGCGGTCCAACCTCTTCTCGAGAGCGTTCTGCCCGAACGACAGCACCAGGCAGAACAGCCAGTAGATCAGCGCGGCCTCGAGGTAGACCGCCATGAACTCGTACGAGAACGCGGCGATGTTCTGCGCCTGCCGGAACAGCTCCGACACGAGGATCAAGGATGCCAGGGAGCTGTCCTTCACGAGCGAGATGAACGTGTTCGACAGCGGCGGTACCGAGACGCGAGCCGCCTGCGGGAGGATGATGCGCGTCAGCGTCTTCGTGGGTGAGAGTCCCACGGTGTGGGCGGCTTCCCACTGACCGCGGGGAACCGACGAGAACGCGATGACCGCCGCGGGGAACGGGTCGATGGTGACGCCGATCGTGGGCAGGCCGTAGAAGATCACGAACAGCTGCACGAGCAGGGGCGTGCCGCGGATGATCGAGATGTAGAACCGCGCGATCCCCGAGAGCACGACGTTGCGCGACAGGCGGAGCAACGCCATGAGCAGGGCGATGACGAGACCGATGGCGAAGGAGGCCAGCGACAGCGGGATGGTGCCCCGGAGCCCTGCCAGCACCATGGGCCAGAACGAGTCGAGCATCAACGACCAGACGTCGTTCATGGGCCTCCTTCGTCACACGGGCACGGCGCCCGGGTCTGTCACGCGGACGCGGATCGTCCTCCCCCACGCTAGAGGTGGAGCAGGGACGATCCGCGGGGGTTTACAGCGGGTGTTTACAACGGGTGCTTACTGGGTGACGTCGGCGCCGAAGTACTTCTCGCTGATCTGGGCGAGCGTGCCGTCGGCGCGCAGCTCCTCGAGAGCACCGTTCACGGCCTCGGCGAGCTTGTCCTGACCCTTCTTGAAGGCGAAGGCGCTCTCGGAGGTGTCATCGGTCTGGGCCGCGATCTTGAGGCCCGTGGGGCTGTTCGTCTTCTCGTAGTCGAGGTAGGTGAGCTGATCGTTGATCGTGGCATCCACGCGGCCCTGCTTCAGCAGCGCGACGGCCTGGGCCCAGCCTTCGACGGCCTCGACCTGGGCTCCGCTCTGGGTCGCCAGCTCGTACCAGTTGCTCGTGAGCGACTGGGCGGTGGTCTTGCCCGCCAGGTCGGCGAAGCTCGAGATCGAGGTGTCGCTGTCCGTCGTCACGATGACGCCGCGCGAAACGGTGTACGGGTCGCTGAAGGTGTACTTCTGCTGGCGCTCGGGGTTGATCGACACCTGGTTGGCGATGACGTCGAAACGTCCGGCATCCAGTCCCGCGAAGATGGCGTCCCACTGCGTCTCCTGGAACTTCACGTCGAGACCGAGCTTGTCGCCGACGGCCTTCGCGATCTCGACGTCGAAGCCGGTCAGGTCACCGGCGCCCTCGTGGAACGAGAACGGGCGGTACGTGCCCTCGGTGGCGACCGTCAGGGTGCCGTCGGAGACGAGACCGTACTCCGCTCCCGCTCCGGGGGTGGCCCCGGCGGTCGTGCCGCCGCTGCAGGCGGTCAGCGCGAGGGCGCTCAGGCCCAGGGTGGCGGCGAGGACGGTCAAACGGCGACGGGGCATAGCTGTTCCTTGGTGATGGGGAGTGGGGGGGCGGCGCGAGGCGCCTTCGAGCACAACACGGCACGGGCGGGGAGTCTTCCCGGATGACGCCGTGTTGCACGTCCGTGCATCCGACGGACGCCCGTGACACGCGGAAGCCCCGCCGGCGCGAGGCGCAGCGGGGCTTCCGGTGACGGTCGTCAGACGAGGACGTTGACGTCCAGCGGGATGCCGGGACCGAAGGTGGTCGAGACGGCGCCCTTCTGGATGTAACGGCCCTTCGCTTGCCGACCACGAAGTGGACGTTGGCGTGCTTGTCGACGCGGAACTCGATCTTGCCGCCCTTGATCTCCTCGACGGCCTTGGCCGGGTTGGGGGTCACCGTGCCGGTCTTGGGGTTCGGCATGAGGCCGCGGGGTCCGAGGACCTTGCCGAGGCGACCGACCTGGCCCATGAGCTCGGGCGTGGCGACGGCGGCGTCGAACGACGTGTAGCCGGCGGCGACCTTCTCGATGAGGTCGGTGCCACCGACCTCATCGGCGCCGGCGGCGAGAGCCGCCTCGGCCGCGGGGCCGTTGGCGAAGACGATGACGCGCGCGGTCTTACCCGTGCCGTGGGGCAGGATGACCGTGCCGCGGACCATCTGGTCGGCCTTACGGGGGTCGACCGAGAGCTTCAGCGCGACCTCGACGGTCGAGTCGAACTTCTTCGAGCCGGTCTCCTTCGCGAGGGCGACGGCCTCGGTCGGGGTGTAGAACGTGTCGGCCGCGATCTTCTCAGCTGCGGCGCGGAATGCCTTGGACTTGGTAGCCATTGTTATCTCCCTCAGTCCTCGACCGTGATGCCCATGGAACGGGCGGTGCCGGCGATGATCTTCGAGGCGGCCTCGATGTCGTTCGCGTTCAGGTCGGGCTGCTTCGTGGTGGCGATCTCGCGGACCTGCTCCTTGGTGAGCTTGCCGACCTTGGTGGTGTGCGGGGTGGCCGAGCCCTTGGCGAGGCCGGCGGCCTTCTTGATGAGCTCAGCAGCCGGGGGCGTCTTCAGGATGAACGTGAAGCTGCGGTCCTCGTAGACGGTGATCTCGACGGGGATGACGTTGCCGCGCTGGGCCTCGGTCGCCGCGTTGTACGCCTTGCAGAACTCCATGATGTTGACGCCGTGCTGACCGAGCGCCGGACCGATCGGCGGCGCGGGGTTGGCCGCGCCCGCCTTGATCTGGGTGCCATATCCTTTTCCTTTCCTCGAGCCCGGGCGGCTGCCCGCGCTCTCCCGCACATCCGGCGGTTCCGGACAGCGGTCGTCGCCGTGCTGACGCACGCAACCTTGCCATTGTACGCGACGCCCGGCGTTCCGGCATCCCGCCTCCGACTCCCGGCCGGGACGGGCGGGGCGCGGGCCCCGGCATCCATCAGGAGTAAACGCTCGCCCGAGGTGGAAACGCCCGCCCGGCGCGTGTCCACCGGCGGGGAGCGTTTACGGAGAGCCAGGGTTTTCCACAGACCGCACTCGGTGGCGCACGCGCCTCGAAGGAGGTGCGACTCTCGTCGGATGGATGCCGATCCGGCCGCGTTCCGGCCCGCGCCCGCAACGCTCATCGTCGCAGCCGACGCGGCGAGAGCCGGCCACTACCCCGCGGATGATCCGGCGCTGCACCGTGTGCGGCGCGGGGTGTACACCCCCCGCACCGCGTGGGAAGACCTCGCAGAGTGGGACCGATACCTCTTACGCGTGCACGCCCTGGCGCTCACGCGGGGCGATGCGGTCTTCTCGCACGAATCCGCTGCGGCCCTGTGGGGGCTCCCCCTCTTCGGGCATCCGCTGCGGATCCACCTCTTCGACTCTCGCCGCACGCGCTCGTTGACGTACGGAGACGTCACCGCGCACACCAGCGAGGAGGCGCGATCTCACGTCGTGAGAGATGGCATCCGTTCGTCGACGGCGAGCGACACCGTCATCGACCTCGCTCGGACCCTCCCGCCCGCCATGGGACTGTCCGTCGCCGACGCTGCCGCGCGCGCCGGGCTGGTTGATCCGGCCGCGCTGCTGCCGCGTGCGGAATCGCAGCGAAACCGCTGGGGACGGCATCGGATGATGTGGGTGCTGTCGCGTATCGACGCGCGGTCCGAGTCGGTGACCGAGTCACTGAGTCGGGCCGTCATCGAATGGTGCGGCTTCCCCCCGCCCGACCTGCAGACAGAGCACCGCGTGGAGGGCAGGCTCTACCGCTCTGATCTGTGCTGGCCGGAGCACCGGGTCATCGGCGAGGCCGACGGCTGGGCGAAGTATGCAGCGGGCGCCGTCGAGGCCGTCCGTGAGGAGAAGAGACGCGAGGACGCGCTCCGCCGAGCCGGGTGGCGCATAGCCCGCTGGGACTACGCCGGCGCGCTCCAGGCCGCGCCCCTTCGAGCGGCGCTGCTCGCCGCGGGGCTTCCCCTCACGGGCCGGGCGGACACCGCCAACCTGGCGGCGGTCGGCCGAAACCCGCGCTCGACGTGAGGCAGCCATCCAGTAAACGCTCCGCCGAGGGGTACACGTCCTGGCGGGGCGTTTGCCCCTCGGCGGAGCGTTTACATCAGCCACGTTGAGCCCCCTCGCGCCCCTCCCGCGTCGCACCCTCGCCCGACCGCAGGTAAACGCCCGGGCGAGGGAGGAACGCCGTGTCCGGGCGTTTGCACCGCGAAGCAGCGTTTACAGCCGCCGCGCCGGGACATCTTGGTGACCTGGTCGAACGACAGCTCGACCGGGGTCTCGCGCTCGAAGAGCGACACGAGCACGGTGAGCTTGCCGCTCTCGGGCTTGATCTCGCTGATCGTGCCGGGCAGGCCCGCGAAGGAGCCTTCCTTGATCGTGATGGTCTCGCCGGTCTCGAAGTCGACCTCGGCGGGGAGCGAGCGCATCGCCACCGGAGCGCCCTTGGCGGCTCCGGCCTTGGCGGGAGCGGCTTCCTTGACCTCGACGAGGCTCTTCAGCATGTTGAAGGCCTCTTCGAAACGCAGCGGCGTGGGGTTGTGGGCGTTGCCCACGAAGCCCGTGACACCGGGGGTGTGGCGCACGACCGACCAGGTGTCTTCGTTGAGGTCCATGCGCACCAGCAGTCGTCCTCGACCTCGAGCGTCGACTTGCGCTGCTCGATGTTGGCCTTCACCTTGCGCTCGAAACCGGCGTAGGAGTGGATGACGTACCACTTGCCCGGCAGCGAGCGCAGCTCGGTACGGAACGCCTCGTACGGGTCGGCGTCTTCGTCGTCGGCGTCATCGAGGTCGACCGGGGCGTCGGCGGCGTCCGCGGGAGACTCGGATGCCTCGACCTCGTCGACCACGCCGGCAGCGACCTGGACCTCGTCGACGAACTCCTCGTCGAGGACCGGGGCGTCGGGCTCGCCGTTGATGTCGGGACCGTCGTACGGGGTGACCTCGTCGGCGGCCTCGGCGGCCTCTTCGGCCTCCTCCTCGGCGAGGGCGTCGTTCAGGACCTCGGCGGCGGCCTCGGCCTCGCTGGTCTCGTCGATCTCGAGAGCGTCGTTCACGATCGCGTCAGCCTCCGGGTCGGTGATGTCGATGTCGTCGAGATCCTCGTCGACGTTCGCGTCGTCGGCATCCGCGTCATCCACCACGTGGACGGCGGTGTGCTCGGCGGCGTCGGACGCGTGCTCCTGCGAAGCGAGCACGTTGCCCTCCTGGGCTTCGTCGTCTTCGCTGGACTGCTCGGCAGCCGTCGCCCAATCGGCGTCGTCGACATATCTTTCAGACACTGATGATCTCTTCCGTTGAAGTGCGACCGCTCGTGGGGGCCGCTCGTCGCCGAAACGCCGGTCAGGCGCCGGCGGTGCTCGGGACGCCGAAGACGGCGCTGGTCAGCCACACGAACAGCAGGTCGAGGCCGTACACGAGTGCCATCATCACGACGACGAACCCGAGGACCACGAGGGTGAACTTGACCAGTTCCTGCCGCGTGGGCGTGACGACCTTGCGCAGTTCCGTGAAGACCTGACGGATGAAGAGAGCGATCCGCGCGAAGAAGTTGAGCTTCTTCTCGCGGGGCGCGCCGCGTTCAGCGACGACCTCGCCCTTCGCCTCGTCCTGCGTCATCGAACCACCTAGGTCGTATTCGTTGCCAGCGTGTGCTGTGCGCAGGGCGGACAGGAATCGAACCTGCAACCTGCGGTTTTGGAGACCGCTGCTCTGCCAATTGAGCTACCGCCCT
>JARBUN010000013.1 GCA_029239635.1 Microbacterium sp. | reverse complement strand
CGACAACATGCGCTACGTCGCCGTCACCGAGGGCGACAAGACCGAGGCCGAGCTGCGCTTCGGCGTGCAGGTCAACACGTGGGGCGTCAACGAGCTCGTCGAGGCCGTCGAGAAGGCATCGGATGCCGACATCGACGCGCTGGTGCAGGAGTACGTCGACAGCTACGACGTCGTCGACGAGCTCCTCCCCGGCGGAGCACGCCACCAGTCGCTGCGCGACGGCGCGGCGATCGAGCTGGGCCTGCGCTCGTTCCTCGAGGAGGGCGGCTTCGGCGCCTTCACCACCTCGTTCGAAGACCTCGGCGCGCTGAAGCAGCTCCCCGGTCTCGCGGTGCAGCGCCTCATGGCCGAGGGCTACGGCTTCGGCGCCGAGGGCGACTGGAAGACCGCGATCCTCGTGCGCGTCGCCAACGTCATGGGCGCGGGCCTGCCCGGTGGCGCCTCGCTCATGGAGGACTACACCTACGACCTCGTCCCCGGCAACGAGCGCATCCTCGGAGCGCACATGCTCGAGGTCTCGCCCTCGCTCACCACGAAGAAGCCGCGCCTCGAGATCCACGAGCTGGGCATCGGCGGCAAGGACGACCCGGTGCGCCTGGTCTTCACCGCCGACGCGGGCCCCGCGCTGGTCGTCGCGATGAGCGACATGCGCGACCGCTTCCGGCTCGTGGCCAACGTCGTCGAGAACGTCGATGCGCCCGATCTGCCGAAGCTCCCCGTGGGCCGCGCGGTGTGGAAGCCCGCCCCCGACTTCGCGACCTCCGCCGGCTGCTGGCTGGCCGCCGGTGCCGCGCACCACACCGTCATGACGACGGCCGTGGGCATCGAGGTGTTCCGCGACTTCGCCGAGATCGCCAAGACCGAGCTCGTCGTGATCGACGACGACACGACGGTCCGCGGTTTCCAGAGCGAGCTGCGCTGGAACCAGGCGTACTACCGCCTGGCCCAGGGCCTGTAAGACCCCGCCGTCCTCGGATCCTTCGCCGATCCGGGGGCGGTGCGGCACTCGCGCGCCTCGCTCTCTCGGGGCGCGTGCCGCGCGCCGGTTCGTCCGGTGCGCGGATCGTGCCCCGATCCCGAGTAGCGGTGGGCTGCGCGGGATCGGGGCATCTGTCGTCCGCCCGCGGGGGCCGGCTTCAGCTCACGCGCCGGAGCACACCCCCGCTCGCGCGATGTCGTTCGGATCACCCACGCGGCGCAGGGGCGATGCGGCCACCCACGCGACCGTGAGCACGACCCCGGCGCACCCGATCGCGATCCCGAGCCGCGTTCCGAGGAGATCGCCCAGCACGCCACCGAGGCCGGCGCCGATGGCGACCACTCCGTACGAGATCCACCGCATCGTCGCGTTGACGCGGCCCAGCAGGTGATCAGGTGTCCGCAGCTGCCGCAGAGTGAGCGCCACGACGCTCGACAGAGACGTGCCCGCGCCGTTGACGGCGAAGACGCCGATCATCACCACGACGATCAGAGCGTCTGCCCAGCTCGCTTCGATGAGGGGTAGTGCGGCGAGCACGATCGATTCCGCGCCCGCGCAAGCGACGAGGACGGGACCCGCCCCGAATCGACGCACACTGGCAGGGGCGGCGGCGGCGCCGATCACGGCGCCGATCGCGCCCACGCTGAACACCAGGCCGAGGTGGCCCGCGGTGAGCCCCCATTCCCGCACCGCGTGCACCAGGAGCAGCACCATCACCCACTGGGCGAACAGGTTGTAGATCCCTGAGAACCCGACGAGAGCGACCAGGTATGGATCGCGGCGGACGTATCGCAGCCCTTCGCGTAGCTGTGTCATCGCGCTCAGCGTCGACGGCTCCGGTCGCTTCTCCGCCGATCGAATGCCGAGCAGTGCGACGGCCGAGAGGACGAACGTCCCCGCCTGAACGAGCAGGGCGCCGGCTGCGGTGAACGTCTGGATGAGCCATCCTCCGACGCCCGGCCCCGCGACCTCGGCGACGGAGAACGTCGCCTGGAGTCGACTGTTCGCGCTTTCGAGATGCTCGCGCCCCACGACGGTCGGAAGGAAGGACTGATACGCCACCTCGAACGCCACGGTGAAGGCACCGAGCAGCGCTACCAGGGCGACCAGTGCCGCGAGGGTGAGCGCACCCGTCATCGCGGCGACCACCACCGCGATCGTGAGGGAAGCGCGACAGACGTCGGACACGATGAGGATGGGACGCCGGGTGCGGCGGTCGGTGAGCACGCCGAGGGGGAGCGCGAGCAGCAGGAACGGGAGCCACCGGGCGACACCGAGGAGTCCGGCCTCGGTCGCCGAGGCGTGCAGGGTCACGACGGCGAGGAGGGGCAGAGCGAGTTCCCCGATCTGTCCCCCGACCGCCGATGCTCCGTGCGCGAGCCAGAATCTCGCAAAAGCCGGCCCCAGGCGGATGCGCACGTCTGGTCTAACTCCTGATCTAGCAAACATGCGTTAGATCCTGGCCGCGAACAAGCTAATGGTGCAAGGCCTTTTTACCCATTAGTCTGAGAAAGTGAGTCAGACCTCGGCAGTGACGTATCCCCAGGTCGGTGGGCACGCCGCCCTCGATCTGGTCGATACCGTGCACTGGCGGTTGGACCCCGCCCGGTGGATCGACACGTTGCCCACCTTCGATGCGGTTCTGGCCTGGGGAACGCAGGTCGGCGTCCTCGGTGACGCGCGCTCCGCTGCTCTCGCGGGGACGCACGATCCCGCGCGGGCGGATCGCGAGTACGCCGCGGTCATCGCCCTGCGCGAGGCGATCTACTCCGCCGTGTTCGAGGGGTCGACGGACGCCGCCGCACTCATCAAGCGGGAATACGTCGACGCGGTGCAGAGGTCGTCGTGGGAACGCTCGACCGACGCGGCATCGTGGTCATGGCGAACCCCCGATGACATCACCGGCCCCCGCGCGACCGTCGCCCTCCTCGCGCACGACCTCCTCGCCTCCGACCTCAGCGCGGCTCGACAGTGCGGGGACGACGCGTGCGGGTGGGTCTATCTCGACACTTCTCCACGCGGTAATCGGGTCTGGTGCACGGCCGCCGGCTGCGGCAATCGCAATCGCGTCGCGCGCCATCACGCGCGGACCAAACGATGAGGGCGCGCTTCGCGTGCTTGGCTCCCGGGGCGCGCGCCCATGATTCGATGGATTTCGGCCTCTCCGTGACGTCTGGACCGTGCCACCACGATCGATCCATCGGAGAACGATGACCCACCACGACGGCGCGGCCGGCGATCCCTCCACAAGACCTCTCTTCGTCGTCCAGAGATACCCGTCGCAGCACCTGGTCGCCCGGGGGATCGGCATCCTGTTCATGGTCGGAGCCGTGGTCCTGGCCGCGTCGGAGCTCATCGAGCGGGATCGTCTCGCGTACATCGGCGTCACCGTGTGGCTGACCACCCTGGGCGGTCTCGGCGCGATCATCTTCTTCTACGTGCTGTCGCTGGGGCGAGCGCGCATCCTCGTGTTCGACGACCACCTCGTCGTCCGCTCGGGACGGCGTCGGTCACGCACCGTGCCGGCATCCGAGATCGCCGAGCTCGCGGCGCTGATGTCGGGGCGGGTCCGGGGGAAGGACGCGCGCGGCCGGACGCTGTTCGAGACGATGCGCGTCTACCAGGGCTTCCCCGAATTCGTTTCCTGGCTGCAGCGGAAGACACCTCGGCAATGGGCCGAGATGGAGGGCGCAGGGGGCTGAACACGTCCCGTTCTCCGCGCCGCGTGTCCGCGGCCCGGAGAGCATAAAAGGCCGCCCTCTTCGGGACACGGATGCCGGGAACCACACCGGCGGAAGCTCAGGGCCGGCCGACGGGGCTCTGACGTCCGGCATCCGGTCCGTGCTCGACGCGGAAGCGCCGCAGCTGTCGGACCGCGCCGATCACTCGAACCACGCCGTACACCGTCAGGGCCACGAACGTGATCGCCGCGCCCCACCGCCACCACGGCGCGTCGGCCCCCTGGGCGGCGAGCGTTCCGATGCTGCCCGAGGCGAGGAGCACCGCGCCGATCAGGGTCCAGATCGCGGCGGTGCGGGCACGATCGAGCCGCATCCGCTGTTGGATGAGCGACGCCGACTCTTCCCCCGTCACAGCCGCTGCCCCAGAGCCCACAACCGGTCCGCTCTCCCCGAGATCGCCTCGGACAGCGCGAAGGCCTGCGAATCGGTGAGGGATGCCACGTAGTCGACGATTCCGCGGGAGCGCGCGAGCGTCTCGGATTCGGCATCCGAAGGTCGACGTTCCGCGGGGAGGAGCGCGTACTGCTCGCGGGCGAGGGCGATGAGCTCGCGGAGGCGCCGGGGGGTGCGCGCGCGGTCGAGGTCGTCGTCGAGCCACTCGCCGAGCGCGCGGACCGAGCGGGCGAGGATGCGGCTCATGCCGCGCTGCTGGATCGCGAGGTCGGGGCGGCTGAGCACGAAGCGCTTGTGCACGAACTTCAGCACCTCCACGTGGTGCCACGCCCAGGGCGAGAGCACGACGGGACCGGCTCGCGGAGTGTCGAGCGGACGCAACTGCGCCGACTCCTGGAACCGCCGGATCCACCGGTCGGTGAACGCGGCGAGGCGGCGCTCGGCCGTGAGCGATCCGTCGAAGGGGCGGGCGAGCAGGTCGGTGACCATCTCGGCATCCACGTCGCTGACGGCGGCGAGGAAGGCCTCGTCGTCGGCGATCCACGGGTCGTCGCGGCGCATCTTGCGGCGCAGGCGCTCCAGACCCGCCCCCGGCGCGAGCTCGGCGCGCACCTCGGCCTCGTCGCGTTCGCGCCACTCGAGCACATCGTCGAGCCAGCCGCGGAACTCCGCCGCGATCGGGGCGTGGTCGAGGATCCCCGCGCGGTAGAAGTCGTCGACATCGTGCACGGAGTACGCGATGTCGTCGGCGAGGTCCATCACGGCACCCTCGATGCTCTGGCGGAGGGGCTCGGCATCCACTCCCCGTCGGGCCTCGTCGAGGTCGGCGAGATCGAGGTCGTACGCGGAGTACTTGTGCACGCGGTACGCACCATCGGGAGAGCGACGGATGCCGCGGGGCGGGCCGATCCGCTCGACGTCGGCCGCTTCGACCGACGGGGCCCACGGGTACTTCGCCGAGGCGGCGCGGACGGCCGCCGTGAGGTTGAGCCCCCGCGGGGCGTTCTCGACCACGTCGAGCGCGGTGAGGATGCGATAGGTCTGCGCGTTGCCCTCGAACCCGTCGGGCAGGCCCAACTCCTCGCGCGCGAGGCGATCCAGCGTGGACTCGCCGAGGTGGCCGAACGGCGGGTGGCCGAGGTCGTGCGCGTACGCGGCGGCCTCCACGACCGTGGCGTTGCAGACGTCGCCCTCGCCCGCCTGGCGCGAACGGGTGTTCAGCTGCAGCGCGACGACGCGCGCGATCGCGCTCACCTTGAGGGTGTGCGTGAGGCGGTTGTGCACGGGAGCGGCGCCGATGGAGGGCGAGACGACCTGGGTCACGGCCGACAGTCGCGAGAAGTACGGCGAGAACTGGATGCGCTCGAGATCGATCGACCACGGGTCGGCGCGTGCGTCGTCGTGATCGGGGTGGATCCGGGATGCCGGGTTGCCGACGACGCTGTCGCGTGGAGCATGCGACGCGCGGGCGTCGGCGCGTGCGTCTGTCGGGGCGGGGGTCTCGTCGTGCAGCGTCATCCGGTCCTCTCGCGGCGTCGATGGCGTGGGTCCACGCTAACGCGGATGCGACTCGACTGCGGTGGCCACCGCAACGGGCGCCGGAGCGCCGTCGAGTGTCCGAGAAACGCCGCAACCGAGCCGACGGTCACGGCGTTTCGTGGACACTCGACGGCGGGCGGCGCGGCGCTCAGTCCCGGACCACGGCGACCTCGACCACGCGGGCGTCGTCGAGGGCCAGCTCGTAGGTCGGGCCGGTGATCCTCATCGACACCGCCTCGTCGACCTCGGCGCACGAGGGGCCCAGGCGCAGCTCGACCTCGCCCGGCTCGACGACGCGGCGGAGCGCCCGGTCGCTGTACGCCAGGCGCGACGCGGGCACCGTGAACCGGACCTCGGCGCTCTCTCCGGGATCGAGCTCGACGCGGGCATACGCCACCAGCGCGGCGACGGGTCGCGTGACGCTCGCGCCGCGGCGGTGCGCGTACACCTGCACGACGTCGGCTCCGCGCACGGTGCCGGTGTTCGTGACCCGCGCCGACACGGCGAACGCGTCACCGGCCCGCACCTCGGGCGAGGTTCCGGATGCCGAGATCCCGGCGCCCCGCGAAGCGTCGCCGGTGCGGTGCCCGGCGGGTCCCGCGCCCCCGCGCTCGCCGCCGGTCCCGCGCTCCGGGCCCCCGGGCTCCGCGCCGCCGGCGCCGTCGACCCGCAGCTCCCCGCGCGCGAACGTCGTGTACGACAGTCCGAACCCGAACGGCCGCACGGGCGTCGGATCGGTGCTCGTGACGCCCGAGGGTCCGCCGAGAAGCGGGTGCAGGTACGAGTACGGCTGCGCGCCGGCGGAGCGGGGGAGGGAGACGGGCAGGCGCCCCGAGGGGGTGGCATCCCCCGCCAGGAGCGCGGCCAGAGCGGACCCGCCCTCTTCGCCCGGGAAGAACGCCTGCAGCACCGCGGCGGGACCGGTGTCGCCGTCGAGCGCCCAGCTGAGCGCGTACGGGCGGCCGGTCAGCAGCACGAGCACCACCGGCGTTCCGGTGGCGACGATCGCCTCGACGAGCTGTCGCTGCACCCCGGGCAGCTCGAGCGAGTCGGCGTCGTTGCCCTCGCCGACGGTTCCGCGGCCGAAGAGCCCGGCGCGGTCGCCGACGACGACGATCGCGACCTCCGCATCCCGCGCGACGGCGACGGCCTCCGCGAAGCCGTCGGTGTCGGAACCCTCCACGGCGCAGCCGAACGCGGACGAGACCTCGCCGAACCGGTCGACGAGTGCGTCGCGCACCGTCGGCAGCGAGAAGCCGAGCGGCACGCCCGGGTGGTGGGCCAGCACGTGGTTCGCGAACGAGTAGCACCCCATCAGCGCCTCCGCGCTGTCGGCGTTCGGTCCGATCACGGCGATCCTGCGGCCCTCCGCGAGGGGGAGCGCGCCGTCGTTGCGCAGCAGCACCGCGCTCTCGAGAGCGAGGCGGTACGCCAGCGCCCGGTGTTCGGCGTCGTCGAGGTCGATCTCGGTCGGGGCGTCGGCGAAGTCGGCATCCAGGAGTCCGAGGTCTTCCTTCTCGGCGAGCACGCGGGCGACGGCACGGTCGACCACCGCTTCGGGAAGGGCTCCGGATGCCACCCGCTCGGCGAGGTGCGGATACGCGTCGGGGCCGGGGAGCTCGACGTCGATCCCCGCCTCGAGGGCGAGCTGGGCGGCCTCGCCGAGGGAGTCCGCGACGCCGTGCATCGAGCGGAGGAACTCCACGGCGAAGTAGTCGGAGACCACCGTGCCGTCGAAGCCCCAGCGTCGGCGGAGGAGGTCGGTGAAGATCTCGGGGGAGGAGGCGATCGGCACCCCGTCGATCTCGACGTACGCGTTCATCACGCTGCGCGCGCCGCCGTCGCGCACGGCCATCTCGAACGGCGGGAGGAAGACGTCCTGCAGCTCGCGGGGCCCCGCCGAGACGGGGGCGTGGTTGCGCCCGGCGCGGGAGGCGGAGTAGCCGACGAAGTGCTTGAGCGTCGCGTGCACGCCCGCGCTCTGCAGACCCCGCACGTACGCCGTGCCGATGGTCCCGACGACGTAGGGGTCCTCGGCGATGCATTCGTCGACGCGTCCCCAGCGGGGGTCGCGCACGACGTCGAGCACGGGCGAAAGGCCCTGGTGCACGCCGAGGTCGCGCATCGATCGACCGATCGCGGATGCCATGAGCTCGACCGTCTCGGGATCGAAGGACGCTCCCCAGGCGAGGGGCGTGGGGAAGGTGGCGGCCTTCCACGCCGCGAAACCGGTCAGGCACTCTTCGTGCACGATCGCGGGGATGCCGAGACGCGTCTCCGCCTTCAGCCGGCGCTGCTCGCCCCAGAGCCATTCCGCTCGCTCGATCGGGTCGACCGGCCGGGTGCCGTAGACGCGCGTGAGGTGGCCGAGGCCGTGGACGGTGGCATCCGCGTAAGCGGTCGAGGTGACCTTCTCGCCGGAGAGGGGAGCGACGACCTCGTCGCCCTGGTCGACCCAGTAGCCGACGAGCTGCGCGAGCTTCTCGTCGAGGGTCATCTCGGCGAGGAGGGCCTGGACGCGGGGGGAGACGCCGGGCGTGAGGGCAGCACCGACGTCGGTGTGGTGGATGGTCATGGTGGGTCAGCCCTTCACGGCACCGGTCAGACCGCCGACGATGCGCCGCTCGAAGACGCTGAAGAACAGCAGAGCGGGGATCATCGACAGCGAAGTGAATGCGAGGACGCGCGCGGTGTCGACGGAGTACTGCGAGGCGAAGGCCTGCGTTCCCAGCGGCAGCGTGTAGGTCGCCTCGTTGTTGAGGATGAACAGCGGCAGCATGTACGAGTTCCAGCTGTTGACGAAGGCCAGGATGCCGACGGTCACGACCGCGGGAACGGCGAGCGGCAGCACCATGCGCCAGAAGAACCCGAGGCGGCCGAGTCCGTCGATCGAGGAGGCCTCCTGCAACTCGTTCGGGATCGCGGCGAGGAACGGCGACAGGATGATGATCGTCAACGGCAGCGCGAACGCGATCTGCGGCACGATGACGCCCGCGAGCGAGTTCATGAGCCCGAGGTTGCGGACGAGGATGTAGAGCGGTGTGATGGCCACGGTCATCGGGAACATCAGTCCGGCGGTGAACAGGGCGTAGACCGCACCGCGACCGCGGAAGCGGTAACGCGACAGGGCGTAAGCGGCCATGAGACCCAGCGCCACGACGAAGACGGTCGTCGCGACGGCCGCGATCGCGGAGTTGCCGACCTGACCCCAGAAGACGCCGCTGGTCAGGACGTCGGCGTAGTTCTCCCAGTTCCAGCGGGTCGGGAAGCCCGAGGGGTCGACGGTGATCTCGGCGTTCGAGCGGAAGCCGCCGAGGATGATGTAGACCACCGGCGCGAGCATCATGCCGATGAGCAGCAGAGCGACGAAGCCGACGATCACGGACGAGCCGCGGTTCGTTCCGACGGGGGCGCGGCGCGGCGCTTTGCCGCCGCGCGGGGTGACGAGAGTGGCGGTGGCGGTCACTTGGTGCCTCCGGTGAGGGCGCCGGCCGTGTCGCGACGGAGCACGAAGCGCTGGTAGATGAGGGCGACGGCGAGCGAGATGAGGAACATCACCACGGCCACCGCGCTGCCGTAGCCGTAGCTGCCGGCGTTGCGGCCGTTGGCGACCATGTAGGTGGCCATCGTCGAGGTGCCCGCGGTCGAGGCGACGTACTGGCCCCAGATGATCCAGACGAGGTCGAACAGCTGCAGCGAGCCGATGATCGACAGGAACGCCCAGATGCGGATCGTCGGGCCCATGAGCGGTAGCACGATGTGGCGCTGGATCTGCCAGTACGAGGCGCCGTCGATGGCGGCGGCTTCGCTCAGCTCCTCGGGGATCCCCTGGAGGCCGGCGAGGAAGAGGATGACGGCGAAGCCGATGTACTTCCACGTGATGATGATGAGCAGCGTCCAGATCGCGAGCGCCGGGTCGGAGATCCAGTCGGCGCGGAGGGCTCCGAGACCGATCTTCTCGAGCAGCCCGTTCAGGGCACCGCCCGACTGCAGCATGAGGCCCCAGCCGAGGCCGACGACGACCTCGGAGATCACGTAGGGCACGAAGATCAGCACGCGGATGAGCGACTGCGCCCGCATCTTGCGGTTCAGCAGCAGGGACAGGCCGAGGGCGAGCGGCCCCTGCAGGACGAGCGAGCCGATGACGATGAAGGCGTTGTGGCCGAGCGCCTCGTGGAAGGCCGGGTCGGTGAGGATCGTGACGTAGTTGCGCAGCCCGACGAAGTCGACGGGGGTGCCGAAACCCGACCACTTGTAGAAGCCGTAGTAGGCGGCGAGGACCACCGGGAGGATGACGAACGAGACGAAGACGACCAGGGCGGGGCCGAGGAGGATCGCGAGCTCGCCGCGGATACGCCAGTTCTCGCGGCGACGCCGGACGGGCGACCGCCCGGCCGAGGGGGTGCGCGGGGCACCCTCCTCGGCCAGACGGCGACCGGCGACGTCGTCGGACGCGGTGGCGACCGGATGACGCACGGTGGTCATGTCGGGACTCCTCAGCGCGAGGCGGCGGCGTTGACGGCGTCGACGATGCCCTGCGGGCTGCCCTTGCCGGCGAACAGGTCCACCACGGCGACGTTCAGCGCGTTGCCGACGTTCTGGCCGTACAGGGTGTCGAGCCAGACCGACACGTAGGGTGCGTCGGTGTACGCCTTCAGCGCCGACTGCAGGGCGGGGGTGGTGACGGCATCCGTCGCTTCGCTCGAGGCGGGGATGGTCTGGAAGGCCGCGGCGTAGTTCTCCTGGTTCTCCTTGTTGACGAGGAAGTTCAGGAAGTCGGTGCACTGCGCGGGGGCGTTGACCCAGCACGAGTAGCCGTCGACGCCGCCCATGATGGCGCCCTCTTCGCCCTTGCCACCGGGAACCTCCGGGAAGGGGAACCAGCCGAGGTCGGCCAGCGGCTTCTCATCGGGGGTCAGCGAGGCGATCACGCCGGGGTTCCAGGCGCCCATGAGCTCCATGGCGGCCTGGTGGTTGGCGAGCAGGCCCGCGGACGAGCCGGCGCCCTGCTGGGCGGCGGTGGTGAGGAAGCCGTCGTTGAACGGCTGGGTCTTCAGGAACGACTCGAGGTTCTCCCCGGCCTGCAGCCAGCACGGGTCGTCGAAGCTGCGGCTCGTGGCGGCGGCATCCAGGACGTCCTTCGAGCACGCGCGCAGCGCGAAGTTGTAGTACCAGTGCGCGGCGGGCCAGGCGTCCTTCGCGCCGACGGCGATGGGGGCGACGCCGGTCGCGCGGATCTTCGCGTCGGCGGCCTCGAGGTCGGAGATGGTCGCGGGGGCCTCGGTGACACCGGCGGCGGTGAGGAGGTCCTGCGCGGTGAAGATGCCGGAGGGGAGCACGGCGACGGGCATGCCGTAGTTCTTGCCGTCGACCTCGAAGGCGTTCAGGGAGGTGCCGAGGGCGGTCTTGGCATCCGCCGAGATCTTGTCGGTGAGGTCCATGGCCTGACCGGCGGTGACGATGTCGGCGAGCTTGCCGCCGCCGCGCGCCATGAAGAGGTCGGGGGCATCGCCGGAGTTGAGGGCGGTCTGGAGCTTGCCGTCCATCTCCTCGTTCTGCACGGCCTGGATCTCGATCGTGACGCCGGGGTTGGCCGACTCGAACGCGGCGGCGGTGTCTTCCCAGTACTTCTTGCCGTCACCGGTGGTGGAGTTGTGCCACAGCGTCAGCGTGACCGAGCCGTCGGCGTTCTGGCCGCCGCCTCCGCCGGCGCAACCGCCGAGCGCGAGGGTGCCGGCGACGGCGAGGGCCGCTCCGGCGAGGATTTTGCGCGTGTTCATGTGATTCCCGTTTCTCTTCGTCGAGGTGCATCCCTCGGGGATGCGCGGTGGTCATCGGCAGCGATGCCGTTTTCCGGGGAGTGTGCTGCGCCCCGGGTGTGAGCAGTTTCACCCGGTGGCGAAGGCTCGTCAAACGTTTTCGAAAATGATTTCCACGCTATCGTCGGATGCCATGACCCGACGCGCCACCATCCACGACGTCGCCGCGGCCGCCGGTGTTTCGGTGGCGACGGTGTCGAAGGCCGTCAATGGTCGCTACGGGGTCTCGCCCGAGACGGTGAGCCGCGTCCTGGATGCGGTGAAGACCCTCGGGTACGAATCGAGCCTCGTCGCGAGCAGCATGCGATCGCGCAAGACGGGCGTGGTCGGCGTCCTCGTCGCCGCGATCGAGCCGTTCTCGGCCGAGATCCTGAAGGGCGTCGGGGGAGCGCTCGCGGGCACCGGGTACGACCTGCTCGCGTACAGCGGCTCGCGCCGAGACGGCGAGGGGTGGGAGCGGCGTTCGCTCAGCCGCCTGAGCGGCACGCTCATCGACGCGGCGATCATCGTGACCCCGACCGTCGTGAACGTCACCAGCGACGTGCCGATCGTCGCGATCGACCCCCACACGGGCCGCGCCGACCTCCCCACGGTCGAGTCCGACAGTTTCACCGGAGCACAGCAGGCCGTGCACCATCTCGTCCAGCTCGGACACCGCCGCATCGGTTTCATCGCGGGTCGGCCGGATCTGCGGTCGGCGGTGGCCCGTGCGTCCGGGTACCGGGCCGGGCTCTCGGCAGCCGGCATCCCGTTCGATCCCGCCCTCGTCGGTGTCGGGCGGTACGAGCAGGACGTCGCACGCGAGGCCGCCGAGGCGATGCTGTCGCTCGACGACCCGCCGACCGCGGTGTTCGCGGCGAACGACCTGTCCGCCCTGTCGATCATCGACGTCGCGGCCGAGTACGGACGGCGCGTGCCCGAGGATCTCTCGGTGGTGGGGTTCGACGACGTGCCGGAAGCCGCGCGCGCCCAGCCCGCCTTGACGACCGTGCGTCAGCCGATGAAGCGGCTCGGCGCCGAGGCCGTGCGGATGGTCCTCGCCCTCCTCGCCGGCGAGGACCTCCCCCAGACGCACCTGCTGCTGCCGACGCGGCTCGTGGCCCGCGCGACGACGGCGCCTCCGCCGGCGCGTTGAGCTCGACGGAACCGACAGGCCGCGGCATCCGTCACCCGTGGGACGGCGGGGCAGGGACTGTGCCGAACTCCGGAGTTTCCGACCCGGCGATGCGGTTCGGCGGCGGTCGCCGTGCGATGCTGGTCGGTTTCTCCGGAGTTCGGCACGGCCGGAGCGGGTGGCCGGGGCCGCGGCGGTGCGGAACCCCGACCGGGGGAGCGGTCTGAGCGCGGGCGAAACTCCTGAGTTTTCGGGGCGATGGGACCGTTCTGCGGCGGGGGAGAGGCGTGACGCGCTCTTTCTCAGGAGTTTCGCGCGGCCCGCGGCCCACAGCCGCACCTGTGGGCAACCGCCGGGGCTGGACAGCGCCGGCCGGACATGACCGGGGCGGCACGGAAGAGCGCGCGGTCAGCGCGCGGCCAGGCGGTACAGCACCTCGGGGCGGCCCCGCGCGCCGAAGCGGTGCGAGATGTCCACCTCGCCGCGGGCCACGAGCGCGTCGAGATACCTCCGCACCGTCGCGCGGGAGGCGCCGGAGGCGGCGGCGATGTCGCGGGCGCTCGCCGGGGTGACGGGGTGCAGCGCGGAGCGGACGGTGTGCATGGTCGACTCGGCGAGGCCCTTGGGGAGGAGAGGCTCGGATGCCACGACCGTGCGCACGGGAGCGGTGACCGGCGACACCAGCCGGTCGATGTCGCCCTGGCCCATGCTCACCGGCACCTCGGCGGGGCGGGCGGCGCGACCGCGGCGGTACTCCTCGAGTCGGCGCACGAACGCCTCGCGGGTGAAGGGCTTGGCGAGGTAGCCGACGACGTGCGCGGCCGCGGCCTGGCGGATCGTCAGGGTGTCGCGGGCCGAGCTGATGACGAGCACGTCGACGTCCCATTCGCGCACGAGCCGAAGTCGGTGCAGCACCTCCACCCCGCTGAAGTCGGGGAGGTTCATGTCGAGCAGCACGAGGTCGACGTCGGTCCCCACCGCGAGCGCCGCCCCCGCGGCACCGGTCCGCGCGGTCCCCACGAGGCGGAACCCGGGCAGCGCCTCGAGGTAGGCGGTGTGCAACCGCACCACCGCGGGGTCGTCGTCGACGATGACGGTGCGGATCGTGGCATCTCCCGTCACGCGCGCACCCCCGCTCGCGGCAGCTCCACCGTGAACCGCGCCCCTCCCGAGGCCGACCGACCGAGCGTGATCGAACCGCCCCGCGCGCCCGCGATGCGGCGCACGAGGTCCAGCCCCACGCCCCGGCCCGCGGCCGCCTTCGAGCTGACCCCGCGATCGAAGATGCGGGCCGCGTCCGCGGGCACGACGCCCGGCCCGTCGTCGGCGACATCGATCGTGAGCCGCTCGTCGCCCGCGAGTACCAGCACGTCGATGCGCCCGCCGGGCCCGGCGGCCTCGGCGGCGTTGCGGACAAGGTTGCCCAGCACCGTCAGCACCTCGTCGTCGACGCTCCCGCGCGGCACCAGGCTCGCGGGGTCCACCCGCAGCCCGGGGTACTCGGCGGAGAGTCCCTCCAACAGAGCGCGCAGGGCCGGGTCGTCGATCGGGAGACCGGATGCCACGGGCGCGAGCCCGCCGATGTAGGTCAGCGCCTCACCGGTCTCGCCCTCGGCGACGAGCCCTCGGATCACGTGGAGCCGCGTGTGGAACTCGTGCGTCTGGTCGCGGAGCGCCCGGGAGATGCGCCGTTGCGTCTCGAGCTCGCGCGCGTCGGACTCGAGGCGTCGCACGCGTCGGCGGAGGACGGCGGTCAGCAGGCCGCTCAGGATGACCCCGAGCACGATGGAGCCGGCCACCCAGGGCAGCAGCCCTCCCACGGCCTCCTCGTAGCTGCCGGAGATCTCGGACTCCAGCACCCCCACCGAGGCCGTCCCCACCACGTCCTCCCCGTTGCGCACGGGCACCTTCGCCCGCAGGCTCGGGCCGATCGTCCCGGTCTCCGTGCCGAGGAAGGTCTCTCCGGCCAGCACCGCGGTGGCATCCGTCGACACCGTCCGTCCGCGCTCCGCCGGATTCGGATGGGTGAGCCGGATGCCGCGGGCATCGGTCACCACGACATAGTCGACCCCGGATGCCGCGGCGACGACGTCGGCGAGCGGTTGCAGCTCCGCGGTGGCGGCGGCGGTGTCGAGAAGCACGGCGCTCTGCACCTGGTCGAGCTCGACGAGGCTCGTCGCGACATCGAGCACGCGTTCCTCGGTCGCGGCGCGGATGCTGCGCTCCTGCACCGACATGGCGACGAGCGTCGTCGCGACCACGCACACGAGGACCACCGTGCACTGCAGCGCGAGCAGGACGGCGAGGCGCACGCGCACGGGCGCGCGGTCGGGCCGGGTGAGCGACATGAGCACCTCCTCGTGCGGCTCGCTGCGCGAGCGGATCGTCGTGAGCATCAAAGAGCGCAAAGGCTCTCGAGCGCGCCACCGGGGGAGAGGCGCTGACAACCTAGCTTCTCATCCGGCAACGACGATGTCCCGGGAGGGCTTGATGCAGCATCCGACGCCATCAGAGGCGCAGCGCCCCGCGCGCTCTCCTCGCCGCCGCCGTGTGACGGGAGCCCTCGTGGGCGTGGTCGCCGCAGCGCTCTTCGTGACGGCCGGGCTGAGCGCCGCGGCGACGGGAGGGGTGGCCAACCCCCGCACGAAGCTGACGATCGTCGCCCCCGCGGCCCCGGGAGGCGGGTGGGACACCTTCGGCCGCGAGGCCCAGCAGGTCATGCGCGAGGAGGGCATCGCGGGAGCGGTACAGGTCATGAACATCCCGGGCGCGGCCGGCACGATCGGTCTCGGCGCCGTCGCCGAGATGGGCGACCGGCACGACATCATGCTCGTCACCGGTGGCGTGATGGTGGGAGGGGTCATCGTCAACCGTTCGCCCGTGAGCCTCGAGGACGTGCGGCCGATCGTGCGTCTCGCCGATGACTTCAACGTGCTCGTGGTGCCGGGCGACTCGCCGTTCCAGACCCTCGACGACTTCATGCGGGCGTTCCTCGCCGACCCCGAGGGAACCGCGATCGCGGGCGGTTCGCTCGGCGGCATCGACCACCTGCTCGCCGGCATGCTCGCACAGCAGGGCGGCATCGACCCCCAGCGCGTGAACTACCTCGCCTACCCGGGCGGCGGAGAGGTCGTGACCTCGCTCCTGTCCCACACCACGCAGGCCGGACTCTCCGGATACAACGACTTCCGCGACCAGATCGAGTCCGGCAACCTCCGCGCCCTCGCGCTCTCGTCCGAGGAGCCGCTCGACGACGTCGACGTGCCGACCTTCCGCGAGCAGGGCGTCGACGTGGCGATGTCGAACTGGCGCGGGCTCGTGGCGCCCCCGGGCATCGACGACGAGGTGCACGCCGAGCTGGTGGCGATGGCATCCGAGATGCGGGAGACGGACGCGTGGCAGGAGGTGCTCGCCCGCAACAGCTGGGTCGACAGCTTCCTCGCCGGAGACGAGTTCGCCGCCTACCTGTCGGACGAGACCGCACGCACCACCGCGATCATGAAGGAGCTGGGTCTGTGACCGAACCGTCCACCCTCACCACGGGATCGCTGCGCGTGCAGCGCACGCCCCGCTGGTACACCGGCCGCAGCGAGCTGGTGGTCGTCGCCGGTGTCTTCGTGCTCGCCGGGTTCCTGACGTACGGCACCGCCACCATGCAGGTGCCCGCCGACGTCGCCTTCCCCGGACCGCAGTTCTTCCCGATGCTCGTCAGCGGCTTCCTCTGGCTCGCCGGGGTCGGCCTCCTCGTCGAGGTGCTCCGCACGTCCCGCCGCGCGCACGTCGCCGACGATCCCGTCGAGATCTCGAACGAGATGCTCGAGGACCTCGGCGCGATCGACGAGACCGGCGAGATCCGCGTCGTCTCGCCCGAGGACGTGGCCTCCACCTCGAAGCCGGCCGCCGTCGACGGCCGCACGCTCGGGATCACCGTCGCCGCGCTCGCCGGGTTCATCGTCGTGCTGCCCGTGCTCGGCTGGATCCTCTCGGCCGCCGCGCTCTTCTGGGTCATCTCGTGGGCCTTCGGCAGTCGCCGACCCCTGCTCGACATCGGCGTCTCGGTGATCGTGTCCTCTCTCGTCCAGCTCGCGTTCGGCGCGGGTCTGGGCCTGTCGCTTCCCGCCGGCATCCTGGAAGGACTCTCGCCGTGGATCAGCTGATCAACCTCGCCGACGGATTCGCGGTCGCGTTCACCCCGCAGAACCTCCTCTTCCTCGTCATCGGGGCCATCCTCGGCACCGCCGTGGGGGTGCTCCCGGGCCTCGGCTCCGCGATGGCGGTGGCGCTGCTGCTGCCCGTCACCTTCAGCCTCGACCCCACGGGCGCGTTCATCATGTTCGCGAGCATCTACTTCGGCGGGCTCTTCGGGGACTCGACCGCCGGCATCCTGCTCAACACTCCCGGCAACTCCTCGGCGATCGCGACGACCTTCGAGGGCCATCGCATGGCGAAGGACGGCAGAGCGGCCAAGGCGCTCGGCACCTCCGCCATCGGCGCCTTCATCGGCGGCACGATCGCGTGCGTGCTCGTGGTGTTCTTCGCGCCGTACATCGTCGAGCTCGCCAAGGTCTTCGGGCCCGCGGAGTACTTCGCGCTCGCCGTGTTCGCGTTCGTGGCGATCTCGGCCGTCGTCGCCGACTCGATCGTCCGCGGCCTCGTCGCCCTCGGTCTCGGCTTCGCCCTCGCCCTCGTCGGAATCGACGGGATGACGGGAGCCGAACGCTTCACCGGGGGAAGCCCCGTGTTCTTCGACGGCATCTCGATCATCGTCGTCACCGTGGGCCTGCTCGCGATCGGCGAAGTGCTGCACGTCGCCGGCCACATCCGCCGCGCGGGCGGACCCGGGAAGCTCGTCGCCCCCAGCGGCTCGCCGCTGCTGTCGAAGCGCGAGTGGCGCCAGGCTCTCCCCGCGTTCCTGCGCGGCACGGCGTTCGGCGTGCCGTTCGGTGCGATCCCGGTCGGCGGCTCCGAGGTGCCGACGTTCCTCGCCTACGGCACCGAGAAGCGTCTCGCCCGCCGCCGCGGCGACACCGACTTCGGCACCCGCGGAGCGATCCAGGGCGTCGCCGCCCCCGAAGCCGCGGGCAATGCGACCGCGGGCTCGGCGATGGGCGCGCTGCTGGGACTGGGCCTTCCCACCTCGGCCACGGCCGCGATGATGATCGCCGCCTTCCAGCAGTACGGGATGCAACCGGGCCCGCTGCTCTTCGAGCGCTCCGGCGACCTCGTCTGGCCGCTGCTCGCCAGCCTCTTCCTGGGCCTGATCATCCTGCTGATCATCAACCTGCCGTTCGCGGCGGTGTGGGCCAAGCTCCTGCTCATCCCGCGCCACTACCTGTACGCGGGCATCACGGTCGTCGCGATGCTGGGCGTGTACGCCATCGCCTCGCGCGTGGTCGACCTGTGGCTCGCGCTCGCGATCGGCATCATCGGTTTCGTGATGCGGCGCTTCTCGATCCCGCTCGCGCCGGTCCTGATCGCCGCGATCCTCGGGCCCATGGCCGAGACGCAGATGCGCCGCGCGCTCGCCGTGTCGGAGGGCGACCCGACGATCTTCGTCTCGTCACCGCTGACCGTGGTGCTCTACGCGCTGCTCGCGATCATCGTCACGGTCAGCGTCCTGCAGCACGCCCGCCACGCGCGCCGCGCGCGTCTCGAGGCCGTCGCCCGCCGCGACGCCCCGATTCCCGCCGGGCGTCGCTGACCCTCCCCCTCCCCCCTCCCCCCGCCCCCGCGCCAGGGCGCGAGCAGGTTGACTGTCCAAGACACGCCGTAACTCCCCGCGCCGTTACGGCGTGTCTTGGACACTCGACGACTCGTGTGTGCGGCGCGGGGCATGCGGATCGCCGCCCGGATGCCGCCGGGCTGAGGGAGGCCGACCGGCTAAGGTCGGCGCGTGACCACCGTGCTGCTCGCGCCCGACGGCTTCAAAGGCTCGATCACCGCCGCCGATGCCGCCGCGGCGCTCTCCGCGGGGTGGCTCGACGCGCGCCCCGCCGACGTCGCGATCGCACGCCCCATGGCGGACGGGGGAGAGGGCACGGCCGACGCCTTCCTCGCCGCCGTCCCCGGCGCGCGCCGGATGCCCGTGCGCGTGACGGGTCCGCACGGGCGCGAGGTCGCGGCATCCTGGGTCCTCCTTCCCCCGACAGTCGCCGCGCCGAACGGCACCGGGGTGGTCGATCTGGCTTCCACGTCGGGCATCGAGATGCTCGGGGGTCGCCTCCGCCCGCTCGACGCCGATACGCGCGGCTTCGGCCACGCGATCGCCGCGGCCCTCGACCACGGCGTCTCGCGACTCGTGCTCGGCATCGGTTCGAGCGCCTCGACCGACGCCGGTTTCGGCGCCCTCGCCGCTCTCGGCGCGCGCATCACGGATGCCGCCGGCACCGACGCCGCACCCGGATTGCGGGGGCTCGGCACCGCCGTCCGCCTCGATCGTTCCGGCCTCCGCCCGCCCCCGCCCGGCGGGGCGGTGGTGCTGACCGACGTCCGGAGTCCGCTCACCGGGCCCGCGGGAGCGGCCGCGGTGTTCGGCCCGCAGAAGGGGCTCGGGCCGGACGACATCGCCCCCGCCGATGCGGCTCTCGCCCGCGCCGCCGTGCTGCTCGACACCGACCCCCGCATGCCCGGGGCGGGAGCCGCCGGCGGTACCGGGGCGGCGCTGCGGGCATGGGGCGCCGAGCTCGTCCCGGGTGCCGAGAGGGTGGCCGACCTCGTCGGCCTGACCGACGCGATCGCACGGGCCGACGTCATCATCACGGGCGAGGGGGCGTTCGACGCGAGCTCGGGAGCGGGCAAGGTGCCCGACCGCATCGCCGCGCTCGCCGATGGGCGGCCGGTCGCGCTCGTCGCCGGACGGATCGCCCCGGATGCCGACACCTCGGCGTTCGCCACCACGCTCTCGCTCACCGACCTCGCGGGGTCCGGCGCCGCCGCGCTCGCCGACCCCGCGCGGTGGGTGCGTGCCGCCGGCCGTGCCCTCGCCGAGCGGCTCGGCCCGTCGGCGTCGGCTCCGGGCGGGCGAAACTCCTGAGTCGCGGCCGCGACTGCCGCGCCGGGCCGCGTTTCGCGGCCGACTGACGCGATTCGTCAGGAGTTCGGCCCGCCCCGCCTCGGGCCCGGCCCGGCGACCGGCCCCGACCCGCAAGCCCCGACCTTCTCGCGAGCCCCCTCGGGCCCGCCCCACCCCGCGGAAACGCCGCCATCGCCCCGCGGCTCCGGTACCGTCTTCATGTGACTACCGCAAGCAATAAAGATGACGAGGTCGATCTCCTCATCGACGCGTGGTCGCGACTGCTCCCCGACATCGACCTCACGCCGCTCGACGTCATGTCGCGACTGCGGCGCGCGGCGTTCCACCTCTCGAAGCTCCGCGCGCGGGCTTTCGCGAGCGCCGACATCGCCCTGTGGGAGTTCGACGTCCTCGCGGTTCTCCGCCGCGCCGGCACCGAGCTGAGCGCCACCCGGCTGATCGCCGCGACCATGATCGGCAGCGCGGCGATGACCAACCGCCTCGACAAGCTCGCCGAGCGCGGTCTCGTGCACCGCCGCCCCAACCCGTCCGACGGCCGGGCGATCCTCGTGGCCATCACGCCCGAGGGCATCGAGCGCGTGGATGCCGCCATGACCGAGCTCGTCCGCCTCGAGGCCGAGGCCCTGCGCGGTGTCAGCCGCGCCGATCAGGCCCTCCTCGCGGACGCCCTCCGGGTCCTCGCCGCCGGGGAGACGCACGAGGCGTGATCGACCTGGCGTCGACCCTGGCCGAGCGGCCAATGGTGCTCGATGGAGGCCTCGGGACCCTCCTCGAGGCCCGCGGCAACGACGTGTCCTCGTCCCTGTGGTCCGCGCGGATCCTGCGCGACGACCCCGATGAGGTCCGGGCCGCGCACACCGCGTTCGTCGACGCGGGAGCCGAGGTCGTCATCACCTCGAGCTACCAGGTCGGTGACGGCGTGGGAATTCCGGATGCCGACGTCGACACGCTCCTGCGCCGGTCGGTGACGCTCGCCCGAGAGTCCGGCGACGTCGCGGTCGCGGCATCCGTGGGGCCGATCGGGGCTCTGCGCGCCGACGGCAGCGAGTACACCGGCGCGTACGGCCTGACCCTCGAAGAGCTGCGGCACCGGCACCGCCGACGCCTCCGCACCCTCGCCGACGCCGGCGCCGACCTGCTCGCGATCGAGACCATCCCCTCCGAGCTCGAGGTCGAAGCGGTGGCCCTCGAACTCGACGGTCTGGGGCTCCCCGCCTTCTTCAGCCTGTCCGCCGACAGCACCGGCTTCGCGTCCGCGGGGTCCCTCGCGAGGGCACTGCGCGCCGCGGCATCCGCGCCCGGCGTCCTCGCGGTCGGGGTCAACTGCTGTGCCCCCGAGACCGTGCTCCCCGCGCTCGCCGAAGCCCCCGGCATCCCTCTTCTCGCCTACCCGAACACGGGGGAGCAATGGGATGCCGCGACCCGCACGTGGCGCGGCGCCACCGCCCCGCTGGCCGACGCCGCCCCCGACTGGGTCGCGGCCGGGGCACGCCTGGTCGGCGGCTGCTGCCGCTCGACACCCGCCGACATCGCGGCGATCGCGGCCGCGGTGCGGGGCTGACACCCGCGCGCCGACGTCGCTCCGCGAGCTCCGCCTCAGTCCGTCGCGATGACGCGGTCGAGCCAGTCGCCGAGCAGCGCCCGTTCCGAGGGGGAGAGCGCGTCGAGGTCCGACGCGACAGCGCGCAGGGCGACGGCGGCCGTGCGGTGACCGGCTTCGTCCGGGGAAGGAGAGGCGGATGCCGCGTGGTCGAGGATCCGATCCAGCACGGCCTCGAGGAGGGTCTCGGCGAGAGCGAGGTCGCGCTCCCCGGGGGGCTGAGGGATGAGCGACAGGATGGCCCCGGTGCCCGCCGCGTGGATGAGGGCGACGGCGCGTGCTTCGGTCACGCGGAGGCGGCCGGCGGCGGCGACGCGCCGCACGCGCTCTTCGAGCGCACGGATGCCGGCGGCCAGCGCGGGGGAGTCGCGACCGCGTCGGGGATCGCTCAGGATGACGTAGAGATCGGGATTGTCGAGACCGAACCTCAGCGTCTCGCTCCAGCCCTGACGCAGTTCCTCGACGGGGTCTCGCGGTGCGTTCGCGGATGAGAGCGAGGCGACCTTCTCGGCGCTGAAGCGGGCCATCGCCTGCTCGGCGACGGCGTCGAGCAATCCTTCTTTGTCTCCGAACAACCGGTAGATGGTCGGCGGCTGGATTCCTGCTCGGTCGGCGACGGCGCGCGTCGTGACGGCGGGGGAACCTGCGTCCCGGAGGAGGTCGGCCGCGGCGTCGACGATCCGTTCGCGGACGTCGGCCCGGGGCGGAGGGAGGGTCATGTCACGACGATAACAAAGACTTGTTATCGCCGGTAACCACTGTTAGCTTCCTCTTGTTTCCATTGATAACGAAAAGGGCTTCACCATGATCACCATCACCGGCGCAACAGGCGCCCTGAACGGCCGCACGGTCGAGCATCTCTTGCGGGAGGTCGATCCGTCCGAGCTCACGGTCGTCGTCCGCGATCCCTCCCGCGCGGAATCCTTCGCCCGTCGCGGAGTGGCTGTCCGTCGGGGGGACTATGCGGATCCCGGGCAGCTCCCCGAGGCCTTCGAAGGCGCCGATCGGTTGCTTCTCGTCTCGTCGAACGACCAGGGTGCCGACGCGGTCGGGCTGCACGCGGCGGCGATCCGCGCCGCCGTGGCGGCCGGCGTCGGCCACGTCTTCTACACGAGCCACCAGGGCGCTCATGCGGACTCGCCGTTCGCTCCCGCGCGGGACCATGCGGCGACCGAAGATCTGCTCGCCGCCTCGGGCCTCCGGTGGACCGCGTTGCGCAACGGGTTCTACGCGCACACGCTCGAGTGGATGCTCGGCCCGTGGCGCCAGACCGACGTCGTGGCGGTCCCCGCCGAGGGGCCGGTGTCGTGGACGTCGCGCGACGACGCCGCCGAGGCGGCCGCGCTGCTCCTCCTGCGGGCGGACGTTCGGCAGGGGCCCGTGACGCTGACGGCCACCGAGGCGCCGACGTTCGCCGACCTCGCGCGGTGGACGGGGGAGGTCTCGGGGCGCGAGGTCGGCTTCGAGGTGATCGGTGTCGATGACTGGGTGCACCGCGCCGTCGCTGCCGGGCAGCCCGAAGGTGCGGCTCGCTTCACGCTCGGGATCTTCCACGCGGCGGCCGGAGGCTTCTTCGCCGGAATGTCGCCGACGCTCGGGGATCTGCTCGGACGTGAACCCGCGACGGCGAGAAGCCTCGTGGCGTCATTCGCCCGGCAGTGACCGATCAGGACGGAGGGGCGCCTGGCCCCCGGAGTTTCCTCCGTAGCGCCGACCCGTCCGTGAGGAGCTCCGTCTCCTCGGGGCGCCAGCCGTAGCTCGTCCGCATGCGCGCGCGCAGGGCGGCGACGGCGGAGGGCGTTGCCACTTCGACGCCGCGGGGGCCGTCTACGGCGGAGGGGTCGAGATCGCGGGCCGCCAGGCGCAGCTCCAGCAGCAGGCCGAGAACCCGGTCGGTCCCGAAGGCGGCGTTGGCGAGCTTCCAGTCGCCGATGACGACGAGGGTGCGACGACGATCCTCGTCGTCGTCGGGGCGCGCGACGGGACGGCCCACCAGGCCGACCGCGACCCCGGTCATCAGCATCGTCCCCACCGCCGCGATGCCCGCCCCGGTGGAGGAGAAGAGCGTCTGCATCAGGAGCGACTCCGGCGTCGTCAACACGACGATGCGGAGGGCGGCGTACACGCTGTAGATGATCATGGTGGCGCCCATCACCCGCATGGACGCCTGGGGGAGGGAGCGGTTGCGCAGTGCGAGGGCGGCCGTGGCGCCGCTGACCAGGAGGAGGGCGGCACCCTTCACGATGAGCGACACGCTGAGGGGGAGCAGCGCCGTCGAGACGGCGACCACGACGGCGAGGGCGACGGCGGCGGCCAGCGCGCGCGGTGGTGCGCTGCGCCCCGCGCGCGGCTTCGACAACCCGACGCACAGGAGCGAGGCGGCGAGGATCATGGCGGTGTCCGCGGCCACGAGCGTGCCGATCTCGCCGCCGCTGAACCGCACGACGTACATCGCCCCGGCGCCCACGGCCAGCGCTCCCGCCACCGAGGCGAGGCGCAGGAACATCCCGAGCGGCGTGGGGTCGCCGATTCGCGGCAGGACCACGCGGATGACGCCGGCTGCCAGCCCGACACCCATCGCGATGACTCCGATCGACAACAGCATCTTTCCCCCGGCTCTCATCATGAGCCGCCGCCGGGGCGAGGTGCGTTTCGGGGGCGCCGGGTTGACGAGCGGTTCCTCGTGTGCGGGTGCGCTCGCGCCCCTCAGTCGAAGTCGGCCGCGACCGCGTTCCGGTGGTACTCGAAGATGATGCTCGTGCGGGTGGAGGCCACGCTGTGGCGCGCGGAGAGGTGGTCCACGACGAAGCGGCGCACGGCGGAGGAGTCGTCGACCGCGATGTGCACGAGGAAGTCGTCGGCGCCGCCCAGGAAGAACAACTGGATGACGTCCGGATGCCGCCGCACTTCGTGCGCGAACGCGTGGATGCTCTCCTGGCGCTGACCCGGGCGAAGGGTCACGCCGACGATCGCCTGGAGTCCCCGACCCAAGCGGCTCTGATCGACCGCCGCGTGGAAGCCGGTGATGAGCCCCCGATCGACCAGCGAGCGCAGGCGGGCGTGTGCGGTCGACGCGGCGACGCCCAGGTCTTCGGCGATCGCGGCGTTGGTCATGCGCGCGTCGGCGGAGAGCAGCGCGATGATACGGGCGTCGTGCGGGTGCAGCTCGTCGTCGGGCATCGCAGATCCTTCGGTCGACCGTGGCGTTCGGGGCGTTCGCGTTCGAGAGTACGCGCGACGATCGGCATCCGTTCGAAGAATCACCGGTGTAAAGCCACCGAAACGCTCGTTTCTGCGATTCTCTCCGCATCGCTCATCCGCTCGAGGAGGAACCCATGCGCGTCTCCGTGCCGACCGAGATCAAGAACAACGAGAACCGCGTCGCGATGACGCCCGCGGGCGTCGACGCGCTCGTCCACCGCGGCCACGAGGTGCTCGTGCAGGCCGGCGCCGGGGAAGGCAGCGGGTTCTCCGACGCGCAGTACCGCGCCGCCGGAGCCGAGGTCGTCGCCACCGCCGACGAAACGTGGGCGCGCGCCGAGCTCCTCGTGAAGGTCAAGGAGCCGATCGCTCGCGAGTACGGGTTCCTCCGCCCCGACCTCACGCTGTTCACCTACCTGCACCTCGCCGCGGACCGCCCGCTCACCGACGCCCTGATCGCCGCCGGCACCACCGCCGTCGCGTACGAGACCGTGCAGACCGCGGAGCGCGCCCTGCCCCTGCTCGCGCCCATGAGCGAGGTCGCCGGGCGCCTGTCGATCATCGAGGGCGCGCACCACCTGCTGCGCGCCTCGGGCGGACGCGGGCTCCTCCCCGGCGGTGTCCCCGGCACGCCGCGCGCGAAGGTCGTCGTCATCGGCGGCGGCGTCGCGGGGGAGCACGCGGCGGCCAACGCCCTGGGCCTCGGTGCCCGCGTGACGATCGTCGACATCTCGCTGCCCAAGCTCCGCCAGCTCGAGGAGCGGTTCGGCGGCGCGATCGAGACGCGCGCGTCGACCCGCCTCGAGATCGCCGAGCAGCTCGCCGACGCCGACCTCGTGATCGGCTCGGTGCTGATCCCGGGGGCGGCGGCGCCCAAGCTCGTCACCGACGACATGGTCGCCGCGATGAAGCCCGGCGCGGTGCTCGTCGACATCGCGATCGACCAGGGTGGATGCTTCGAGGGCTCCCGTCCCACGACGCACGACGCCCCGACCTTCCGCGTCCACGAGGCGCTGTACTACTGCGTCGCGAACATGCCCGGCGCGGTCCCGCACACCTCCACGCGGGCGCTGTCGAACGCCACGCTGCCCTACATCACGCGGATCGCCGACGCCGGCTGGGAGGCCGCGGCATCCGCTGATCCCGCCCTCGCGAAGGGCCTGAACGTCCGCGCCGGCGAGGTCACGAACGCCGCCGTGCGCGCCGCCTTCGCCCTCTAGGGGCGGTCCCGCCCTCGTGGCGCGTGTGAACCTCGCAGATCCGCCTCGATCTCGCAGATGTCGCGGCTGATTCTGCGAGAAACGCCCGATTCTGCGAGCGGAGCATCGCGCCACCCACCCCGGATGCCACGCCTCCAGCGCCGCGACGGGACTCCCGGATGCCGCGCCCCCCCGCACCACAAGGGAACCCCCGGATGCCGCACCGAACACCGCGGCATGCCCGAGAAGCCGCGCTCAGCCCCGCACCCACGCGTACGTGATCTCGGGCCGGCCCTGGCCGCCGTAGCGGGGCTCGCGACGTACCCGCCCCACGTCGGCGAGGTGCTCGAGGTAGCGCCGGGCGGTGACCCGGGACATCCCCTCGCTCTCGCCCACCTCGGTCGACGACACGGCTCCGGATGCCGTCCGCACGCGCTCCGCGACGGCCTGCAGCGTCTCGTCGCTCAAGCCCTTCGGCAGCCCGGGAGAGGTGACGGTGCGCAGTGACCCGAGCAGCGCGTCGACCTCGGACTGCGTGGCCTCTCCCGCCGCGCGGTCCAGGCCTTCGACGTAGGCGCGGTACGCCTCGAGGCGCTCGCGGAAGGCGGCGAACGCGAAAGGCTTGATCAGGTACTGCACGACCCCGATCGACACCGCGGCGCGGACGGTCGCGGCATCCCGGACCGCCGTCACGGCGATGATGTCGACGCCGGATCCGGCCGCGCGCACGCGCCGCGCGACGTCGAGGCCATTGCCGTCGGGCATGGTCATGTCGAGCAGCACGAGGTCGATCCGGCGCTCGGGATCGGCCAGCGCCGTGAGCGCGGCCCGCGCGCCCGACGCGTGCCCCGCGACCTCGAACCCGGGCACCCGCTCCACGTAGGCGGCGTGCAGCTCGAGGGCGAGGGCGTCGTCGTCCACGACCAGGACCCGGATCACGACGCCTCCTCGACCGACGGGAGGAACACCCGCACCGTTGTCGGGTCGGCGGTGACCTGGAGCGTCCCACCCCGGGCGGCCACGATATCGCGCACGAGCGCCAACCCCACCCCGCGTCCGCCGGGAGCGTGGGCGGCCTTCGTCGACGCCCCGAAGGCGAAGGGGTCGGCGAGCGACGGATCGAACCCGCCCCCGCTGTCGGTCACCTCGAGCACCACGTCGCTGCCGTTGTCCGTGAGCGCCGCGCGCACCCACCGGGGCTCGGTGCCCGCCGCCGCGGCATCCAGGGCGTTGTCGACGAGGTTGCCGACGACGGTCACCGCTTCGGCGGGCGCGAGCGGCAGGGTCGGCCGCGGTTCGGACACGTCGAGGTCGAGTCGCACCCCGCGCTCGGCCGCGTCGTCGAGCTTGCCGAGGAGCAGGGCGACGACCACCGCGTCCTCGTCGTCCGAGACGAGACGGTCGGCGAGTTCTTGGCGTTCGCCCGTGGATGCCACGATCAACCGCCGCGCGTCATCGATCCGCCCGAGCTCGAGCAGCGCCAGCAGCGCGTGCAGGCGATTGCCGTGCTCGTGGGTCTGCGAGCGCAGGGTGTCGCTGAGCGTGCGCACGCCCTCGAGCTCGCCGAGCAGCGCCTGCAGCTCCGACCGGTCGCGCAGGGTCATGACGTGTCCGCGCTCGGGGGCGCGGCGCCCGTTCAGGTCGCGCGCGTCCTCCTGGTTCACGAGCAGCACGCGGTCGCCGTTGACCACCGTCTCCTCGACCATGCGGCGCCCCGTGGAGATGGCCTCGGCCAGGGTGGCATCCATGTCGACATCGTGCGGGTCGAGCGAGACCTGGCCCATCGTCGCGGGCGGGAGCCCGAGCAGGTCGGCGGCCTCGTCGTTGTAGAGCACGATCCGGCCCTCGCGGTCGGTGACGACGAGCCCCTCGCGCAGGGAGTGCAGCACCGTCTCGTAGCTCTCGACGAGCCGCGACAGCTCGGCGGGGGTGTACGACCCGGTCACGCGGCGCGCACTGCGCCGCACGTAGAGCGCCCCGAGCACGCCGACACCGACGATGGCGGCGGATGCCACGGCGATCAGCGGCACGCGGGCGGCGAGGTCCTGCTGCACCGCGCCGAGCGTGACCCCGACCGAGACGAGCCCGACGATGGGGCCGTCCTCGTCGCCGCCCTCGCGGATCGGTGCGATCGTGCGCACCGAGGGCCCGAGGGTCCCCTCGTAGACCTCGGTGTAGGTCTGCCCGGCGAGGGCCTCCTCGCGCGAACCCTGGTACTCCTGCCCGATCTCCGAGCGATTCCGGTGGGTGAGACGGATGCCGTCCGGCGTCATGATCGTGACGAACGACAGGTCGGCGTCGCCCAGGATCGCCTCGACCATGGGCTGCAGGGTGTCGGAATCGCGTCGCTCGACGAGGGCGGCGACATCGGGTTCGTGGGCGAGGGTCTCGGCGACCGACCGGGTGACCTGCTCGGCCTGGCGCTGTCCCGAGTCGGTGAGCTGGAAAGACAGCAGCACCGCGAGGACGCCCGCGACGAGCACGACGACGCCGAGAGAGACGAGCGCCAGCCGCCCACCCACGCTCAGTCGCATGCCACACCCTTCGTCGCGCCTGCCGTGAACAATACGACCACAAATGGTTCCTCCGTCTCGCCTCGATCAAAGTCGTCACATCGACCGGCGCCCCCGCCGGACTCAACGACGGCGTTAGAAAAGGGGAACTCCCAATGGCACTCTCACTCCGCACCACGCGTGACGGTCGGCCCCGGAAGAAGATCGACCGCAACCATTGGCTCTACATCTCGGTCATCGTCGCGGTCATCGCCGGCGTGATCGTCGGCCTCGCGGCCCCGGCATTCGCGACGGCCCTCGAGCCGATCGGAAAAGGCTTCGTCAGCCTGATCAAGATGATGATCGCCCCGGTGATCTTCTGCACGATCGTCGTGGGCATCGGCTCGATCGCGAAGGCCTCCACGGTCGGCAAGATCGGTGGCCTGGCGATGGTCTACTTCCTCGTGATGTCGTCGTTCGCGCTGATCATCGGCCTCGTCGTCGGCAACATCATCCACCCGGGTGAGGGGCTCAGCATCGCGGGCGCCCACTACGACGCCCCGACGACCGAGGCGACCACGACCCAGGACTTCATCCTCGGCATCATTCCGACGACGTTCTTCTCCGCATTCACGGGCGGCAGCATTCTCCAGGTGCTGTTCATCGCTCTTCTCGTGGGTTTCGCCCTGCAGGGAATGGGCGAGCGCGGAGCGCGCATGGTCGAGGGAATCCGCAACTTCCAGGCGCTCGTCTTCCGCATTCTCGGCATGATCCTGTGGCTGGCCCCGATCGGTGCCTTCGGCGCGATCGCCGCGGTCGTCGGAAAGACCGGATTCCAGGCCGTGATCAGCCTCGGCATCCTGATGGGCGCGTTCTACATCACGTGCTTCCTCTTCATCGCCGTGGTGCTCGGAACGCTCCTGTACGTCGTGACCCGGGTCAACATCTTCACGCTCATGAAGTACCTGGGCCGTGAGTACCTCCTCATCGTCGGCACCTCGTCGTCCGAGGCGGCTCTGCCCCGACTGATCGCGAAGATGGAGCACCTCGGTGTCTCGAAGCCCGTCGTCGGCATCACGGTTCCGACCGGCTACTCGTTCAACCTCGACGGCACGGCGATCTACCTCACGATGGCGTCGCTGTTCATCGCCACCGCGATGGGCTCGCCCATGTCGATCGGGGAGCAGATCGGCCTCATGATCTTCATGATCATCGCCTCGAAGGGCGCGGCCGGTGTCACCGGTGCGGGCCTGGCGACCCTCGCCGGCGGCCTCTCGGCCTACCGCCCCGACCTGGTCGACGGTGTCGGCGTGATCGTCGGCATCGACCGGTTCATGTCGGAGGCCCGCGCCGTCACCAACTTCACCGGCAACGCGGTGGCGACCATGCTGATCGGCGTCTGGACCAAGCAGTACGACGGCCAGCGCGTCCGCGAAGTCCTCGCCGGCAACATCCCCTTCGACGAGTCGCTGCTCACCGGCCACGACCACTCGGCGACGCCGGCAGCGGATGCCAAGGAGCAGGCGTCGATCGACGCGGGCACCGGCCCCACGGTCGACACGTCCTCGCTCGACGCGTTCCGCGCTCAGGCCGAGGCGGAGGCCGCGGCTCGGGGTCGCTCGTGACCCTGGCGCACTCTCCGGCGGGGGCGGCTTCGGCCGCCCCCGCCCCCGCGCGTGTCGACCTCGCGCGCACCTGGATGCTCCGCTCGCCCCTCGCCGGAGAGCTCGACACCGCGGCCGACGTGCTCGTGCTCGATCTCGAGGACGGCCTCCCGTCCGGGCGCAAGGCCGAGGGCCGCGACCGCGCGCGCCGCGCCGCCGCCGACGCTCCGGTCTGGCTGCGCATCAGCGCCGCCGGCACGCGCGACGGCGAGCTCGACCTCGCCCTGGGACGCGAGCTCGATGATCGCCTCGCGGGAGTCGTGCTGGCCATGTGCGCCGGCCCCGCCGATGTCGCCCACGTCGCGGCATCCCTCCCCGACGGCGTCCCGATCGTCGCGATGATCGAGTCGGCCGCGGCCCTGCTCGCGGCCCCCGCGATCGCGGCGCACCCCGCGACGCGGCGCCTCGCCTTCGGCACCGGCGACTTCCGCCGCGACACCGGCATGTCCGCCGATCGCCTCGCGCTGTCGTGGCCGCGCGCGCAGCTCGTCGTCGCCTCGGCCGCGGCGGGGATCGCCGGTCCCATCGACGGTCCGTGCGGCCCGGTGGATCAGGCGCGGGATGCCGCCCTCCACTCCGTCGCGATGGGCTTCACCGGCACTCTGGCGTTGCAGGATGCCGCCGTCCCCGGCGCCCACGCCGGCTTCACGCCCGCGCCCGACGAGGTCGAGCGCGCCCGGGCGCTCCTGTCGGCGACTCCCGACGGCCCGGTCGACGGCTCGTACGCCCCGACGCGCGCCCGCGCCCGCGCGCTGGTGGAGCGGGCGGAGGCCCTTTCCGCGCTCTGACCCGCGGCCGCGGGCCGCGCACAGCGCCCCGGATCAGCCCCGCCGGAACCACCGTCGCCGCACCACCGGTGCGACGGCCGCCGCCTCTTCCCGCGCGCGACGCCGCTCCGCCCACGCCGCCACCTCGGCCTCCACGTCGACCGTCGGCGTCACCACCGGCGGGCCGCCCTGCAGCTGCCGCCGCGCCTCGACGACGCGCCGGTTGAAGTCGTGCAGCGCCTCGCGGACGTCGGGCTCGCGGGCGATGGCATCCATCCGCTCCGCGCGTTCGGCGTACTCGACGCGGAGCGTGAGCGCCGGGGGGCCGAGACCGGTGAGCTGTTCGGCTTCGATCTTGCGGCGGATCCACCAGTCGGGGTCGTGCGCCCCACCGAGGTCGGGGAGGGGCTTGCCGGCACCGGGCAGGTTGTCGAACTCTCCGCGGCGGATGGCCTGCTGGATCGACGTCTCGACGTACGCGGCGCGCTCGGCCGCGGTCGACCCGCGCTGCGGTCCGGTCGAGGTGGGCTCGGGCTCGAGACCGCTCTCCCGCAGCTCGCGGTCGAGCCGGTAGCGCTCGGCCGTCTGACGTGGGTCGTCGCTCATGGCACCTCCGGTCCTTCCAGGCTACGACGGCTCCGCGGGCCGGGCGCGGCCGCGGCGAGAGCGGTGCGGTGCGGGCGCCGGCGGAGGCCCGGGCGGGCCGGGCGCGGCTCCGGAGTCCGGCACGCCGCCCCGGACGCGCGCACCCGGCCCCCGCCGCCCCGCCGCGCGCGCCCGGCCCCACCGCCCCGCCCGCCGCATGCGCCCCGGCCGCGCGCACCCGGCCCCCGCCGCCCTGCCGCGCGCACCCGGCCCAAGCCGCCCCGCCCGCCGCCCGCTCTCAGACGCGCCAGGCCGCCTCACATCCCCAGCCGCCGCAACCTCTCCCGCGCCATGTCCTGCGCGCGCGGACCCGACCCCAGTGCCCGCTCGGTCACGCGCAGGACCAGCCGCGTCACGGTCAGCACGGGAAGGGGCGACCGGCGCAGGCCGAGCATCCGCCGGAACCGGGGCGGGATCGTCGCGACCGCCGCGGCGAACAGCACGCGGTACGACACCCCCATGAGCCCGCGGAACGGCGGCTTCTTCAGGAACCGCACGACCTCGTCGACGCGCTCGTCGTGGCGCAGTTCGCCGCGCTCGAGGAATCCGTCGAGTTCGGCGTGCAGAGCCGCGCGGGTGAGGGGCGGGTCGACGACGCGCATCAGACGACCGGCGGTGGCCCAGTCGGCGACGTAGGCGTCGGGACCGCCGGGGATGGGCCGACGCGACACCTCGTGTCCTGACAGGAACGCATCGGTGAAGGCGAGGTGCACCCAGCGCACGAGGTCCGGTGCCTCCGCGGAGTAGGAGCGCTCGCTCCCGTCGCCCGCCCGGTAGTCGCCTTTCACGCGCTGGTGGAACCGACCGACGCGTGCGGTCTCGGCATCCGCCTGTGTCCGTGAACCGTAGGTGAGCGTGACGACCCAGCGGACGGTTCCGGTGAGGCGCCCGAGTGGATCCTCGCGGTAGCGCGACCAGTCGTGCACGCCGGCGAGAGCGCCCGGGTGCAGCGCCTGGAGGAGGAGGGCCCGGATGCCGGCGACCAGGGTCCCCGTGCCGGCGTGCACCGTCCACGCGGGACCGTCCTCGGCGAAGTACCCGGCGTCGTCTCCCTCGGCGATCGCCCGCACGTAGGGGGCCATGCCGGTCGGATCGCCGGCGAGGGCGACCAGGAGCTTTCCCCGCAGCGACGGGATCCAGCCGGGCGCGGGGGAGGGGGAGTCGCTCACCTCTCCAGCGTGCCACCGCCGCACCCCGCGGGCGCCGAGGTGTCGCGGCATCGACGCAGCAGCACGGCGTTCTGCGTCGCGCCGAGGGCGGGGGTCACGACGACCGCGATGACGGCGGCGGCGACGAGGAGTCCGACCACGCTCATCGGCTGCGCGGTGCGCGTCGCGTTCGCGGCACGGCGCTGGTGGCGCAGGTGCACGGCGACGCTCGCCCCCACGATCACGAGGAGAAGGGATGCCGCGGCCACCGCGAGCACACTGGTGTGCGCCGGGACGACGAACAGCAGGGCGGTGACACCGAAGATCGTGACGAGACTCCCGCCGAGCACGAGGGCGGGAACGACGAGGCGTCCCGCCCAGAGGACCACGCCACCCCACGCGAGGGCGGCGAGTCCGAGGGCCACCAGGCCGATTCCGAGGCCGCTTGCGACGGCCCCGGAATCGGCGCGGGTGAGAGCGCCCGCACCGAGGGCGGCGGTGATCAGGCCGGCCCCCCAGGCGAACACGGAGGGCCACGACCGGACGAAGGTCGCAGCAGTCATGCTCAGACCGCCGCGGTGCGGGGGACGTTGCGCTCGGTGCCGAGGCCGACACCCAGCAGCACGACGGCGCTGGCGAGGTGCAGGAAGTGGTCGGGCACGTTCAGGGCCAGGATGTTCGCGGGGCCCATCAGGAAGAAGCCGACGATGCCGAGCAGCAGGTAGACGGCACCGACGGTGGTGTTGACGCCCTTGGCCGCGCGGGCGTTGGCGAGGCCGGCGACCAGCAGCGCGCCACCGATCAGGAGGTGAGCGATGTTGTGGAGCGGGTTGACCTCGAAGATGCCGAGGAGCAGACCGCCCTCGTTCGAGATGAATCCGACGCCACCGGTCACGGCGAAGCCGAGCAGACCGACGAGCAGGTAGACGGCGCCGAAGATGGTGGCGACGAGGCGGTTGGGTGAAGAGCTCATGGTGAACCTCCCAGTGAGTTAGCAGCGACCTCGTGGCCGCCTTCGTCACATCTTCGGAGACAATGGGTGGTTCGGATTGGGCTTTGCATCGCCGCACATTCTCCGGTAGGGACTTTCGCGGAAATGCCTGTGCCCGGAAACGACAGAAGGCCCCCGAGTACTCTCCGAGGCCCTCCGCTACATAGGTCACCATACGGCGGGCGGTCTGCCACCATCGGCTCATGAGATTCGAAACGACGCTGCTGCAGATGGGCAACAACACCGGCATCGAGGTGCCGGCGGAGGTCGTCGAGGGGTTGGGTGGCGGAAAGCGCGCGGCCGTGGTCGTCGACGTCAACGGTTACGTGTTCTCGAGCACGCTGGGCGCCATGGCGGGCAAGACCCTCGTTCCTTTCTCGTCGGACAAGCGCGCTGCGACGGGTCTTTCGGGAGGGGATGCCATCACCGTCGACCTGACCCTCGACACCGCGCCGCGCACGGTCGAGATGCCCGACGACCTCGCCGCGGCTCTCGCCGGCGCGGGCGTGCGGGCCGACCGGCTCGTCGGAACGCCCCGACCGATAACCTGGAGCGGGAGGGTTTCGTGGGCCGCACAAAGGATGCCATTGCCGAGGGGCTGTCGATCGCGACGGCGGCGGCGCGGCTCACGGTGCGCAACCGCATCCTGGTCGAGACGATCGCCCGGGGCGGCCACTTCGACAGCGAGGTCTTCGCGGACTTCGCCCGCGCCACGCTCCGCGCCCTCGCCGACGAGCAGGACCAGGCGGCCGAGCGGGTGACGAACCAGCGCAAGCGCGCGTGGGGGCGGTTCTCCGACTCGTCGGGGACGCACGACTACCGCGACAGGGACACCCGCAATCTGCGCCGTCGCGCCAACCAGTCGCGGGGTGTCGCCAAAGAGCTGCGGGCCTTCGCCGATGATGCGGCGCGGGTCGACGCGCTGGTCGCCGACGCGCGCATGGCCGCCTGGGGCGACGTCGAGGCCAACCTGAGCCAGCGCCTCGATGTCGAGGGCATGACCGCCGACGCCGATCCCGACTACGCCACCATGCGTCGAGCCCGCATGGACGCGCTGCGCATGGTCGACCTCGCCCGCCTCGCCTCGCAGGCGAAACGGAAGGCGAAAGAGAAGGCGGCGTCCGAGCCCGCCGACGCGGATCCCACGGGCGGCAAGAAGAAGAAGTCCGCCGCGCGTTGACGCCGATTTTGTACGACCGGAATGTCACACGACGAAGCCGGCCGGACATTCCCGGGTATGGCATGAACGCACCGCGCATCGATCCCGCCTTCCGTGCGGGCTGGCAGCGCCAGCTCGTCGCGCAGACGGAGCTTCCGCAACGGCGCAGCCGAGCGCGGCTCTTCCTCGTCGCCGGCGTGGGCGCTGTCGTGCTTGCGGCGGGGGGAACGGCGCCGACGGCTGACCTGTGGACACTGCCCGGCGGCACGGCCGAGGATCTCTCGACGAATCCCGCGGGCGTGGTGTCGTGGATAGACGTGCCCCTCGACTCGGTCGGTTCCGACGTGGTGGTGTCGGCGGGCCCCGGCGAGAGCTGGCGTGTGACCGCGACGTTCCTCGATGCCCAGCCCGTACCCCTCGCGGTCAACGACCGCGGCCAGACCTACGGCTCGTCGGGCACGGGGGAGGAGCCCGACCTCATCGCCGTCGTCGCGACCAACGGGCACCAGGGTTACGTGGATGCCGATGAGCTGGCGGATGCCACGAGCTCGAGCCGGGAGTTCGCGTCGCCCGACGAGGCTCTGCGGTGGCAGGAAGAGCGCGCCGGCCGGGCGGTCGTCGTGCCGGTGTACCTGTCGGATGGCGTGACGCGGGTCGGGGATTTCGTGGTGCGGTGACGAACGAGAGAGCCCCCGTCGACCGAAGTCGACGGGGGCTCTCTCGTAGCTGTGTGTGTGCGCTTACGCCTTGTTCTCGGCGCGGTTGCGACGAACCTTCGCGGCGACCGCGACCGTCGCACCGGCGAGCACGAGCGCGCCGCCACCGATGTAGATGCCCATCAGCGACTCGCCGTTGACACCGGTCTCGGGGAGAGCGTTGGTGCCGCCGTTGTTGTTACCGCCACCGTTGTTCGAGCCGCCGCCGTTGCCGTCGGCGCGGGCGCCGGACGCCGCAAGGGTGTAGGTGCCGCTCGGGTTGGCGGGGAGGGTGACGACAGCGGTGGCCGTACCCGACGAGTCCGCCGTCTTGTTGACCGAGGCCGAGGTGACGGGGAGGTTCGCCGTGGCGATGTTGGCGCCGGTGACGCCGCGGCCGACGAGGGTGAAGGTGACGGGCGTGCCGGGCTGGAAGCCGGGGACGGGGACCGGCCCGTTGTTCGTGACGGTGATCGTCACGGTGTTGGGCCCGGTGGGAACGTACGCCTGAGCGGCGACGGGCGCGGCGAGGAGCAGCGCGGCGGCAACGGAGGCCGAGGCCACCGCCGTAGTGAGACGACGCTTCATGAGAGCCTGCTTTCAAGTCCGGGCGACCGGTGAGTTGATGGATCCGCTCGCCTCCCGCGCGATGCGCGCGAATCGTGAGGTACGAAGAGCAGAGTGACGTGTTGAGACTTACCTGAGTATCCCGTAAGGGAACGCCTAATTGCAAACCGCCGTCATTTCTTTCAGGTAAATGTTTCGCAACGTGATAAGGCCCAACGGCGTGAGACCCCATCGCTGCGGTCGGCCCCGATCAGCCCAGCGTCGCGCTTCCCGAACGGGGCGGATCACAGGACGTGCGGACGATGGGGTCCAAGGCAGAATCTGCGGTCGGAGTGATGTACGCCTCGGCTTCCGTCGCTTTGGTCATTGCGCGAACCTCCACGGTGATGCGCGACGAAGCCTGGGGCGTCAGATCTACGCCAAATGTGAGAACCCGTCGTCCTTGAAAAGTTGCGTCGTCGAAATTGGCTCCGTTCGACACCGCTGAGGAAACCAACTCGAAACCCTCTGGCAGATAGAGATTGCCGACGACCTTCGCTGTGCCGGGAGCTGTGCCGTAGGCACCCTCTCCGGTGATGTATGTCGGAAGCGACGTAGCGGCATCTGACGGTGCGTCGTTCGTCAACGTGAGGCTGAGCGTGAGTGAGCGTTGACCGGTCGTCGCGGGTGGCTGGCACGAGCCCCATTCGATGGCCACCTCAGGCTTGACGTAGTAGCTCATCTTCGACCCGGTTCCGTCGTTCAGGTAAACACCGAAGCGGGCCGTTCGATCGTCGGTGACAGGGAGCGGGCCGGCGACTGTTGAATCGGCGATGATGGCCTGATCGGCGGGGTCGGCGCTCCACATGAGCAGGCGGTGCTGCTCGCCCGCGCGATAGAGCGCCGATATGAGCGAGGGGGCGGATCCCCGGCCGTCGAGCAATGCTTGGAAGACGGAACCCGAGGCGGCAGCGAAGAACGCATCCTGCGCCGATGGGTCGGAATAACGGAAGTACACCTCATTCATCAGGATGCGGGCAGCATTTCCCGCGTTGAGCTGCTCACCGGAAGGAAGAGTGACGGGTCCCGTCGCTTCGAGCACATACGACAGCAGGACAGGGTCGATGGCGATGACGCCGTCTACATTGAGTCCGGTCTTCGTTCGATACATCTCGCGCGCAAGCGGGCCGTCGATTGAGAAATCGGGAATCTGGGTCAGATTGTGGAAGTAGCGCCCCGGGCGAGTGCCGTAAATATCCACGACCTCGTCCGGCAACGTGGTGACCGGCTCGCGCAGATCTCGGACGATCGCGCCCGCTGATTGTGTGTCGAGGAGGGAGACGCCTCCTTGGTCGGTGTGAAGAAGGATGGCCGTTCCCGCGATTCCCCCCAACGACCGCCATTCGGCGTTGTTCTGGACAAGGAGAAGATAGTTGCGTTCCCCGTCTTGTCCCAGCATTTCGGGGAGGAGGCGCGAAGCTCCGGCGAGGGTGTCAATGGCGGTCGCCGACTGGTCGAGGAGCTCCCCGGTCTTGTCGACAGCGGAGGCGGCGATCCCTACCAATGGCGTGCGGTCTATGCCCTCGACGTTATGAGCGGCCTCCCTCGCCCGCGTCTCGGCGTCGGACGCGGGCTCGGCGAGGTTTGCGAGAGAACTTGCGTCAATACGGCCGCCGACGGGACGGAGAGCGTCAAATGAGACGTCCTTGGCTGCTGTCGCGAGCGGAAGGATTGCTCCGCTGAGGAGTTCGTCGGCGGAGGCGGAAACCGTGCCGAACGCGGCGAGCTGAGGCCCGACCCAGGGGATCGACTCAGCTGCATTCCAAATCGGGTCGGACGTGAGCTGCCGCGCGTCTGAAGCTTCCATCGCGAGTCGCGCGATTGCGGGCACGGCGCTTGCAGGATCGGATGCCAGGGCGGAAGCGCCCGCGCCTACCTCCGCTTGGACACGAAGAAGATGCTGGTAGGCCAAGGCCCCACGGGCGCCAACCCAAACAGCAGCGAGAAGTATGGTCAGGATGAGGCCGACAAGGACCCACGCGAAGACGCGACCCGCGATCTGAGCGGGACGGGGAAGAACCGCGTTGCTCACGTCGTCGCTTTACGCATCAGTGTCTCTGCTGGACCCGCGGGTCGTGCGGCGGGAGGAGAACCCGAGTTCTCCCAGTGCCGGGGACTCGGACGAGTCGCTGGCACGCCCCGAGCGCCGCCGCTGTCCTGCGGTCGAACGTGCGGTCTTCTTCTTCGCCGGAGCCGTCTCGACGTAGCGGTAGCGGTAGCCGTACCCGTAGCCGTAGGCCGAGTAGTACGAGTCGGGTCCGCGAGTCGGCACCATGGACATCACGAAGCCTGCCAGCTTGGCTCCCACGGTGTTCAGCGCTTCCGTCGCCAGGGTGAGCTGGTGGCGGGTTGTGCGGCCCGCGGAAACGATCATCAATGCGCCACTGGTGGCGCGCGCGAGGATGGCCGCATCAGTCACGGGAAGCAAAGGAGGAGCATCGCAAAGAACGACGTCGAAATCGCGCTCGAGCATCTGGAGCAGTGTCCCCATCTGCTGCGAGCCCAGGAGCTCGCTCGGATTGGGCGGAATCTTCCCTGCGGGCAGTACGTAGAGGCTACGACCGCCCCAGGCGAGCATGACGTCGTTGATCTTCGCTCGCCCGATGAGAACATCGGTCAGCCCTGCGCCACCCTCGATGCTCAGGTACTCTGCCACCTTTGGTTTGCGCAGATCTGTGTCCAGCAGTGCCACGCGCTTACCGGCGTCGGCCAGCGCGATGGCGAGGTTGATCGTCGTAGTCGACTTCCCCTCGCTGGGCACCGAGCTCGTTACGACGAAACTTGATCGCCCTCCCATGTCCAGGAACTGCAGGTTCGTGCGCAGCGCGCGGAATGATTCGGCACGCGGGCTCAGCGGATCCGCGTGAACGATGAGCGGGCGATCCTTCGCCTTCGTGTCGAAGGCGATCGCGCCGATCCCCGGTGCGCCCGTGATCTGCTCGGCGTCGCGCGGCGTGCGGACGCGATTATCGAGACGGCTCCGCAGTGCTGCCGTGCCTAGGCCGGCTGCGAGTCCGAGGAGGGCGCCGAGCGTCAGGTTCAGGGCGACGTTCGGGCTCGACGGCTGCACTGCTGGCTGGGCGTCCTTCACCCGGCTGAGGCGAACAGGGCTGGTCCCGTCGCCTGCCTCAGGCTCCAACTCAGGAACTTTCGTCGCCAGACTGTCGGCGACAGCGTTCGCAATCTCGGCGGCGCGCACTGCGTCGGAGTTTGAAACGGTAACGGTGATCAACGTCGAGTTCAGACTCGCGGATGCCTTGACGGAGCTCGCGAGGGAATCCGACGAAGTCGGAAGGCCGAGTTCCGTGATGACCGGATCCAGCACGACGGGCATCGTCGCCAATCCGACGTAGGTATTGATGCGCGCCTGGGCAAAGGATGAACCTTGCTGAAGTTCTGCGGCAGTGCTTCCCGCTTGAGTCGAGACGAACACGGTGCTCGACGATTCGTAGATGGGGGTCCGCGTCAGCGTGTAACCCGCCACTACGGCCAACCCCAAGAACGTCAGCGCGACGATCAGAAGCCAGTTCTTGCGCAGGGTGCGGATGTGATCACTGAGCTCCATGGTGCCTCTCGAAGACGCGCTGTCGACCTGCGTTGCAGAGGTCGGAGAATCCCACTCAGTGTGCCACACCTATTGTTTCCGGATTTGCAACGGCCATGCCCAACCGTCACTTCCTGTTCGTGTCGACGGAATGCACCTTCTGCCTACGCGCGCGACGGACTTCGTGCGTCAAAATCGAGTCCCGAGGTAGGGGATAAAGACCACGTCGGGGGAGTTCTGTCAGCGGCGCATGGGCGATAGGTTTGCCCCGTGTCCGAGAATCCCCGCGATGTCACTCCGACGGACGGGAGTCTTGTCGCCGACGGGTCAGCCGCTTCTGCTGATTCGCACCGCCCGCGCGGGCGCCGGCGTCGGCGTTTGGATTGGCGACAAGGCGGCGCGGCGGTTCGGAAATGGAACTATCTCGTGCTGACAGCCGCACTCTTCGGTGTCGGTGGGGGGCTCGTCGTGAGCGTGACGCTGAGCCGGTTGGGTGGTGCATGGGCGCCGCTCGCGTCTTCCGTGGCGCTGTGGGTGGGGCTCGGACTTCCGGTGATCGTCGCACTTCGGCGGAGCCGCCCCGCGGGGTTGCTTCGAGTGCGCTCGATTGACCTCCTGTGGGGTTTGGGAATCGGATGCGGTCTGCGCCTTCTGCAGGGGTGGCTCAGCGGAGCGGGTTCGTCGACGTTCCCCAGCCTCCCGGGCTTCGTTGACTCGTCGGTGTGGGGCTGGGTATGGAGCTACGGTGTCCCCTCTGTCCTCGTCGCCCCGGTGATCGAGGAGTTCCTCTTCCGAGCGGTGATCCTGGTCGGTATCTATCAGTTGCTCCGGCGAAGTGTCGGTGCTGTCGCCGCCGCGACCACAGCCCTCCTCGCCTCGGCTGGCAGCTTCGTGCTCTTGCACGCTGCCTTCAATTCCTTGTCGCTGGCGGACGGTATCCAGTTTTTCTGCGTTGGCGCCGCGTGCGGTCTGGTCGTGCTGTTGAGCGGACGGATCTGGGGCGCAGTCCTGACGCACGTGGTCTACAACGTGAGCTACCTGGTGCTGGCAGTTGTCGGCACGATCCTGGCGTAGCAGTCCGCGCTTCCGGGGAGCTCGTGACGACGGGCTCGAAATTGGATGTTCACATGCCGATGATTTTGAGGATCATGTCGGGCTGTTAGTGTTCAGCCGATACCCGCAGGAACACAGCGCGGGCGAAAGGGGCGAGGGGAACTGTGGCAGTCCACCGCACCGTCCAGTGCACCCCGTTGTTCTCGGTCGATCCGATCAACACTCTGCCGGTGCGGAGACTCAGTTTTGGTGTAGCCCGTTCGATGGTCGGATCGAGCCCTCGTCCGTGACGGTCTTCGCTGTTCTCACGCATGGCGATTCGCGGGTTTTCCGTGTCGCTGCGGAGGCTCTCAGCCCCCATCAAATTGTGGTTCACGTTGATGCGACCTCGAATCAGGGCGAGTATCCGCTAGCCGAGAACATCACCTACGTCAGAGACCGAACAAACGTCAGGTGGGGAGGCTTCTCAGTCGTCGAAGCGACAGAGAAGCTCTACGCGGTTGCGTTGGAAAAATGCACATCACCGGACGACTACATCGTGTTACTGTCCGGCCAATGCGTTCCGATTCGGCCGCTCACCGAGCTGGAGGCACTCTTCGCCGAAAGGCCGGGCGTGCTCTACTGCCGAGCTGGGCTTCTGCTAGACGGTTACGAGATGAACGAACGTCGGATACTCCGTGAATGGCATTTCGACAAGTTCGATGCGCGTGCTCAGGGACTTCGGCGTCGCGGGGCGGCCGCCGCGCGCAAAGTCAAACAGCTGGTGACTCCGCCGAAGAAGAAGAGCGAATTCTCTGACTTCACGATGGTCGCCGGCAGCCAATGGACCGCACTCACCGCGGCGGCGGTGGAGTCGATGATGTCCGACGTCGGCACGCGGTCGCGCCTCGCCGGCCTTCTCCGCCACGCGCTCGCCCCGGATGAGATCTACTTCCACACGCTCATCCACAGCGGCGACTGGGCGTCGAGAACCACCTCGGCGCCGCCACAGCCCAAGGGTGACAAACGCACCGCAGATTTCGCGAATCTCCATCACATCGATCGCTCGCTCACTCGTTATCTGTCGCCAGATGAGTTGCGACATATCGGTGGACCCCTCGAGTTCTTTGCTCGAAAGGCGAAGGGTGACGACCCTGAGAGACTTCGGCACGTCGTGCGGGAGATGTCCTCCCAGGGCGGGCAATGGTGAAGACTCCTCATCTCGTTAGGTCGGGCTCCGGATACTTTCTCTCCGTCGCCATCAGCGCGCTCGTAGGTGTCGTCAGTGTCCCTGTCGTGATTCAGGTGGCAGGGGCGGCAGCGTGGTCTGCTCTCGCCGTCGCACAGGCTGCGGGTTCCATAGCGGCGACGGTCGTCGCCTTCGGCTGGCCGGTGATCGGTCCAGCCGCCGTTGCGGCCGCTCCGGATTCTGAACGCGGACGGATCTTCCTCATCTCCCTCATCTCGAGGGCGCTGATCCTTGTGCCGGCGGCCGCGGTCGCTATCGCCGTGATCCTCGTCTCCGTTGGATGGTCCTCGACCACCGCCGCCGCTTTGGTCGCTGGGCTGACGCCGGTGATCGGCGGACTCACGGCGTCATGGTTCTTCGTCGGGGAGTCGCGCCCATCGAAGCTCAACTCGCTCGATGTCCTTCCGCGAGCGGGGGGAACCGTGATCGGCATCGTGCTGATCCTCGCGACCTCGAACATCTTGCTGTTCGTCATCGGCCAGCTTCTCGGGCAGCTCGGTGCTCTCGCTTTTTCCTGGATGTCGATCCGCCGGCGCTACCCCCGCGGCGAGCGCGTGGCCGTTCGCGACATCACCGGCACCGTCGCAGCGGGAGGCGCTGGCTTCTGGAACGCCATCCTCACGTCGCTTTACCAGAACTCGCCCCTTGTCGTCGTCACCAACTTCGCGGGTTCCGGTGTCGTGACGTATGCCATGGCGGACCGACTCTTCCGGATTGCAGCCCTTGCGCTTGCTCCGGTGACGCAGGTGGCCCAGGGATATGTGCCTGCTGCGAGATCGCACGAGGAGCTTCTCTCACGTATTCGCCGGACGATCGGTGTTGGAGCTGGACTGGGAGCGGCGACGTTGGTCGGCTTCGGTTTCCTGGCTCCGCTTCTGGGAGCACTCCTGTCGCACGGGGCGATCGAGGTTCCATACGAGATCTCCTTCTCCTTGGGCGGCGCTATGGGAATGGCGCTCATGTCGTCCTTGGTCGGACGGGCCTGCTTGGTTCCTCTCAAGAAGACGGCGACCCTCGCGGTGGCGGCGACGGTCGCCTCGATTGTGGGACTTTCCGGAATGGTCGCTGGGGGTATCGCCTTCGGCGTCGGCGGTGTCGCATGGGCCTACCTGCTGGCGGAAGTCATCGCTTTCACCATCACTATCTGGCCCGCGATCGGTGCGCTGCGGGGCATCGGCAAGCCGAGCCGCACTGAAGGGAACTCATGATGCCCGGTCGAAAATGGTTCCAAGATGTGCTCTCAGAGATGGCGGCACTCTCTCTCCTGCCTCACCGCTTCCGACCCGCGCTCCTGCGGCGCGCAGGCGCCTCCGTCGGCGACAACGTGCTGATGTACGGCGGCTCCACCTATCACTCGCAAATGCGCCTCACGATTGAGGACGACGTCTTCATCAATCAGTCCTGCCACTTCGACATGCAGGCTCCTATTCGCATTGAGAGCGGGGTTCGAGTCGGAAATCACGTCCGGTTCGTCACGTCCGACCACGAGGTCGGACCGTCCCACCGCAGGGCTGGACCCGGCCGCAGCGCCGCGATCACCGTCGGGCGCGGAACGTGGATCTGCAGTGGTGCGACGATCCTTCCGGGGGTCTCTGTCGCAGAAGGTAACATCATCGCGGCGGGCGCTGTCGTCACGCGCTCGACCGAGGCGAATTGCCTCTATGCGGGTGTGCCGGCTCGTCTGATCAAGAGGCTCGACCAAGAGGAATCTGCGCCGTGAGGATGTTCGTCGCACCCCTGATCGGCCGAGCGGGGCTGGGCAACGAACTCTTCCCCCTCCTCCGTGCCGCTGACATCGCCGCCAGAGAATCGCGAGTTGTCCTCTGGCCCACATGGTTCCAGCTCAAGATCGGCCCGATTCTTCGTCGGGAACGAGACAAGCGGATGTACTGGATCCTTTTCCGTACACCCGGCCTGTCCTCGGTGCTGCGCCTCACCTGGGCGAAGGCTCACGGAGTTCCGTACGACGGATCGAGCTCGAGCCACCCTTACGTAACTGTCCGGGGTATGGAAAAGTACTTTGACGGTGTGAGCATCAGTGGTCCCGAGTTTCGCGACCTTCTGCTCGCCCATGCCCGCCGCGGTGTCGTTTCTCCTCCGCTCCAGGAGCCATACATCGCGTTCCACGTGCGCCTGGGCGACTTCTCCCGGGTCGGGGCTTCCGAATCCGGGGTGTCGAAGAACAACACGAGTTCCCCGATCGAGTGGTTCGTCGCTCGCGCGAGGGCGGCCCGCGACGCGCATCCCGGAATTCGCATGTTCGTCTGTTCCGACGGAGACGACATCGAGCTCGCGCCGCTCCTGCGCGAACCCGGTGTCTTCCGGTCCACAGGGCGAAACGCACTCGATGACATGGTCTTCATGTCACATGCGGCCGGAATAGTCGGCAGCCGCTCGACATTCAGTGCATGGGGCGCATTCCTCGGGGACGTCCCTATGGTGGTCCAGACAGGGGGAGACGCGTACCGCCCGCATGCGCGCGTATGGGAGGCTTCAGCTGATGAAGCGGCGAGCGATTGGGATGACGAGGTGCGCCACCGCTGCATGAAAGCGCGTTGAGCGCTGTAGCGAATCTGAGCGGTCCTTCTCGGGGAAAGGTGGTGGATGATGAACTCTCGCGAACGGGATCGGACGCTGACCGCGGGCGCGATGACACGCCCGCCGTCTGACGATGACATCCGTCACCTGGAGACCGACGTCCGTGGCACGACTGCTTTGCGATGGGTGACGTACGCCGCGGCGTTTTCGTCGTCCTGGACAGGCGCGACATTCGGGGGCTTCAACGTCGTCGATTATGCGCTCGGGGTAACCGTCGTTCTTCTTGTCGCAACGGCCTTCTTTCATCGAAGGTCGCTCGAGGTCCGTGGCTGGATGCTCGTGCCGCTGGTCGCGGCGGCGGTCGTATCGGCCTGGAACACGATCGTCAAAGATGCCCCTTTCGATGCGGTGATGCTCCTGCGCATCTTCCTGACCATGTTCGCGGTGGCGATGATCGTGCTCAGTTTTCAGTCGTGGTTCGGTAGCGGCTACCTCCGACGACTTCTGAAGGTGTGGGTCGCCGGCATCGCGTTCAACGGGCTCACCGCACTCGCCGTCTCGTTCGGCGTCGTTTCCTTTGCTGGCATCTTGACGCAGGCAACAGGCGAACGGCTCAGCGGTTTAGCGTCGCACCCGAACTCTCTCGCATTCTCGGTCAGCCTGGCGATCGCGCCGTGCCTTTTCCTCATCGCCAGGGAGCGCGGCAGGATCCTGTGGGTGCTCTGCCTCGTTCTGATCCTGTGGGGAGGATTGCTCAGCGAGTCGCGAGCAGCCTTGCTCGTGGGTCTTCCGGCTTTCGGGTTGGGAACGATCGTCTCCATCGCTCGCTCGCGCTTGCGCTCCATCGCCTGGCCCGTACTGATCCTCGCCGCGGTGGGGGCGTGGTTCGCCGTGCCCCTCGTCCTCGCCGACTCGCGTCTCGCGGACGGCGCGGGGGCCCTCAGCGATGCGGGCCGGTCGACCCTCAATGAAAGCGCCTTGAACCTCTTGCTCCGGAACCCGCTGACGGGAGCGGGTTTCGAGAGCCAAGCAGGTGTGTCCGTTCCCCTGACCGTGCTGACGGCGGGCGGGATCCTCTTCGCCATCGGCTACTACGCATTCGTGTTCTCGCCAGTCCCTGCGTTGTGGAGGCATAGGCGATCGCCGATCGCGCCCTACGCGCTCATCACGGTCGCGGCGCTGATCAGCTTCGGTTTCTTCAACCCCGTCTTCATGGAGCGGGCGACGTATTGGCCGATTTTGATCGCCACGGCTTTGTGCGTCGGACATCGTTACGAGGACGGTCGAATCGCCTCAACAGGAGAATCGCAAACGACCCTCCCGCTGCGAGAGCGGTGATCGACAGACCAGGTCCACGACCTTGTTATGACGTACGGGCAATGCTCTCGCAGCTAGCGATCGAGCACCTTCATGACGACGTCGGCGAAGTTCTGAGACACCGACTCGATCGTAGGGATGTCTGAACGCAGAATTCGATCGCCGATCGGCAGCTCCGCCATCCGACTGAGGGCTCTCTCCGCAAATGCCTGCGGCTCGTCCGGAAGAGTTACTCGCTCTCCCGCCCGTAAGAACTCGGCCTCTGGTGCGTGGTAGCGGTAAGAGGTTGTGAAGATCGGGAGCCCCAGGGCCAATGCATCGACCGCCACGAGGCCGATACGTCCAGGCATCCACATCGCTTGGACGACATGTCCCAACCGCGCGAGCTCTGCGCCGCGCGCGGCAGGAATGTGTTCGATCGCATCACCTGCGCGGGATAGTGCGTTCTGCATCTCGCCCATTCCGACAACGAGGAGCGTGAACCGCGGCTCCTTCTGACGCGCCGCGATCGCTGCGTCGACGAGAAAGTGGATACGCTTGGCGGCATCGAGTCCACCCACGAACAAGGCGCGGGGGGCGGGTGGCCATCGGATGAGAAGGTGCTCCATCTCGGCCGCGCCCACCGCGTTGTACGCCGCTCGCAGGGACGCAGAATCGGTGCTGTTGCCGATGGTGACGACGCTTTCGGGATTGAGCTTGCCGTTCTTCACCAGGTACTCGCGGCCGCCGTCGGCGTAGGTCATGACTGCATCGGCGCGTCGAGCAAGTGTCCATTCAATTCGATCGGACAGAGCTCCAGCGTCGTTGACGTACGGACGGCCGTGCCCCCAGAGGATCAGCTTCTTTCTGCCGAACGATCTCATCCACGCAAGGTTGTTGAGAGCCTCGAGTTCGGAGACCAGGACGTCGGGCTGCAGGTCAGACGGAAGTGCGCGCCACTCGACGGTCCGCGCGCCGAGGTGAATTCCTTTCGATCTGATGTCTACGCGCCATGGTGGGTTCTCACGATCGCCGCGGGCAGCTTGGGCACCGACAGGGTGCCCGGCGGCGACGAGGAACCGGATGCCATGGCCCGAGAGCTTTTCCCGGACGCTCTCGAAGAGGGGAACACGGTAGGCAGGCACGTATGGCTGTGTGACGACCACCAACGGACGGGCGCTCACCGAATGTCTCCCGCGCGGGCGGTCTCATATGCGTGCTGTGCCTGCGCAGCGGCGATGCTCCAACGGAATTCGCGCCGGGCGTGCTCGCGAGCACGCCCGGGGAGCTCGGTGTCCTCAAGAGCGTCGACGACTGCCTGAGCGATGCTCGCGGGGTCGTTACGAGCCACTCTAAGCGCGCGATTCTCCCGTGCGCGCGCGGCGATGCCTACGTGCTCACTGGTGACAACTCGGGCTCCAGCGGCCATGGCCTCCGCGACCGCCACCCCGAAGCTTTCATCTTCGCTCGGTAGGACGAACACGTCGCACTCCGCGAGCAGATCCCGTCGACGGGCGGAGTCCACCGGTCCGAGCGAGGTGACCCGGTCGCCGACACCGATTTCGCGAGCGAGGGCGTCGGGATCCTCGATCGTGCCGTCCGAGCCGCCGGCGATGAACAACCGTACCCCCCGCCGTCGGAGCGGGGCCTCTGCAAGCGCGCGGACGACGAGGTCCACGCGCTTCTTCTTTGTCAGCCGCCCCAGATAAAGGATCTTCGCCGGTCCGTCGTTCTTCGTCGTCTTATCGATTGCGAACAGCTGCTCGTCGACGGCCAGGTTCATGTGGAACGCTCTGATGTCGGGGAGCACGGCGAGCGCCTGTTGCTTCTCGAGCTCGCTCGAGTAGATGGCCCCGCTCAGACCGGCGACGTTCTTTGCATCGGCGATCCTCAGCCATGCACGTTTGCGGAGGGCGTTCTCCCTCCAGTGGTACAGATCCAGGGCGCCATGCGGCTCGATCAGGTAGGGGATTCCGGCGCGTCGGGCGATGCGCATTGCCATGGTCCCCGGGTAGCTCTGGAACCCGTGGACATGGACGACGTCGTACTGAGACAGACCGTCCGACATCGCGGACGCGAGCTGGGGAGCGAACGTGACACTCGTGGGGCCCGTGCTCGCGACGTGACGGACCCAACTAGCCGTCGTGAGGTCGTCGTCGCTTGCAGCAAGCCCCTTGTCCGTCGTGAGAACGTCAGCCACCACGCCCCGACCGTGCAGGGCTGGCAGGAGGCCGCGGATGACCTCTGCCGGCCCGCCGTCCGAGCGAGCGACGCTCGGGGTGACATGGAGCACTCTCATTCTGCGGCCGCTGACGCGTTGCGCTGAAGCTCGCGGTACTTAACGCCGATCTGCCAGTAGTACATCGCAAGCGCAGCGGCATAGTCGAACCCTGCGCGTCCATCGAGGAAACCGAGCCGCGCCACGTAAGCGTAAAGAAAGAACAGTGCAGGCTTGAACGGTACGGCGTCGAAGATCCGTCCCTTTCTCGTGCGCTTCTTCGCAATGTCGGCGCGCAGCGCGCTGTTCGACCGGAGATGCGCTTCCCAGTCGGAGTAACGATTGTGCCGGGAGAACCAACTCGACACGGGGTCTAAGTCGTTGTGGAGAATCCGCCCCCGCGCCTTCAACACCACTCCGTTCGCTCGCGGTTGGTAGTGCCCTTCGAGCTCCCCCATTCCCGGAGCGCCCAGGTCGTCCATCTCAGGGAATCGCACTCGGCCACGGTGGACTACACATCGCTTCGTCACTCGGTGACCGTGGCGGAGGATGCGCCCCGCGAACACGTAGTCCAGATCGACGTCGATTGCGGCCGCGTCCTTACGCGAAACCAGGTCTCCGAGCTCTGCCTTGAGGCGCTCACTGGGGACCTCGTCCGCATCGACGAAGAAGACCCAAGGATGGCGCGTCGTAACGTGCTCGAGCTGCCACTGCTTCTTCTTCGGGTACTTACCGTCCCATGTGAAGTTGACGACGTGGGCACCGTGTTCTTGGGCGAGGGGGACCGTTCTGTCGGTGCTGTTCGAATCAACGACGATGACTTCGTCGAAGTCCGAGAGGCCCGCGAGACACGCGGCGATGCCCACCTCTTCGTTCTTCGTTTGTACCAGTGCCGTGATAGGTATCTTCGAGCTCATTGACGAAGCCCTTCGAATCGCGTTCCGACGTGGCGAGCAGGCACTCCACCCCACACTTCAGCGGCACCGATGTCGCCACTGATGACGGACATCGGCTGAATGAGAGCGGATCGTCCCACTGTCGTGCCCCCCAGGACCATGCACCTGCTTGTAATCCATGCTCCCTCGCGGATCACGACAGGCCTGGTGACCAGGGCCATATCGACCCGATGGCGGTGACTTCCCGTCGTGATGAAGGTCTCCTGCGAAATGACGACGTCGTGCCCGACGTGGACGTGGTCCTGGTTGTGGAACCAGACACCCTCGCCGATCCAGGATCGGTCACCGATGTGCAACTTCCACGGAAATTTGACGCGCGTCCTCGGTCGAAAGACGACACCGTGCCCGATGTCGGCCCCGAATGAGCGCAGCACACGAATCCGAAGACCCGAACTGATTTGCCAAGGGTTTGTGATGAATATCAACTCAAAAACTGCCCACAGATAAACCTGCCAGCCCGGGCGATCCCAGGCCGCACGCTCGCCGGGTGCCTTCGAAAGATCGATCACCGGAATGTCGCTCACGGTGGTCCCTCTCTTGTAACTGTGTCGTAACGGTCGCGGAGGTATTCTCAGACCCGTGAACCCTCCGCGAACGCTCATCTTCGGGCTGAACTATCCCCCGGAGACTACGGGAATTTCTCCGTACACCGGAGCCATGTCGGAGGGGCTGACGCGGCAGGGGCACAAAGTCCGTGCCGTCGTCGCGCACCCTCATTATCCGCAGTGGAAGGTCACGCCAGGTTACGGGCAGTGGTCACGCAACGAACGGATCTCGGGCGTCGACGTTCTGCGCGTGCGTCATTACGTTCCGGAGAGCCCCTCTTCGGTGCCGCGGGCAATATCCGAAGCGACGTTTGGTGTTCGACAGAGCCTCACCCGTTGGGGACGCCCATCGGCCATCGTCGTGGTGTCGCCGGCCCTCATCGCATCAGTGCTTGTTCGCGCGCGTTCGTTGCTGTCGCACCGTAAGACGCCTTTCGTGGTGTGGGTGCAGGATCTGTACGGCATTGGGATGACAGAAATCGGTCAGGGGGGCGGCGCGGCGGCACGCGTCATCCGCGGGCTGGAGCGCTGGTTGCTGCGCTCGGCGTCAATGGTGGTCGTGATCCACGATCGCTTTGCGGACCGCGTACACAGCGATTTCGGTGTGGCGCTCGAGCGCGTTGCTGTCATTCGTAACTGGACACACCTGCCACCTCTTCCTCCCGTCGATGTGGCAGCCGTGCGTGCCTCGTATGGATGGGGCGAGGACGAGACGGTAGTGGTGCATACAGGAAATATGGGGGCCAAACAGGCCCTGCACCATGTCGTGGACGCGGGTCGTTTGGCCCATCAACGGGGGGAGCGGGTGCGTTTCGTTCTCGTGGGCAACGGCTCCCAACGCGAACAACTGGTCGAGCGCATCCAGGCGGAACCGACGACGACGGAAGTCATGCCGCCCCTGGACGACGACGCATTCGCGGCGATCCTGCAATCCGCGGACGTGCTTTTGGTGAACGAGCTGCCAGGCGTTGCTGAAATGTGTGTGCCGAGCAAACTCACGTCGTACTTCACCTCGGGCCGGCCGGTCCTGGCTGCTACCGATGCCCTGGGGATCACGGCCCAGGAAGTGCACAACGCGGACGCCGGAATGATCGTGCCAGCGGGTGACCCCGAGGCGCTTCTCGACGGCGCGATCACGCTCGCCGCGGACCCCGAGGAATGCCTCCGGCTCGGCGAGAACGGCAAACGTTACAAAGAGACCGTGCTTAATGAAACATTTGCTATCGAGCGATTCGATAGTCTGCTCGCGGATCTGACCGCCGAGGCTGCCGTGAAGACTCCTGTGTGACTCTCTCTTTCTCGCTTCCCGAACGGCAGAAAAACGTGACAAAACGTGCCCTGATCACCGGCATCACCGGTCAAGACGGCTCCTACCTCGCTGAACTCCTCCTCGCGAAGGGATATGAGGTGCACGGCATTGTCCGGCGCGCCTCGACCTTCAACACCAGCCGCATCGACCACCTCTACGTCGACCCGCACGACCCGAACGCCAAGCTCTTCCTGCATTACGGCGACCTTTCCGACGGGGCACGACTCGTGACGCTGATGTCGGAGATCAATCCCGACGAGGTCTACAACCTTGCCGCGCAGTCGCACGTGCGCGTCTCGTTGGGCATCGACACGAAGTACTACCAGGCATCGACGTCGGAACTGTACGGCGCGACCCCGCCGCCACAGAACGAGGAGACCCCGTTCTACCCGCGGTCGCCGTACGCGGCCGCCAAGCTCTACAGCTACTGGATCACCAAGAACTACCGCGAGGCGTACGACATGTTCGCGGTGAACGGCATCCTGTTCAATCATGAATCTCCCCGTCGCGGCGAGACCTTCGTCACGCGGAAAATCACGCGCGCGGTTGCCCGCATCAAGGCCGGACTGCAGAAGGATCTCTACCTCGGCAACCTCGACTCGATCCGCGACTGGGGATACGCGGCCGAGTACGTCGAGGGGATGTGGCGCATGCTGCAGGCCGATACCCCGGACGACTTCGTCCTCGCGACCGGCGTGGGATACACGATCCGCGAGTTCCTCCAAACGTCATTCGCGCACGTAGGGCTCGACTGGCAGGAGTTCGTCAAATTCGATGAGCGCTACCTCCGGCCCACCGAGGTCGATGCGTTGATCGGCGACCCCAGCAAGGCGGCCGATAAACTCGGCTGGGTGCCTTCGGTGAGCGCGGGCCAGCTCGCGCGTGGAGCAACGCCGAGCTCCTCGGAGCGCGTGCGTGACTACCGCTGTCGATGGCGTGAGCTTCACCCCGCACGAGCTGGATCGCGACGCGACGTTCTACGTCGCCGGCCACCGCGGCCTCGTCGGCTCGGCGATCTCGCGCAGGCTGGCATCCGCGGGGTTTGAGAATGTTGTCGGAAAGACCTCCCGCGAACTCGACCTGAAGGACCGCGACGCCGTCTTCGCCTACGTCGGAGAGATCAAGCCGAAGTACCTCGTGCTGGCTGCGGCGAAAGTCGGTGGCATCCTGGCGAATTCGACGTACCCGGTCGATTTCCTCAGCGACAACATGCGTATCCAGGTCAATGTTCTGGATGCAGCCCTCGCCAACGACGTGGAGCGCGTGCTGTTCCTCGGATCGTCGTGCATCTACCCGAAGTTCGCCGAGCAGCCCATCCGTGAGGACTCGCTCCTCACGGGCCACCTCGAGCCGACGAACGACGCGTACGCGATCGCCAAGATCGCCGGCATCCTGCAGACCCAAGCGGTTCGTCGTCAGTACGGACTGCCGTGGATCAGCGCGATGCCGACCAACCTCTACGGTCCGAACGACAACTTCTCACCGCAGGGCTCGCACGTGCTGCCCGCGCTGATCCGTCGCTACGACGAGGCCGCGCAGGCGGGGGCGCCGAGTGTCACCAACTGGGGGACGGGCACGCCGCGGCGTGAGTTCCTGCACGCCGACGACATGGCCGACGCCTGCCTGCACCTGCTCGAGCACTACGACGGGCCCGACCAGGTCAACGTCGGCACGGGCTCGGACGTGACGATCCGCGAGATCGCCGAGACGATCGCGCGCGTCACCGGGTTCGAGGGTGAGACCGAGTGGGACACCTCCAAGCCCGACGGCACACCCCAGAAGCTCCTCGACGTCTCGAAGCTCGCCGAGGCGGGCTGGACCGCGAAGATCTCGCTCGAAGAGGGCATGGAGCGCACGGTCGCCTGGTACCGCGACCACGTCGGCGCGCTGCGCCAATAGATGTTCCGCCACGTTGTTCTGTTCCGGGTCCGCGACGATGTCGCGGACCCGGACGTTTCGGCGGCAATCGCGGAATTGCGTGCGGTGGGGGAGGGTCCCGGCATCCTTTCGTGGGATATCGCGCTGTCGCTCGATACGCGCAAAGGGCGGGTGATCGTCGAGGATGGGACGTTCGTCGACCGCGCCGCATTCGACGCGTGGCGCGTGACCCGTGCGCACCTCGCCGTCGGAGAAACACTGGCCACGATCAGCGACTGGTGGGTGGGGGACTGGGAGCGGAACTGAGGCAGCGGCTCGTGGGCATCCGCGTATTTCGCGATCCGAGGAATGCATTCTTCTGCCTCGATAAGCTTCGGCTGTGAAGACCCTGGGAGCGACCCGTCGCCCTTCTCGATTTTTTTCCGTTCTTGTAACGCTCGCCGTGGCGGCGACGGCTCTCGTTCCGGCCGGCACCGCCGCAGCCGCATCGACGGTGGACCTCTCGCCGACGTCGGAGATCGAGGCCTGTCGGGCGCCGGCGGGAGACAGCCCGGTGCGCGAGGGGTTCCCTCTCCCATCGAACGCGCTCCCCACGTCGGGGTCGCCCGTGATCCAGACGCTGTACGTCGACTTCGACGACGCGCCGGGGGACGATCGTGAGATCCCGGGAATCGAGGAGACGTTCGATGTCTCGGTGAAGGCGCTCGATGAGGCGTCGCGTGGCGCGCTGACCCTTCAGCGTCAGTCCCACCCCGTCTGGACGCGCCTGGCCGGGACGTCCGCGGAATGGGAGGAGAGCGAACGAGACCTCGCGATCGCCGTTGCCGCGGCGGACGACGTCGTGGACTTCTCGAACGTCGATGTCGTCTGGGTCGTCTGGATGACCGCGAACCCGCGCGACGCGTTCCGTTCCCACGCGGGCAACGACTACCAGGTGGTAGCCGACGGGCGCACGCTCACGCACGGGTCGCTGATGCGACAGCTCGACCTCAGCCGCGGCGGGCACTGGGTGCCGACGCACGAGATGGGTCACGTCCTCGGCCTGCCCGACCTGTACGACACCTCGAACGACGGCGAACCGACGACGCGATGGACCGGGCCGTGGGACCTGATGGCCTCGACGAACGGTCCCGGGCACGCCTATCTCGCCTGGCATCGATGGATGCTGGGCTGGGCGAGCGACGCGCAGGTGACGTGCGTGCTGCCCGGCGAGACGCGCACCGTATCGCTCTCGCCGGTGCAGTCCGACGGCCCCACCCTGCTCGCTGCGGTGCGACTCGGCGCCTCTCGCGTCCTGACCGTCGAATCGCGGCGCGCCGAGAAATGGGACGTCGGCATCCCCCGCGAGGGTATCCTCGTCTCCACCGTCGACGTGTCGCGCACCACCGGTGACGGCCCGGTCCAGGTCGAGTTCGCCGACGGCCGGCATCCTGATGTCCGCGACGAGACCACACTTCTCGACGCTCCGCTCCGCGCCGGCGACACCTATACCGATGCCGCCACGGGCGTCTCCGTCCATGTGAACGACTCGGGCGGGAAGGTCGACGTCGTGCGGCTGGACGCCTCATCGATCGCCCCGCGACCCATCTCGGCGAAGAAGACGATCGCCCTGTACCGGACCACGCAGGACGGCTCGCGGGTCGTCTCGCTCGACGATCTCGTCACCCGGGACACGGGAGTGGATGCCGTCGCCTTCGGCACCTTCGACCTGAGGGAGGACGGGGGCTTCGTGCGCAACGGTGAGCCCTTCTTCGCCGACACCGATCCGGACGCGCGGGCGGAGCTCGCCACGGTGCGTGCGGCCGGGATACCCGTCCTCGCGACCCTCGGCGGGGAGTCCGCGTCGATCTGGTCTCTGCTGAGCCACGACTTCGACCGCTACTACGCGAACCTTCGCTTCTATCTCCTGACGAACAAGTTGGACGCCCTCGAGCTCGACATTCGTACCGGACTCGACGCGGCTCTGATCGTCCGGCTGCTCGACTCCCTGCGCCGCGACCTCGGACCGCTCACCACCGTTTCTCTGGTGGGAGACGCGGCTGCTTTCGCTGGGGGGAACGACTCGGCTCCCGACTATCCCGCGGTCGCGGCGGCACGCGGCGAGGACGTGGCGTGGTTCGCGCTCCGCCTCACCTGCGATGCCGCCCCCACCGGCGACGATTACCTCCGGCTGGTCGCCCAGCTCGGGATGCCGCCGGAGAAGGTGGTCCTGTCGGCTACCACCTCGCCCGGCCTCTGCCCCGCGGGAAGCGCACTCACCTCACCGGACGAACTCGCCCGGTCGCTCCAGGACATCGTCGCCGCCGAGCCACGCTTCGGCGGGGTCCGGGGCGACGAGTACGCGAGTGCCCTCCCGGGCGGCGCTTCCGCGCCGTGGCAGTGGTTCGCGACGATGACCGCCGCGATGAACGACCCGGCGCCGCGTCCGACGGTGTCGCCGCAACCGACCGCGTCACCGGACCCGACCGGATCGCCGGAGCCGACGGCATCCCCGAATCCGACCACGTCGGAACGCCCGAGCGCGCTCGCCCAGAGCGGCACGGGGGAGTGGGGTGGTCTTCTTCCTCTCGCGGGCGTGCTGCTCGCCCTCGGCGTCGTGCTTGTGGCGCGGAGGCGTCGGACGACCGTCTGAGGTCGCCGCGGCTCTGCCCGTGACGTCAGGGGAAGGCCGTGCCGGCCGGCGGAGGGCTCTCGTCAGTTCGCGGACGGCTTCGGTGAGCGCGCGGTCGACCCGCGCACGAGGAGAGCCCTTTCGATCAGCGGCGGCTGTCTCGAGGAGTTGCCGTCGAGGCGGCTGATGAGGAAGTCGACGGCGGCCCGGGCGGTGACCTCCGGCGCGAGGTCGACCGAAGTGATGGGGGGAGTGCTTCGGCGCGTCTGCTCGCTGTCGGAACCGGCGACGATCATCACGTCTCGCGGAACGGAGAATCCCGCGTGCTGCACGCCGGCCGCGAGCCCGGCCGCGTGGCGCCCGGTGAGGCAGTACACCGCGTCCGCTCGCGGCCCGGATGCGTCCACCAGCGTGCGGGCGAACGCGCGTCCGCCCTCTTCGCCCAGCGTCTCGTCGCAGTGCGATACGAGAGGCTCTTGACCGTGTTCGCATGCCCAGTTGCGGTAGGCGAGCTCGCTGTCGCGATTCCACGCATTCGCGTCGGTGCCCGTCAACAGGGCGATCCGACGTGCGCCTCTCTCTCGGAGATGCGCGATCACCGCCAGAGTGTCAGCTGTCGAGGTCGATCCCACCCAGTCGGTGAAAGACGGACGTTCGATGTCACGCCCCACCGTGACCAAGGGGATGGCGTGGCGGTTGAGCAGGTCGATCACCGGATCGAGGGCCACCGGGTCGGCGATGATGTATCCGTCCACGGCCATGGCCACTCCCGGCACATTGGGGGTGGTGGGGTCGCGCACGAGCATGAGACCGAATCCTCGATCGAGCGCCTCCACCGCCGCGGCGCCGGCGAAGCGCACGAAGTAGTCGACCCCGACCGGTGAGTAGGAGTCGAGGGTGTCGAGCGGGCGAATGACCAACCCCAGTACCCCGAGGCGGCTGCTGCGGAGACTGCGGGCGATCGCATCCGCGCTGTAACCCAGTTCCGCGGCGATCTCGACAATGTGCTGGCGGGTGCTGTCTTTGACGACTCCTTTGCCGTTCAGCGCGTGGGAGACCGTGGTGATGGACACACCGGCCCGCCGCGCGACGTCGTGGATCGTCACACGGCGTCGCCCCTCTGCTGACGTCACGAGAGCAGGATACCCGCGTGAACGCGGCTCCCAAATCGTTTTCATTCTGAAACAAACAAAACGTTTTGGTTGCGTAGCGTTCCTCGGGTATCGCACTCGACGCCCGTTCCGGGTGGCGCTCCGCATTCGAACGCTAGGGGACCTCAATGAAGAAGAAAGCAGCACTCGGTATGTTCGTGGCTGCCGGGCTCGCGCTCGCCGGCTGTACGGGCCAGGCGACGAACACCGCTCCGACGCTTTCGACGAGCGACCTGCTCGTGACGACCCCGGCCGCCGCGGGCGACCTCGAACTCGCCACGTGGAACCTTCCTTTCGGCGAACCGAGTTCGATCGACCCGATCAAGGCCTTCAACTACCCCGAGAACACCGTGGTGGCCAATCTGTGCGAAGGCCTGATGCAGCTCCAGCCCGATTACAGCATCAAGCCCAACTTGGCCGAGCGCGTCGACACCCCCGACGCGACGACGTACGTGTACACGCTGCGCCAGGACGTCACCTTCTGGGACGGGCAGCCGATGACCGCCGCCGACGTCGTCTACAGCCTCAAGCGCCACCTCGACCCGGAAGAGGGCAGTTACTGGGCGGGAGACGTGGTCGGCAACATCGCCTCCGTGGAGCAGACGGGCGACGCGGAAGTCACGGTCAAGCTCACCGCGCCCGACGCGACCTTCAACTCCTACATGGTCACCCCCATCGGTACCGTCGTCGAGCAAGCCTTCCGCGAGAAGGCGGGAGCGAGCTTCGGAACACCGGCGGGCGGCGTGATGTGCACGGGGCCCTACTCGGTGGGGCAGTGGAACGAGGGGCAGTCCATCTCGCTCACCCGCAATGACTCCTACTGGAACGCCGACAAGGCCGCCAAGACGGCGCAGGTCGACATCAACTTCATCGTCGATTCTGCCGCCATCGCCAACGCTCTGAACACCGGTGCCATCGACGGCTCGTACGATGTGCCGCTCGGCGCCCTCAGCACTCTGCAGGGCTCGACGCAGGGCACTCTCGACCTCGGCCGCTCGCTGCAGTTGGTCGCCATCATCAGCACCGGTCACGGTGCGTTCGCCGATCCCGCTGTCCGCAAGGCGCTCATGCTCGCCACGGACAGAGACGCGATCGCCGAGACGGTCTTCGAGGGGACGGCCCAGGCGTCGCGCTCGTTGATCCCGGCCGACGGATGGGCCTATGGATCCGAGGTCTTCCAGTCCGGTCGCGAGGCTCTCGCTCCCACGTCCGTCGATATCGAGGGGGCGAAGGAAGCCCTGAAGGACGCGAGCGTCGACGTCAGTCAGCCCATCAAGATCGTCTACCCCTCGGAGCGCACCTACTACGCCGACATCATCTCCGAGATATCCAACGGTGCGCGCGCCATCGGACTGACCGTGGAGCCGTCCGCCGTCCCCAGCGCGCAGTTCGGGGCGTTCTTCTCCGACCCCGCGGCGCGAGAAGGCAGCGATGCTTTCGTCACCAACAACTACATGGACGTCCCGGACCCGCTGGCCTACCTGCGCACCATCATGGGGACCGGGGGATCGCAGAACTACAACGACTACAGCAACCCTCAGGTCGATGAGTTGCTCAGCGAGGCCGCAGCCACCGCGGACGATGACAAGCGTGCCGCCCTCGTGAACGAGATCCAGGACATCGCCCTCGCGGACCTGCCCTGGATCCCCATCGTCGATCCGTCCGTGCGACTCTTCCTGAACAACCGGGTCACCGGGGTGCCGGCGTCATTCGTCTACCTGTACTACCCCTGGGCCGCTGACCTCGGCGCCTCCGGAAAGTAGGGCCGCGATGAGGAAGGGGTCACGCCCGTGATGTACGTGCTGCGCCGATTGCTCGCCCTGGTGGGTGTGCTTCTCGTCTCGAGCTTCCTGGTGTTCGCGGCCATGTACGCAGCTCCCGGCAGCCCGGAGAACTTCCTGGTTCAAGGCCGCACGGTCACCCCGGAGGTGCTCGCAGCCATCCGCCGGCAGTACTCGCTGGACGACCCCTTCCTCGTTCGCTTCTGGAACTGGCTCACGGGGGTGCTGCACGGAGACTTCGGCCAGTCGCTCACGAACCGGCAGGAGGTCGGCGACCTGCTCGCCAACCGCCTGCCGACCACCCTCACCCTCGTCGCCATGGCGGCGGTGCTGATCGTGGTGCTCGGCGTCGGTCTCGGCATCGTCGCCGGTGTGCGTGATGGAGTCGTCGACAAGATCGTCGTCCTGGGGTCCACCGTCGGCTTCGCCGTGCCGACCTTCTTCGCGGCGCTGCTGTTGATGAGCGTGTTCAGCGTGTGGCTGGGCTGGTTCCCCGTGTTCGGCTCCGGCGAGGGGTTCGCGGATCGTCTCTGGCACCTCACGCTCCCCGCGCTCGCTCTCGCTCTTCCCTCCGCGGCTGTGGTGGCGCGCATCACCCGCACGGCCATCCGAGACGAGCGGGATTCGGAGCACGCGGTGATGGCCATCGCCCGAGGCGTGCCTTCCCGAATCGTGATGCGACGCCACCTGGTGCGCAATTCGATGCTCCCGGTGAGCACCGTCGTCGGCGTCCACATCGCCGGCCTCATCGCCGGATCGTTCGTCGTGGAGTACGCCTTCACACTCGACGGACTGGGAACGCTTCTCGTCACCGCCGTGCAGACCAAGGACTTCGCCGTCGTGCAGGCGATCGCGATCGTCCTGGTGGCCGGATTCGGCATCATCAACCTTCTGGTCGACCTGCTCTACGCAGCCATCGACCCCCGCGTCGGATCGAGGCACACCGCATGAAGCGATTCGTCCACAGGATGGGACCGCTCGGCATGGTGGCTGTGGGCATCCTGCTCCTGGTCGTCCTGGGTGCGCTGTCGGCCCCTCTGATCGCCCCCTACGACCCGACCATCGGGTCGGTCACGCAGCGGTATCTCGGCCCCAGCGCCGCGCACCTTCTGGGTACCGATCAGGCCGGGCGCGACATCTTCTCCCGGCTCCTGTGGGGCGCGCGGTCCAGCTTGATCGGCCCGCTCATCGTCGTCTGCGTCACGGCCGCGCTGGGAACACTGATCGCCCTCACCAGCGTGTGGTGGGGAGGCGCGGTCGACTCCCTCCTGAGCCGCCTGCTCGACCTGCTGTTCGCGTTCCCCAACCTGCTCCTGGCCATGCTCGCGATCGCCGTCTTCGGGCCGGGACTGCTGACCGCTGCGTTCGCGCTCGCGATCGCCTACATCCCGTACACCGCCCGCGTCATCCGCAGCACCGCGCTGCGAGAGCGCAACCTGCCCTACGTCCGGTCGCCGGAGCTCCAGGGAATCACCGGCCCGACCATCGCCGTCCGCCATCTGCTGCCCAACGTGGCGCCGTTGATCGTCACCGGCGCCACCATCAACTTCGGATTCGCCATGATCGAGCTCGCAGCCCTTTCTTTCCTCGGGCTGGGCGTCCAGCCGCCCCAGGCGGACTGGGGGCTCATGGTCGCCAACGGTCAGCAGTCTCTGCTGAAGGGGTATCCCGCCGAGAGCATCCTGGCGGGTTTGTGCATCGTGCTGACCGTCGCCTCCCTCGGCTACGTGGGCGACAAACTCGGCGGACGCGCCGCGGCGGGGAGGAAGGCCTGATGCTCGACATTCGCGATCTCACCCTCTCGATCACCGGAGAAGCCGGGCATATCGACATCCTGCGTGACGTGTCGCTCTCGGTCGCTCGTGGCGAGGCACTCGGCCTCGTGGGCGAATCGGGCAGCGGCAAGTCGATGACGCTGCGCTGCCTTCTGCGGATCGAGCCGCCCGGCTCCACCGTAGGCGGCGTGATCACGCTCGACGGTGCCGACGTCCTCGCGCTCGGCGGCGAGCCACTGCGGAGGATGCGCGCGAGTTCCGTCGCGATGATCGCCCAGAACCCGCACGCCGTGCTGAACCCCGTGGCACCCATTCGTCGTTATCTCCAAGAGGGAATGCGCGACGCGCAGGGACTGTCGGTCACGGCGGCGCGCGTGCGCGCGGCTGAGCTGTTGGAGCGGGTCGGACTCGACGACGTCGACCGCGTCCTCAACTCCTACCCGCACGAGCTCTCGGGCGGGATGTTGCAGCGAGTCGTGATCGCCGGAGCGATCGCCGGGCAACCGAAGCTTCTGCTCGCCGACGAGCCCACCACCGCGCTGGATGTGACGACGCAAGCCGAGGTGATGGCGATCCTGGACGATTGTCGACGCGAACTCGGGATGGCGTTGCTCTTCGTCACCCACGATCTCGATCTCGCCGGGGCCGTCTGCGACCGGATCGCCGTGATGAAGGACGGCGAGATCGTCGAGACCGGTGTCCCGGACCAGCTACGTGACAACCCCGCGCACGCATACACGCGGCAGCTGATGGATTCGCGGCCCGCGGGCATCACGGGGACTCCGGATGCCGCCGTGCCGGGCGAAACGCCGGACGAGAAGGAGCAATGATGACCTTCCCCGCTGACGGGTCGACGCGTCCTCCCATGATCGGAGTCGACGCCCTGAGGAAGACGTTTCGCTCACGCGGACGTGCGGTCGTCGCCCTCGACGACGTCTCGTTGACCGTGCCAACAGGATCCTGCCTCGCGGTCGTCGGCGAGTCGGGATCGGGCAAGACCACTCTCGCACGCTGCATCGTGGGGCTGGAGAAGCCGGATGCCGGTCGGATCGTCGTCGCGGACCGGCCGGTCCTCGCGCGCGCTCGACGGGCGGAGCGCAAACGTCTGGCGAAGTCCGTCCAGATCGTGTTCCAGGACCCCCAGAGCTCATTGAATCGACGGCTGCCCGTCAGCACGGCCGTCGACGAGGTCCTCCGGGTCCACACCACTCTCGGACGAGTCGCGCGTCGACAGCGTTGCGTGGAACTCTTCGCTCAGGTGGGGCTCCCCGAGAGGTTGCTGCAGGCGAAACCCGGGGCGCTCTCCGGCGGGCAGCGTCAGAGAGTCGCGATCGCGCGCGCCCTGGCCGCCGAGCCGGACGTGATCGTGCTCGACGAATCGGTCGCCGCTCTCGACGTCACGGTTCAGGGGCAGATCCTCGCGCTGCTGGACGAGCTGCGAAGCGCCGAGAACCTGACGTACCTGTTCATCACCCACGATCTCTCCGTCGTTCAGCTCATCGCGGATCAGGTCGTGGTGATGAGGCGAGGCCGGATCGTGGAGCGCGGGGCGACAGCCGAGGTTCTCGCGCGGCCCCGGCATCCGTACACCCAACTCCTGCTCGCCTGCGCTCCGCGGCCGGGATGGAAACCCCAGCGCGGCGTCATCCGCGCCCTCCGTGAGGAAGTCGCCGAATGACGGACACGATTCCGATGATCTCGATCGACTCCGTCGACGCCGTCGAGCGCGGTCGTCAGCGCGGCCGCGCGTTGAAGGATCGCCTGAGTGACGGCATCCGGATCTACCTCGCCCTGTTCGAGACGTGCGGCATCCGTCCGGATCAGGTGCGGCGCGGCGCGGATGCCACCTTCGCCGCGACCGAAGTGTGGGCGCCGGAACTGGCCGCCGAAATGCGCGGAACGGCCGAGGGGGCCGAGGTGCCGCTATGGCAGATCGCCGCGCTGAACGCCCGGACCGAGATCCTGTCGGGAAGCCGAGGGGCGAAGCCCGGCGAGTGTTCGACGATCATCAACGCGTCGGGGCGACCGGTCGGGGCGCAGACCTGGGACTGGCACGAGGAACTCGGCGAGAGCTGGCACCTGCAACGGGTGCGCGCCGATCGCGAGTTCGTCGGGCTCACGGAGCACGGCATTCTCAGCAAGGTGGGGGTGAACGATTCAGGTGTCGGCATCCTGCTGAACATCCTGGGTCACCGCGCCGATCGCGCCGACGGCGTTCCGGTCCACCTCGTGGGGGCTCGTGTGCTGACCGAAGCGCGCACGCTCGAAGAGGCGGTCGACGTCTTGCGCACGGCGCCGGTGAGCACGTCGAGCGCCATCACGGTCCTCAGCCCCGACGGTGCGGTGATCGTCGAGCTCAGTCCGCTCGGCGCCGCGGTGATCACCCCGACGGACGGCGTGCTGCTGCACACGAATCACTTCCTGGATCCGCAGCTCTCCGTCGACGAGAAGTCGGGGATCTACGATCCCGACTCCCAACTGCGGCTCGGAGTGCTCACGGAGCGCGTGTCGAAGGGGACTCTGCCCGCCGCGGCCGACGCACTCGTGCCGTACCTCGTGTCTCACCCCGGAGACGTCGCGGCCCTGTGCTGCGTTCCGGACCCCGGTGCCGTGTTCGGAGACCGATGGGCGACCCTCGCCACCGTCACCATCGACCCCGGATTGCGCACGATGACGGTGACGCGCGGCACTCCCGCGGAGGTGAGCCACCGGAGCGCCGTCGTGCTCGCGGCATCATGACGGAGCGCACGGTCGCCTGATATCCACATCCGCCCACCGCGCGCCGGAAGGACGACGGCCCGACCGCCGCCCCACCGGCGCGCGAGATCGTCAGCGCTCGGACATCACCAGCGCGCGGGCATCACGCCGTGGCGCACGAGGAGGTCGAAGCGCACGTCGAGGCGCACGTCGATGTGCACGAGGACGACGACGACGAGGAACACGTCGAGCCGAAGGCCATGTCGGAGTAGTCGACGAAGTCCTTGACCTCGAGGGTCTCGACCTCGAAGGCGTCCAGTTCGGCGGCGAGGGATGCGAGTTTCATTGCGTCTTCCTTTCAGGGATGGTCTGCGAGCGTGGTCACGTCGCAGGGGATGCCGATTCGCGAACCGACACGTCAGGCGACGAGTCGGCGCGCACGCGACCCGATCGTCGAGCCGAATGGAGGGCGAGGACGTACCCGACGCACATGCCCGCGGCGAGCGCGCCGGACACGGGCCAGGCCCAGGCCGTTCCATCCGGTCCGCAGCTCCACGCGATCACCGTCGCCACCACGATCCACCCGAGAGCCCACGCGTCGGCGGCTCGGCGGAAGGCCACCGCGAGGCTCGCCACGTGCACCGTCACCGTCGTCAGGAGAAGGGGGAGGGCGAGCCAGCGGAGGTCGGCGACCAGGAACGTCGCCACGGCGGCGGTGAGTCCGACGGCTTCGGTGAACGACGTCAGGGCGACAGCCCGGAGCGCGCGGGCACCCGGCTGTCGAGCCGGGTGCCGCGCTCGGCGCGCGAGGCACCACGCCCCCAGGGCGATCCCGGCCCCGAGCACCGCGGCACCCGTCGCCCACCACCAGGTGGGCGCCCACGCGAGGGCGACGACGTACAGCGCGGCGAATGCCAGAAGCGAGACGGTCGTCCCGTGCGCTTTCCGCACCGGGCCTGAGGCGGGGGAACGGGTCATGAGAACGGGTGCGGCAGGTCGCGGAGCGCGGACGGGCGGCGGCCGGTGAGCAGTCGGGCCTGGTCGAGGGGCCGCGTCGAGGTGCGGACGCGTTGCGCCTCCCACCCGAAGTCGAGTTGCGACAGGGCGGGGGCGAGTGTCATCACCGTCTCCAGGCCGAGCTGCTTCTCGAAGGGGGCGCTCTGGACGACCCGGAAGGTCTCGATCCCCTCATCGGCGAGGAGTCGGACGAGAGCCGACCGGATGCCGCGGATGTCGACCCCCGCACGGCTGTCGCCTTCGCGGAAGAGACGGGTCCCGGCATCCGCGAACGAAGAGATCTCGTCGAGCGGCAGAGCCTCTCGCGGATCCCCGCACATCGTGGCGTAGGCCGGATGCGCGCCCCGCACGGGAAGCAACGGGTGGTCTTCGATGTGCCGCGCGCGGCGCGGGTCGCGGCGAAGCTCGTCGACCCTGTGGGCGTTGTCGGCGACTTCTAAGATGCGTCCGGGGGCGTAGGCGACCGCTTCGGTCATCGCGCGCAGACCGGCGGTCGCGACGTCGAGATGGGCGGCGGCGCCGAAAGCGCGGACCTCGCCCGTGTCGACGGCGGCGACGAAGACGGGGATGTTCCAGGCGTTGCGCAGGAGTCCGAGCTCCATCCGCCAGCCGAGCAGGCGCACACGGGCGAGCATCCCGGCGGCACCGGGAAACCCCTCGGTCAGGGCCGGCACGGCATCGATACCGCCGTACCAGGCGTTGACGAAGGTGTCTCTCTCGATGAGCTCGAGCAGACCGAAGACCGTCGCCTCATCGAGGGAACTGCCCGTCGCGCACCCCGAGGACGTCCCCAGAGCCCATCGTCCGTTCTCGGGGATCTCGGCGTAGTAGACGAGTTCGCGAGGAATCCAGACGTGCGCGTCGTCGCGCAACGAGGAGCCCGGCACCCACTCGTGCGGCGTCTCGGCGTCGAAGCGTTCGACGAGGTGCCCGTAGGCCGCGTCGAGGTAGGGGTCGAACGCCCGGGGCGTCAGCACACGCCCCTCGAGCGACCGCGCCGACCTCAGCGGATGCCGCGGGGTGAACTGCTGCCCGCCGACCAGCCGTTCGATTCCCTCGACGACGGCGGAGCGCCGAGAACCCGCGAACGATTCCCCCTGCCCCGACCACGTGAGGCGTCGGGCGCTGTCACGCGTCCGGGTGGCTGTCGCGCCCGAGGCGGGCGCGAGGGTCGGGCACGCCACGGCATCCGTCACCTCGGGGGCGAGGAGGGCGGCGATCGGGTCGATGAGACCCGCCGACTCCCACTCCCAGCCGGCGAGATCGCGCTCGCGCAGGGAGACGGCATCCACTCGGGGGGCTTGCGCCGCGGACCCGCTGCTCGGTGTCGCGATCTCGATCAACTCGGTGTGCCGGATGAGTCCCGAACGCTGGTCGACCTCCCACACGTTCGTCGCCTCGGCCGCACCGGCCGACGCGAAGTCACGGAGAGAGCGCACGATCCGACCGAGCAGCTCGCCGTCCTCCGGCCCGCCGACCCTGCGCACACCGGACCGCGACACCACCTGCGCTTGCACATGGGGCCGTGCCCGGAACCACCGGTCGGCGATCACGGCGTCCCGCTCGGCGTGGGTCATGCCTCCCGCGCCGACGACGACGGTTGCCGGCGCGGTCCAGACCGCGGCGCTGTCGCGCGACGGGGCGCTGTGCGCGAGACCGATCATGGGATCAGCTCAGACGCATCGTCTTGCGGGCGACGAGGAAGAGCCCTGCACCGATGACGAGGAGGTACGCGCTGGAGATTCCGACCTGGCCCCAGTCGCCGACGCCGACGAGGAGGAAGGTGAGCACCTCTCTGATGTGGAAGACCGGGGTGTAGGGGGCGATGTCCTGAACCCATGTCGGCAGATACTCGACGGGCATCATCGCTCCGCCCACGAGTCCGAGCCCGATCACGACGATCAACGAGAGCATCGTGACGGCCGTCATCGAGGGGACGAGATTGGCGAGGATCACGCCGAGGCCGAAGAAGAAGAAGTAACCGAGGGCGACTCCGAGGATGCCGAGCGGTGCCGTCGGGACGAGCTGCATCCCCAGCCAGGGAGTGACCGCGATCACGATGAGGAACACGGCCTGGACGATGGCGAGGATGGCCCCGACGGCCGCTTGCGCCGCGAGGACGTGCCCCGACCCGACCGGAGCGGATCGCAGCACGTTGAGCATGCCGTTCTCGCGCCACGCCGAGATGTGCTGAGCACCCGCGAAGACCGCGACGAACGCGATGCCGAAGGCGACCACGTTCGACGAGATCTCGTTGACCGAGTCGCCACCGTGCGGCGAGGGGATCTGTCCCATCCCGAGGACGAGGCCGACGAGAAGGCCCGCCGGGAACACGAAGGTGAAGAACAGGGTGGCGAAATCGCGGAGATCCGCCTTGAACATGACACGCGAGAGCGTGGTGGTCGCCGTGGTCATTCGAAGCTCCGTCCGGTGTATGCCATGAACGCGTCCTCGAGGGACCCGCTCGTGACCTGCGAGTTGGTCATGTCGATGCCCGCGGCCGCGAGGGCTTCGAAGGCGCGTCCGACCTCGCGCGTGCGCACGCGCAGCCCCGCCGAATCGACGTCGACCGTCGTGATCGCGTCGAGCCGAGCGACGAGGTCGGCCTGGTGCACGGCGGCCGGCAGCAGGATGGACGTCTCGCTCCCCGTCTCGTACACGAGCTCGTTGGGCGACTTGGTCACGAGCACCCGGCCGCGATCGAGGATCGACACGACATCGCACAGGCGCGAGGCCTCTTCGAGGTAGTGCGTCGTGTAGATGGTGGTCATGTCTCGGAACTCCCCGGAGCGCAGCATCTCGACGAGGTTGTGCCGCGCCGTGGGGTCGAGCCCGGCCGTCGGCTCGTCGAGGAAGAGGACGCGCGGCTGATGGACGAGCGCCGAGGCGATCGCGAGCCGTTGGCGCTCGCCGCCGGAGAGCTTCTCGGTGCGCGTTGCGGCGTGGCGCGTGAGATCGAGGGCCTCCATGAGCGTGGTGATGCGCGAGGCGCCCATCCCGTAGATGTGGGCCAGCGCCGTGAGGTGCTCCAGCGCGTTCAGCTTGGGGAAGAAGGCCGTCCGCTGCGGCTGCACCCCGACCTGGCGGTACAGCTCGACATCGCGGGGACGCGTCGGCTTGCCGAGGACGCGGACGCTGCCCGAGGTCGGGGCTCGGAATCCGAGGATGACGTCGAACAGGGTCGACTTCCCCGCGCCGTTGGGGCCGATGATGCCGTGGAAGGTGCCGGCGGCCACCTTGAGGTCGACGCCGGACAGGATGTTCTTGCCGCGGATGGCCAGCGAGACGTCCGAGACGTCCACCGCCCACGGATCCGATGGGTTCACGATGCTCTCCTTCAGGTGATGCGGTGCTGGGACGAGGGATGCTCGCCCCAGCACCGCAAGTGGGGTGAAGCGGGGATCAGCCCGGGGTCAGGCCGTGGCGCACGACGACGTCGAGGTGCAGCACGAGGTGCACGTCGACGAGCAGGACGACGACGAGGACGACGAACACGTGGAGCCGAACGCCATTTCGGAGTAGTCGACGTAGTCCTTGACCTCGAGGGTGTCGACCTCGAAGGCGTCCAGTTCGACGGCGAGCGATGACAGGTTGTTCATGATTTCCCTTTCGAAGGTGTGCCGAGCCGCGGGTGCGACTCAGCTCAGTGCCAGCCGGACGACGAGCACTCCCGCCAGCAGCACCGCCAGGACGGTCGCTGAGAGCAAGACTGGATAGACGCGGACCGCGACGCGGGTGAGCAGCGGGAGCGCGCGAGGCAGGCGGTAGCGCCGGGAGATGGTGCGGAAGGCGACAGCCTGGATCTGATCGACGGATGCCACCGCCTCGAGGAGTCGACTGCCGTCGGTGTTGGGGAAGAACGACAGGGCGAGGCCGACGACCGCGAGGTCGAGGAGGAGCGACGCGGCGGCGAAGAGCTCGAGGACGCTGCCCCCGGGGGCGAGGACGAAGACGGTCCACGGCACGAGGAGCGCGAGCAGCGAGACGAGCGGGCCGCTCGCGACGACGCGCACCTTCCGCCCCGGATCGAGCAGACCGACACCGTCGAGCTGGGTGTTGATCATCGGGACGACGCCGAGGCGCGTCACCGACAGGCGCGCGCTCCGCCCGGAGAGCGCGCGGAAGGTGCTCATGTGAGCCCCTTCGTGCGCGAGGGTGACCCCGAGGTTCCAGACCACCGCGAGCACGGCGGCGGGCACGAGCCACAGAGGGTTCGTGAGGTGCGTCACCGCGATCACGGCGGCAGGCCATGCCGTCGCGGCCAGGACCGTGGCGGCGGCGCCGATCACGAGTGCGACGACGAACGACGGCCACGACGCGAGCGCCGACCGCACCCGCGACGCCCGACCGGAACGGGCTCCCGTGGCCCACACCTCGGAAAGGTTCTCGGCGGCGATCTCGGCTCGCGTGTCGAGTGCCTCGATCGTCGGGGCCGCCACGGTGAACGGGCGCTCGACGAGTCCGAAGGCGAGGAACCGGTTCAGGGATGCCACGACGACCTCGGCAGGAGCGGGGAGCCCCTGATCGGTCAGGGACGTGTGGATCTCCGCCACCGTCCGCCGCCCGTCGATCGCGTCGAGGATCAGTCGCTCCCGCAGACCGAGACGCAGGATGCGGTTCTGCCCGGCGACGGACGCGTCGCTCTTCAGCTGCTCGCCGTTCCACCGGGCCGGACCCACCTGCACGCCCGGGGCGACCAGGGGGCGCCACGGGGCGGTGTCGGGCAGCACCGGCGTGGGCGTCTCGCCGCTCATGCCGGCGTCCCCATCGCTTCGGCGATCTGGTACGCGATGAAGGCCTCGTCGGCGACCGACACCATCATGCGGTTGTTGGTCATGTGGATGAGCGAGTGGCACAGCGACCACGCCGCCGCCGACGGCGACTCCGGCGCCCGCCGTCCGTCCTGGTAGTCGAAGCGGAGGACGTCCCTGTCGAACAGCTCGTCCAATCCCGCGCGCACGCGGCGGTTCGTCTGCGCCCAGTCGCGGAGCCGCTGCGGCATCCCCTCCAGGTCGTCGGCGACGAGGCGGTCGAGGAGCGGGAGGAGACGGCGGCGGAGGTTGACGGCGGTCAGGGCGTGAGTGCGGCGCCCCTTCTCGGTGGCGTAGGGGGTCTCTTCGGCGTAGCCGGAGGCCCATCGGTGGTGATACGCGACGAAGAAATCGGCGACGAGATCGCGGTCACGCAGCAGCGTGCAGGCGGTCACGAAGCTGAGCTGCGAGGCGATGCCCAGCAGGAGGCTCCGGACGTTCTGGTTCCCTCCGCCCATCACGTCGCACGCGAGGCGCGTCGAGGCGACGAAGTGCTCCTCCGCGAGCATCATGCACTCCGGGCCGCCGTAGCGGAAGGTCTCCCGTTCGTAGTCGCGCCGCTCGATCGAGTTGTTGGGCCGGAAGAGCGGGACGCCGTCGTCGTCGAAGTGGCGCGGGCGATCGGCATCCGTGAACTCCCCGACGAAGAGTCGCTCGTAGAAGCCGTTGTCGGCGAGCTCGAGCATCGGATGCATCGAGGGTTTGCGCGCGAGATAGCTCTCGACGGCGGGGAGCACGAGGCTGTCGAGAGCGGCGTCGGTGCGTTCGCGAGGAACGCGCAGCCGCAGCCGGACATGGCTGCCCTCGAGCCAGTAGTTGATGTAGAACCAGTCGCGGACGACCCCGTCGCGCACGAGCGCGTCGGCGAGGGGGATCAGACACTCGGTCAGCAGGATGTCGGGAGAACCGCCGTAGAAGACGTGGAAGGACACCCAGCGTGCGTCCTCGTCGTCCACGCGGGTCGCCCCGGGGCTGTGGGGGAGGGGGATCACGGCGCTCATACGCTTTCCTTCCAGGTCGATCGGTCGATGATGCTGACGCCCGCCATCGCCTCGGCGACACGGGGGGATCCGTCGCCTCGTTCGGCCGCGCCGTGGGGGTCGGGCAGCGCCTCGGTGATCTCGAGGACCGTCTGGTCCTCGGCATCCCTCATCTGGCTGTGCAGGTTCGACAGGCACAGCGCGAGCGTCACGTCGAGGAAGAACGGCTTCGCCCGTCGACCGGGAGTCCCGTGGAGCACGCGCACGTACGCGCGGGGCGGAAGCGCGTGGCGCGCCCAGAAGCGCTGCCACGCGAGGTTTCCCTCGCGCGTGAGCGGATCGTGTGTCGGCACGTCGGAGCCGCGGAGGAGGGCGGCCGCGCGCACCACGACGACGTCGCCGATGCTCATGCGGCGGCGCACGACGACCGTGCCGGCCTCCGGGACGACCCGCAGCAGATCCGCGGGCTTCGAGCTCAGGCTCGCCGAGGGGGTCAGCAGGGACAGCGACTGATGCAGGCGAGGCGTCGCCGCCGGCACCAGGTAGCCCGCGTACTCCGGGTGGACGATCATCCCCGTGGCCCGTTCGACGAGCATGACCCGCTCGTGGGCGTCCGACCATCGCACCGCGAGGTCGTCGAGCCGGATGCCGGAGTCTCCCGGTCGCACCGGGTCGCCCGGCACCGCCAAGCGGACGAGCAGTACGGGGGCGTGCAGGTTCAGATTCGAGAAGACGGTTCCGCCGCTGATCTCCACGAGCCGCACGCCCGCGGTCTCGGCGGCCCGTTCGACGTCGTCGGTGAGTTCCGACGCCGGCTCGGACATGACGTGGGAGAAGCGGGAGACCGAGAAGCCGACCCCGCCGAAGCAGTCGTTCATCACGGTGACCCCCGACGCGACGTCGTGCTGGAGGAGGAGATTGAGGTGACGGAACGGCGCCGTCAGACGCGAGGTCGTCGCGGAGATCCGGCGCGCCTCCGCCTCGAGGTCGACCGGCGGCGCGTCCAGTTCGGCCGCGATGTCGATGCCGTCGAAGGGGACGGCGCGCTGGTGGCGGAGGAGGACCGACAGCAGCTCACGGCGGGCCGCTTCGCGTCGCCACGCGCCGCCCCAGCGGAGCCACGGGTCGGTCTCGAGCTCGTCGTCGGCGATGTCGGAGAGGACGTAGCCCTCGAACGACTCGAGCAGGTCGACGTCGAAACCTCGCAGGAACGCGGCGACATCGTCGACTTCCTCTCCGGCCTCGCGGAGGTGGCGGTAATAGCCGGTGAGGAGATCGCGCTTCACGTGACTCGTGTCGAGCAGATCGACGAAGGCCAGAAGAGCATCGGCACCGGATGCCGAGGTCGCCAGCGGCTCCGCGAGACTCGAGCCGGACGCGGGGAAGACGACGTCTTCGTAGACGACCGATCGCGGCGGCTCGGCGATGATTCCCGCGGTGGCGTAGATGTCCGCGACCAGCCCGCGGAGCCGTTGGACGTGCGCGGCGCGCTCGCGGGGATCGACGACGTCGACCGTGGCGGCGGCGTCGTCCCGATAGCGGCGCAGAGCGACGGCGATCTCTTCGGCGCGCGAGCCGCCGCCGGCGATCTGCTCCAGAGTGGTGTCGAAGGCGTCCGCGTCGAACGCGTCGATCGTCAGTGCGGGGGCGACGAGGACGCCGAGCCGAACGAGGCTGGCGACGAGGTCCGAGGCGCGGTCATGGTCGAGACCCGCCGAGTCGACGAGCTCGTCCGTCAGCGCACCCCACGTCGTGTCGTCCCCGAGCCGGTCCATGATCTCGTCGACCGCGGCGAGGACGCCCTCCGCGGGAAGGCGCACGCGGGATTCGACGCACGCCGCGTAGTCGTCGCGGGTGTCGACCTCGGAGAACGTCCAGGTCGCACGGTCGACGAGGGTCGCGGCATCCTGTCGCCGGACGTACGGGCTGCGGCGGAGTGAGACTCCCGCGACGAGGTCCGCGTCCTCGGCGATCGCCGACAGCACGCGGGCGAGCGGATACACCGACCAGCGGGAGCGCGCGAAGCGGCCCTCCTCGGCGCTCGAGCGCGGTGTCGCACCGGGAAAGGCGACAGGACCGAGGGAGGAGAACGGCGTCGTCTTCGCCGCCGCTCGGGTCACGTACGACACGAGCGAGCGTTCGACGCGCTTGCCCCGCTTGTCGACCCGTCCCTGCGCCGCGAGCTCCCGGCCGTACCGGTCGACCTCGGCGACGAGGTCGGGGGCCGAGAGGGCGAGACCCGGAAGGAAGCCGTGCTGCGCCACCTGTTCCCAGAGCCGTGTGCGCTGCCCGGCGAGCATCTCGTCGAAGTCCTCGCGGTGCCGGCGCTCGTGCGCCAGCCATGCCCGCAGCGGCTCCGCATGCTCCCCGAGGCGGTCGAGCACGCCGTCTCGCTCGAGCGGGGTGAGGGCCGCGAGGCGACGCTCGACCGCGTCGGCGTCCTGCTTGAACAGGGCGCGACGGAGGGCGACGAGCGTCGCGGTCTCCGCCCCCGCCTCCCGCCGCGCGGAGATGAGGCCGTGCAGGGCGTCGCTCACGGCCTGCTTCGCCGCGGACAGGTGCCGAGAGGCATCCCAGAAGGCTCCGAAGCTGTCGCGGTGCGCCGGGTCTTCCAGCTCGCGGACGACGGATGCCGGCAACCCCCCGAATCTCAGCTGCCACCGAGCGTCCACGGCCGCGCTCACGACGCCACCTCGGCCGTCATGTCGGCGCGCACGCGTCCCGAGCCCGGGGTGTCGACCCCCAGCATGATCATGAGCATCGGGGTGCTCTCCCGTGGATCGATCCCGGCGTGCCGCGCGTGGGCGGCGGCGTCGAATCCGAGGGCGGTGCCCGTGGCGACTCCGACGGCGTTCGCGTCGGTGAGCAGCGCCTGGCACGCGGCGCCGACGACCGCGTTCGTCACGCGGTATCCACGCACGCCGCGCGTGCGAGCGGCGTCGATCACGGCGGCACACACGATGAGAGTGCACGCGGCGCGCCGCCCCATGTAGTTGTGCAGGAAGTACGTGCTCTCGAGGAACGACGACTGATCGCCGTCGTCGAGGCGACGACGCCCCTCTTCGTCGTCGAGGTACAAGGCCGGTTCGAGCCCCTCGACCCGGTGGGCGTAGATGAGGAACGAGAGCGCGGGCGCGTGGGGAGCCCCGCCGGTGAGGGCGTGGGCGGCGGATCGGCCGCGAGCGACGATCCGGTCGAGCGCGTCCTCGGTGATGGACTCTCCGCTGAAGCGACCGAAGCTCGTCTCCCGGGCGGCGAGGCGACGGCGGCCCGCGTCGTCGGGGACGGTGGTGTCGGGGACGATCGCGAGCTTCGTCCGTGCCGACACATCCGGGCTCTCCCGGCGCATGTCGTCCTGGAGAGCGGTCGCGGTGGGGAAGCGGACGACCGCGCGGTCGCGACGGAACGCCGCGACCGGCGGAGGCGCCGGCACGACGACCTCGCGCGCCGCTCCTGCCGGGATCGGCCCCCACGCTTGCACGGCGTACACGCCCTGATCCCGGGGATCGATGCCGAGCAGGGCGGCGAGACCCGTCTCGTCGACCTCCATGTCCCACGTGCCCGCGACGTCGTCGCCGAGGGTCTCCCACTGCGCACCGAAGAACGTTCCGACGTCCATCGCCGTCGCTTGGTAGGCCAAATCGCTGTACTTGAACGCCGAGCGCCAGAAGTTGACGGTCGCCACGAGGTACGACCGCGCCTCGCGGACGTAGCTCTGGATGCCGCGGACCTCGCGGGTGCGGTCGTGGCGCTGCAGCTGCTCCCACCCGTTGGCGATCACGCTGAAGTGATAGACACCCGCGTCCAGTGCGTCGTCTCCGCCGTGGACGAGATAGAGGTCGATGCCGTAACGGCCCCCGCCCGATGCGGCTCCGCGTCCCCACTTGACGTTCGCGACCCGCGCGTGGACCTCGGGGCGGTCGTTGAGGTTGACGTTGAGTCGCGGACCCGTGATGCCGTAGGCGCTCAGACAGACCGCGGCGATCGTGCGGCTGAGAGCACGGGGCGCGGCTCCGTCGACGTCGGTCGACTCGTCGGCATCCATGAGGCGCAGCGGCGCGTCTCGGTAGTCGGCCACCGTGAGGGGGGCGTTCGTCCAGTCGACCTTCCAGTCGTCGTTCGGCATCCCGTCCCGCACGCGATCGAGGATGAGGTGCGCGTAACGGACGGCTGCCGTCCCCGGGAGGACGCCGGGCCAAGCGTGAATCGACATGTCAGGTTCTCCGGCTCAAGGAAACGGGTGGGGGCGCTGGTGCGGCAGGAAGGTCTCGTCGGCACCGCCGTGCTGCCGTAGCCAGCGCTCGCTCTGCTCGCGGAGGCGCGGCATGCGCAGCGCGCGCTGGTTCGACCACCCGAAATCGATGGGCAGCAGGCCCGGGACGACCGCCTTGACGCAGCTGAACCCGTAGCGGCGGGACAGGCTCGAGCCGACGTCGACGACGAGGGGCGAGAACCCCGCGGCGGCGATCGCTTCGACGACGAGATCCAGGTCCGTCTCGACGCCGGCGCCCGCGGCGGCGTTCCGACGCAGCTCCGCGAGCGCGACCTGCGTCGATACGGGGGTCGGAGTGTGCGCCCACGTGGTCAGCCATTCGCGGGCGCCGGGCAGCCCGTACAGGTCGGCGTGGTCTTCGACGCCGCGGACGCCGTCGGGGTCCCGCAGCATGTCCTCGAGCTCGTTGCGTCGCTGATGAACGCGGGTCTCGATGACCTGGAAATCGGATGCCACTTCGACGAGCGCCGATTTCAGCGCGCGTTCCGGGTCGGGGTGCGACCCCGCGCCCAGGCAGACGCCCCCGGATGCCGTGTCGCACACCGCGACGACGGTCGGGATGCCGACCCCGACCGTCGCGTCGAGGAAGCGCACGGTGCGTCCGACGAGTCTCAGCCGCTGCAGGTAATGGCGGGACTCCTCGTCGCGGATGCTGTCGGTGCGGATCTCCCGGAGCGGGAGGTCGCCGTACCAGGCAAGGAGGAAGGCATCGCGTTCGACGACTTCGAGCAGACCGAACAGCGTGGCTTCGGCGTCGCTGCCTCCGGCCGCGCACCCGCTGGACGAGTCCTGGACGTAGACCGGATCGGCGATCGGTGCCTCGTAGAAGACGGTCCGTGTCGGTAGGGCGACGGGTTCTCCCGTGACCAGGTCCCGGCCGAGGGTCCACGTGCCGACGACGGGGTGGGGGATCCGCCAGGACGCGGCATCCACTCCGAACTCGTCCAGCCCGATCTCGCGCACGCCCTCGGGGACCGCGCCCCACAGGTCCGCCGGAGACGGCTCGGCGCAGCAGATGCGCTCGATGCCCTCGACCAGCCCGACCCACCGCGATCGTGCATAGCTCTCGCAGTGCCCGCCCCACGCGCGGACGTAGGGGCCGTGCTCGCCGTGCGACATCGTGAACCCCGAGACCTTCGCGGTCACGAGCGAAGCGACGTCGTCCGTCGCGTGAGCCGACAGGACCCCCGTCACCGGGTTGCACAGCTCGGGCGCCTCCGGGGCCGTCGCGAAATATCCCGCGAGCGGATAGGGGCGGTACCCGTCGCCGCGCTCCCGCGGCACGACGACCGAGGCGCGGGCGTGCGGACAGTGCGCCGCGTCCACGACCTCACCGTGGTGCACGCGCAGATCGTGCACGCCGATGGCCGTGTAACGCTCGTCGACGGTCGTGAGATCCGGGACGAAAGCGTCGACGAAGATCGAGAGGAAGGGGTTCGTCGCGGCGGCGCTCACCGATCGGCGCCGGTCCGCGGGACTGCGGAGCTGGAAGTCATCCATGTCGCCGAGGCGCTTGCGGGCGCACTCGGTGCAGTGGTGCGGCGCGGGGGCGAGCACGTAGCGGTCGGATGTCAGCAGCTTCACGGTCCGTCCCGTCATCCGAGCACGACCGCGGCGGCGGCGTGGAGGTCGGCGGCGGTGAGCACGGGGGCGCGAAGGGACGCGGCGACCACCCGTGCCCGCGTCGTGCGCGTCACGGCTTCCGCGGTCTCCGCGGTCTCCGCGGTTTCCGGGGTCTCCGCGGCGACGAGGGCGCGAGGGTCGATGCCGGGCCAGATCTCCATCGACGGTGTCCTCGCCCCCGCATCGTCGTACTGGCCGAGGGCGATCACCTCGGTCGCCGCGGTGGCGGCGGCGGCTGCGGCGCTGTCTCCGGCCGCGACGTGCCACAGCAGGCGGTCGTCCACGGCGAGCGTCGCGATCACCACGTGGACCTCGAGCGTCGTCCCGGCGACGGCGAGCGACCCGAGGGCGATGTACCCGAGGTCGCCCGAGCCGGCGGAGGCATCGGCGAGGAAGGTGAGGACGGTGCCTTCGGGAGCGGCGGACAGCACGGCCCCGGCGGGCTCGGACACGTGCTGCAGCAGGAGGTGCTCGGTGGCCGCCTTGAAGAGCGCCCGGAGCACGGCATCCCCCTCGGTGAGGGCGACACCGACCGCGGCGGCGGAACGCTCATAGCGCCCGGCCGCATTCGCGCGAGAACGGCGGAAGATCCGCGCCGCGTCGATTTCGGCCCTCTCGCCGTCGAACGACGTGAACGGCAGGAGCGGACGGGGCGGTTCGAGGCTCGCGACGAGCTCCTCGTACACGCGGGCGATCGCCTCGCTCCGCGCGTCGGCGAGGGTCCAGAGGCTCGGTGCCCGGACCGCGGCGCCCTCGCTCGTCGTCGCGACGGCGACCTTCAGGGGGAGCTGGATCAGGTGCTCGTCCGCGAACCCCGTGATCGGCATGGTGAGGGAACCGACGAGACGCTCCCACCGTCCGTAATCGTCCGGTCGAGAGTCGTCGGGTGTGAGGCTCGTGGCCTTCTTCGTCGGGGAGGACGCGGGTGCGGACGTCACGCGGCTGCGCTGCGTGCTGGGAAGAATGCGGTGCGCCACGGTCTCGCCGGTGGTCGCGTCGAGCGAGATGGCACCTGCCTCGGTCTCGGGGGCGAGAGCCCCGGTGAGACCCTTGAAGATCTCGTACGAGAGCAGAGCACCCAGCATCCGCTGGACCTGCACCGATGCGGCGCGACCCTGCAGCGGGGTGAGGCCTTCCTCCGCCGCGGCGAACAGCGTTTCGAGGGCGGGGGCGACCCCGGCCCCCTCGAGCGCGATGACGGCATCCTTCCAGTCCGGCGCGGCGTGGGCGTCCGCACGCCACGCGTGGGGCAGGACCCACAGCCGGTCGCCGACGGGGAGGACGAGCAGGCACCGCGCGGGATCCAGCTGCCCCCGATGCCGCGCGAACCACGCGTAGGCCTCGGCCGTGGGCAGGATCAGCAGGTGGACCGCGTCACGGGCATCGTCCGAGAGCGGGCCCGCTTCGGACGTGTCGACGACGGTCAGGTCGCGGTGCCCGTTCGCCGCGAGGTTCTGGACGACGGCGTCACCGAGCGGGCACTGCCCGACGAGAGAGACGGGCGCATCGCGGAACATCGCGAACGAAGCGTGGGGGGTGTCGGTGTACTGCGCGAGGAACGCGATCTGCTCGGCGTAGGCGGTGCGGTCGTCCTCCCCGACCGTGTCGACGTCCTCCTGGGCGATCCAGCGGAGGAAGCCGCGCTCGGCGAGATGGCCGAGGATCCGCTCGACGACCGGCCAGTGCACGGGGCCGAGAGCTGCGCGCAACTCCGCGCGGGACACCTGACCGTCGAGGAACGGCGCGATCCGCTCGAAGACCGGGAAGGAACCGCGTCCGCTCAGGTGGAAGGCCGGCCCAGCGGAGGCGAACTGGACTCCGTCGTCCGCTTCGGCGTAGAAGGTGTCCCGGCGGAGGAAAGGCCGAGCGCGGTCCGCTGCGTCGAGGGTTTCGCGCCGGACCGGTGCCGGGGTGACGATGGTCGCGCTCATGGGCAGACGTCTCTCTTCCGTCGGGGAGGGATGGCGATGGTCACTTGCACATGCGGAGGAACGCGCACCAGAAGTTCAGCGGGAGGTACGCCTGCGAAGCGTCCGCCGAGACGGCCGAGACGGCGGCGGGAACGGGGGCGGGAGCTGCCGCGGGCGATCCGGAGAGGGCGAGGACGAGGGTGGCGGTGACGGCGGCGGAAGTGAGCATGAGAGACCCTTCGAGGAGTTTCCGGCGGTTGTCGGAAGCGCTTGATCCGACCCTGTCGGCTGCCGCGAAGGGCCGGCATATACGAAAGGACACACCTCAGCCGGACGGCGAAGAGTGTGGTCGAAAGTTCATGTCGGACCGAGCCCGCCGGTTAGGGTGGCCACGTGGTAGGACGTCCACCCCCGTGGTTCACCGAGGTCAAGCCCCTGCCCGGAAAGTGGATCGCCCGCGTTCTGCTCATCGCGGTGACGGCTGCGCTGATCGCCGTCGACATCAGCGCGGGAGAGCTGGACCTCGCGACACCCATCGGCTGGGTGTTCCTCGTCGTCCCCTGTCTGCCACTTCTCGCCCTGCTCGTCGGTGCGGTGCCGGCCGCCGTGACGCTACTGCTCGCGATCGTCGGCCTGCTCGCCGCGCTCGCCACCGTGGGCACCGAGTATCAGATCGCGCAGATGACGTTCCCCACGGCCATCACGCTGGGCTTGTGCGCGATGATGCTCCCCCTCCGGGTCGCTCTGGTCTTCGCCCCCGCGAGCATCGTCCTGATGTCGCTGTCCATGGTCGTCCACCCGACCGAGCTCACCATCTCGACCGTTCTCGTCGTCCTCCTGATCATGATCGTCGCGGCCGGCGCGGGACTCGGCCTCGGCGTCTACGGTCGACGCAACGATCGCAGCGCCGCTCAGATCCGTTCGCTCCGCGAACAGCAGGCGCGTATCCGTGCCGACGAGCGCATGACGCTGGCGTACGAGCTGCACGACATCGTCGCCCACGACGTGACGATCATCGCGATGCAGGCGCGTCGCGCGCAGCTCGTCCAGGACCCGAGCAAGACGGCGCAGATCATCGAGGGGATCGGCGACTCGGCCCAGCAGGCGCTGACCGACCTCCGCAGTCTCGTGCTGCTGCTCAAGAGCGACGCCGTCCAGTCGGCCCCCTCTGACGAGGCCGACCTCCTCGGCTCCCCGGAACTGTCGGGGGAGACGACGAGCGCGGTCGGCCTCGCGCATGACCTCGAGGGGGTGGCGGACGCCCTGCAGCGCGCGGGCTTCGACGTCGTGTTCACCCTCGAAGGCGAACTCGCCCGTGTCCCCGCGAGCCTGCGACAGGCCCTGCGGCGCACGATCCGCGAGCTGGGCACGAACGTGCTCAAGCACGCGGATCCCTCGCAGCCCGTGGAGATGACGATGACCGTCGGGTCCGACGCGGTGATCGTCAGCACGGTCGATGCGCCCGCATCCACGAGCCCCCTCTCGTCGACGACGACGGGCCTCGAGGCGATGCGCGCGCGCAGCGAGGTCTTCGGGGGATCGGTCACCAGCGGAATGAGCGAAGGAAAATGGCGAACCATCATGACTCTTCCGCTCGAGCGGGCGCTACAGCCCATGAAGGTCACGGAGGAGACACCGTGATCCGGGTGCTGCTCGTGGACGACGAGGCGATCACGCGCGAGATCCTGCGGGACTACGTGGGGTCCGATCCGAGTCTCGAGATCGTGGGCGAAGCAGCCAACGGCCAGGTCGCCGTGGCGCAGGCGAGCGCCCTCCGGCCCGACGTCATCCTCATGGACATGCAGATGCCGATCATGGACGGTGTGCGGGCGACCGCGCAGATCCACGCGGAGTTCCCCGAGATCGCCATCCTCGGCCTCAGCACGTTCTCGACCGATCGGTACGTCGTGGATCTCCTCCGGGCGGGCGCGTCGGGCTATCTCGTCAAAGACGCGCTCCCGAAGGACATCGTCGCCGCCGTCCACGCCGTCGCCGCGGGAGAGTCCGTGTTGTCGCCCGACGTGACGCGGCACGTCGTCCGTGGCCTCGAGGAGTCCACGCCCGCCACCCTCGAGCCGGATGAGGCGCTGATGAGCGTCCTCACCGAGAAAGAGCTCGAGGTCATCGCGCTGCTCGCCGACGGCCTGAGCAACCGGGAGATGGCGCAGCACCTCTTCGTGACCGAGTCCACGATCAAGGCGCGCTTCGTGAAGATCATGGAGAAGCTCGGCGTGCGCGACCGCGTGCAGATCCTCGTCACGGCGATCGCGCGCGGGCTCGTGACCATCACCGACGATCCGCACTTCCGCCCGCGCGAGTGAGTCAGGTCCGGCCCAGCACGTCGACGACCGGCTTCAACAGTCCCGAGATCGCTTCGCCCACCTGGGCGGCGGACACGCTTGCGAGAGCGGATCGAGGGTCTCGGACGAGATCGCCGTCCCAGCCGAGCGTCTCGTAGCGCGTCAGCGCGCGGGCGAACTCCACGGGAGAGTGCCGGTGGCCGTGGAGCTCCGCGAGGAGGGACTCGCGTGAGACGGACAGCATGTCGGGCTCGACGCGGAAGCCGAGGGCACCTGCATCCAGCACCGCCTCGAGCGCGAGGAGGCCGGCGCGTTCCGGGGCATCCACCATCCAGGTGACGGTGGAGACACCGTCCTGCAGTCCGCGGATGACCCGTATCGTCGCGGTGAGCCCCGATCGGCCGACGATTGACGGGAGAAGAGGATTCGGGCCCTCTGCCGCGGCACGGAAGGCCAGCGCCGCCGCCGGCCCGCCGAAACGCAGCGCCGGGTCGATCCCCGTGATGGTGGTTCGCGTCACGCCGTCTCTCGTGCGTCGATGCAGGACGCTCCGCACCGGAGACGGAGTCAATCGTGCGCCGGTGAAGGCGACGGCATCCAGAGCCGACCCCGCGGACGCCACGGCGCCTTCGTCGCCGACGATCGCGGAGACGGGCGGGCCGACGCCCTGTTCCGCGGCCGCGTGGAGCAGTCTGACCAACCACGCGGGGTTCGCCGGCGCCGGGACCAGCGCGGTCACCTGACCGGCGCCGGGATCGGCGGACCACGTGACGAGGAGCGGCTCACCGCCCTCGGAGATCGCGGTCGTCACCGCCGCCCTGAGCCTGTCTCGATCGGCGAGGTTGTGGTGGCGCCAGCCGAGAGACACCGCGGGATGGGGATAGCGGCCGTCCACGATCTCGAAGCGACGCGACCGCGTGGACGCGAAGCCCGCCCGCTCGCGCTCGTCGTCGAGAGGACGAAGCGAGTGCCGGGGTGGAGGCGGAGGGGGCACCCTTCGACGCTACGTCCGTCCGGCGCGTTGCGACCTGTACTCGAGTACACACCTGGCAGCGGCACGGTGGATCATCGCTGCCCGGAAATGAGACAAGGCCCGGCTCGGAATTTCTTCCGGCCGGGCCTTTCACTGTCTCAACACAGTGTGCGCCCGAAGGGACTCGAACCCCTAACCTTCTGATCCGTAGTCAGATGCTCTATCCATTGAGCTACGGGCGCAGGGCCTCCGCGCGAAACGGCGCGCAGGCCGTGGTCCAGCATAGCCGCGACCGGCGGAGACGTCTAATCGGCCTGGAACGGAGTGCATCCCGGGCGTGGCGCAGCGGTTGCGAGGGCGTAGCCGCGCGATGTCGGGGGCGCCACGTACGCTGGGGGCATGAGCGCCTACGTTTCGGCGTTCGAGCTGTTCTCCATCGGTGTAGGACCCTCGAGCTCCCATACGGTCGGACCCATGCGGGCCGCCGCCGACTTCGCGACCCGCCTTCGTTCCGACGGACGGCTGGGGCGCGTGGCATCCGTCTCCTGCGCGTTGTACGGATCGCTCGGCGCGACGGGCATCGGTCACGGCACCCCCGATGCGGTGGTCGCCGGGCTCCAGGGCCTGCACCCCGAGACGGTGGATCCGGATGCCGTGCGCCGGGCGTGGTCGGACTGGCCCGAGGGGCGCGCGCTCGCCCTCGCCGGCGACCACGAGATCGCGTTCTCGAAGGACGACGTGGTGCTCGCTCCGCGCACGCGCCTGCCCGGCCACCCGAACGCCATGACGCTCGTCGCGCGCGATGCCGACGGCGGGGTTCTGGCCGACGAGACCTTCTACTCCATCGGCGGCGGGTTCATCCGGCGCGAGGGCGAGCCTCCGCGCGTCTCGGCCGCGCCGTTCCCCCTCGCGTTCGACGATGCAGCGACCCTGATCGCGCTGTGCGACGAGCAGGGCATCACGATCGCCGAGGCCGCGCGCCGCAACGAAGAGGCGCTGCGATCCGACGAGGAGATCGCCGCGGGCCTCGACCGGATCTGGGATGCCATGGCCGCCTGCGTGAACGCGGGACTCGCGCACGACGGGGTGCTTCCCGGCATCCTGAAGGTGAAGCGTCGCGCCTCGGTGATCCGGGAGCAGCTCGAGGCCATCGAAGCCGAGGGGCACCGCGAACTGCCGGGGGAGTGGCTCGGCGCGTTCGCGCTCGCGGTGAACGAGGAGAACGCCGCCGGAGGGCGCGTCGTGACGGCGCCGACGAACGGGGCCGCGGGCATCCTCCCGGCCGTGGCGATGTACTGGTGGCGGTTCCTCGCGGACTCCGGTCTCGGGGCCGGCAATGCCGTCACGCCCTACGGCGAGCTCGTTGGCAGTGCTCTGCTCGGCTACGACGGGCACGCCGTCACACGGGGCGAGGTCTCGGGGTGGGACGACGGCGACGTGGCGGAGGCGAACCGACGCCGTGGCATCCGGCGCTTCCTGCTGACGGCGACGGCGCTCGGCTCGCTGTTCAAGGCCAACGCGTCGATCTCGGGTGCCGAGGGCGGGTGCCAAGCCGAGGTCGGCTCCGCCTGCGCGATGGCCGCGGGCGGCCTGACCGCGGTGATGGGCGGCACGAACCGGCAGATCGAGAACGCCGCCGAGATCGCGATGGAACACCACCTCGGACTCACGTGCGACCCGGTGGGCGGGCTCGTGCAGATCCCGTGCATCGAGCGCAACGCGATCGCCGCCTCGACGGCCGTGACGGCGGCCCGGCTCGCGCTGCGCGGAGACGGGTCGCACTACGTATCGCTGGATGCCGTCGTCGAGACGATGCGTCAGACCGGCATCGACATGTCGACGAAGTACAAGGAGACGAGCGAGGGCGGCCTCGCGGTCAACGTCATCGAGTGCTGACCCGGGCCGGGCGGCGCAGAACAGCACGCGCGTGCGGAGCCCGCACGCGATTGCGGACCACTGTGTACGGGCTCGGTGAGCGCGTGCGGGTTCGGCGGATGCCGACGGCTCAAGCGGGGTCGCGGAGCTTCGCCGTCAGCGCGTGCAGCTGCGCCAGCTCGTCGTCGTCGAGGCGGGCCATGCGGTTCGCGATCGAGCGCCCGTGGGCCGCGGCGAGGCGGCGGAACACCACGGCGCCCTCTTCGGTCGCGGTCACGAGAGAGCCGCGACCGTCGTCGGGATCGGCGCATTTGGTGAGCAGCCCGCGCGCGACCATGCGCTCGACGAGGCGGGAGACGCTCGGCTGGCTGATCAGCATGTTGCCCGTGACGTCGCGGAGGCGCGCGGTCATGTCGGGAGCGCGGGTGACGGTGAGGAGCACGTCGTACTCGGCCTGCGTCAGTTCCGAGCCGTCGAAGTCCGTCCGCAGCTCTTCGAACACCTCGTGCTGGGCCCGGAAAAGGCTCTCCCAAGCCTGGTGCACCAAGAGTGTCCTGCAATCACATGTCGGTAGCTGCCACAGCAAAACAACTACCGTGCGAGCACTCTATAACGGTGAGATAACGGAAGGGAAGAGGTCGGCGTTATCTTTTCGTGATTTCGGATCCGCGCCTCGTCGGGGTGCTCGATCAGCGCCCACGCACGTGGTTCCACTGCGTGATGACGGCGTTGCCGTGCTCGAAGCCGAGCTCGCTCACGGCCGAGGTGCCCAGCACGAAGTAGCGCCCGCCCGCCGCGGTGAGGCCGAGCCACACTCCCGCGAGCGCGCGCAGGAAGTGCGCATGCGAGAACACGAGGATCTGTTCGCCGCTGCGCAGGCGCGGGCGAAGGTCGTCGAGGAGGGATGCCGCCCGCGCGGTGACCTGCTCGATGCTCTCGCCGGGAGTGGCCCCGGCCGGAGCGCCCGCCTGCCAGATCGTCCAGGGGCGCCCCAGCTGCTCGATGATCTCGGGAGTGGTGAGGCCTTCGAAGGCGCCGTAGTCCCACTCGACGAGTCGCGGCTCGGGCCGCGCGTCGGGGAAGCCGGCGCGGGAGGCGGTCTCGACCGCGCGCTGCAGGGGACTCGTCAGGACCAGATCGAACCGCCGGGTCGCGAGGAGCGTCCCCGCGAGCTCGGCCTTGTACGCACCCGTCTCGGTGAGGGGGATGTCGGTGAGTCCGGTGTGGCGGCCGGTGCGGCTCCATTCGGTCTCGCCGTGCCGCACCAGCACGAGGCGTCCGTCGGGTTCGGTGAGGTCTGCATCGTTCACCCCCTCATCCTGCTGCCTCGCCCGATGATTCGGTGTCAGAAGCGGCGGTGGAAACGACGAAGGGCCGGCCGAGGAATCTCGACCGGCCCATCTCTGCACCAGAGTGTCCTGCAATCACATGTCGGTAGCTGCCACAGCAAAACAACTACCGTGCGAGCACTCTATAACGGTGAGATAACGGAAGGGAAGAGGGCGGCGTTATCTTTTCGTGATTTGTTGTGGCGGTGATTCGTCCACCCTCGAGGAATCCCCGGAACCGGTCGATTCCGACGTGCCACTCTGAGCGAGGGCCACGCGCGGGGTGTGCCAGGGGAGGAAGCCATGAAGGTCGCCATCAGCGGTGCGACGGGCATCGTCGGGTCACACGTGCGTCGGCTCGCTCAGGCCCGGGGACACGAGGTCGTCTCCCTGACCCGGTCGACGGGGCACGATCTGACGAAGGGGCTGTCCGCGCAGACGCTCGCCGGCGTGGAGACGATCATCGACGTGAGCGGCATCCAGACGCTCTCTCGCAGGAAGGCGACCGAGTACTTCCTCGCGGTGTCTCGCACCCTGCAATCGGCCGGCGCCGCGGCCGGAGTCTCGCACCTCGTGGCGCTCTCCATCGTCGGTATCGACGGCGTCACGTCCTCGTACTACGGAGCGAAGGGGGAGCAGGAACGCGCGGTCCGCGCGGGAGTGCTGCCCTGGACGCTCCTGCGCGCCGCGCAGTTCCACGAGTTCGCCGTGCAGACCGTCGAGCGCGGGTCGATGGGTCCGCTCGTCGTGGCTCCCCGTGCCCGCGTCCGCCCCATCGCCGCCGCCGAGGTGGCCGAGGCGCTGGTGGACCTCGCCGAGGCCGGACCCGCGGGCGATGCGCCCGATCTGGTCGGGCCGCGCGACGAGATCCTCGCCGACATGGTCCGAACGCTCCTTTCACGACGGGGAAGCCGTCGGCCGGTGGTCGAGATCCCGCTTCCGGGGTCGATGGGTGCGGCCATGAGCTCGGGCCGGCTCCGGGGGTCGCCGGACGCCTCGCAGGGCCGCCAGACCTACGCGGAGTGGGTGGATCAGCTTCCGAGGAGCCGCTGACACCCCCGCGTCGTGAATCCGCAGAAGACGGGAAACGCAGGAAGGGCTGCCGCAGAGCGACATCTTCTGCCCGGGGCACGTGCGCGGCCGCGGCCGCTCCGCCAGGATGACGACGGGGAGCGCTACCCGAGCGCGCACATTCACCGATCGCGATGACGCGACGGTTGGGGGATCAATGGAGCACATCGACCTGCCCGCGGCCGGATGGTACGCGGCGCCACACGCCAACGGCGAGCAGCGGTACTGGGACGGGACCGCGTGGCACGAGGCCGCCGAACCGGAGCCGACGACGCCGTTCATGAAGAGGCCCGTCACCCGACGGACCGGGGCCCTCGTCGCGGGCGCGGCACTCGTGCTGGGGCTCGTCGTCGGCGCCGTGTCGGGCGGGGCGGGGAGCCAGTCCGAGGTGGCCACGCTGAAGGCCCAGGTCTCCGGCCTCCAGTCGGATGTCGCCGAGGCGCAGACGGCGCTGGAGGAGTCCGCGGACACTCTGGCGTCGGCGACGGCCGCGAGCGACGCGATGACGAAGCAGCGCGACTCAGCCACGGCGCGGGTCGCCGAACTGGAAGCGGCGGCGGCCACCGCGAAGGCCGAACTCGACGCCCGGGCAGCGACGATCGCCGACCTCCAGGGGAAGGTCGCGGCGAAGGATGCCGCCCCGCCCGTCGTCGAGGTCGCCGCACCGGAGGCCGCCGCACCGGAGGCCCCGAAGTCCGTGTACTACAAGAACTGCACGGCTGCCCGCGAGGCGGGCGCTGCTCCCGTGCGCCGGGGAGACCCCGGGTACGGGTCCCATCTCGATCGTGACGGGGACGGGATCGGCTGCGAGTAGCGTTCGAGGCGTCACCCGCTCGACCTCGTCACGGGGTCAGAGGCGTGTGGCATCCAGGGCCGCGTCGAGGTCCGCGAGCAGGTCGTCCGCGTCCTCGAGTCCCACCGAGAGCCGCAGGTGACCGTACCGGCGGAACTCCGCGGGGTAGGTCGCGGTACGCGGTCCGTCCGCGGCGGTGTGCACGATGAGGCTGTCGTCGTGGCCGAGCGAGAACCCCGACGTGATCAGGCGCAGGTTCGACACGAACCGGTTCTGGGCGTCGGGGTCGCCGTCGAGGGCGAACGCCATCATGCCGCCGAACTCCCGTCCGCCGAACTGGCGGCGGGCCACGTCGTGCCCGGGGTGCGAGGCGAGGCCGGGGTAGGCGACGAAGGCGACCCGCCGGTCGGCGTCGAGGAACTCGGCGATCCTCTGCGCCGACGCGAAGTGCTGACGCAGACGCAGGGGGAGCGTGACCGATCCCCGCTGGATCATCCACGCGTTGAACGGAGAGATGACGCCGCCGACGTCGACCATCGCGTCGGCTTTGATCGGCTCGATCAACTCGGAGCGTCCGATCACCGCGCCGCCCATCGCGTCACCGTGACCGTTGATGTACTTCGTCAGCGAATGCACGACGAGGTCGGCCCCGTCGGCGAGGGGGCGGTAGAAGGGCGGAGGCGTGAACGTGGAGTCCACCATCAGCACCGCTCCGACCTCGTGGGCGATGTCGGCGAGCATCGCGGTGTCGGCGACCTTCGTCGTCGGGTTGGCGATGGCCTCGACGCACACGAGACGGGTCTCGGGACGCATCGCCGCGCGCACGGCATCCGGGTCCGTCACGTCCACGAAGGTCGCCTGGATGCCGTAGCGGCGGGGGAGGAGCTCGGTCCACAGCCGCCAGGTCGCTTCGTAGACGACGTCGCTCACGACGACGTGGTCACCCGCGCGCACGTGCGTGAAGAACACCGCGTGGAGGGCGGCGACGCCGGACGCGAGGGCGACCGCGTCCTCGCCGCCTTCGAGGGCCGCGAGCTTGCGCTCGAGCGCCTGCTGGTTCACGCCGGTGTTGCGCGTGTACAGGCCCGGAGCGGTCGCCGACCAGCTGATCTCGCTGGGGTCGTCGGCCAGCGCGAACGAGTTCGACATGACGAGCGGTGTGCGGAGGGCGCGCGTGCTGTCGAGCTCGATGCCGGCATGGACGGCGAGACTCGCCTCGGAGAGCGTGCGCGCGTCGGTGCGGTCAGGGCGTTCGGCGGCGGGAGTCATCGCCTCAGCGTACTGAGCGTGCCGGGTCGTCCGACCGGCGCGCGAGGCGCGGAGTTCCCCTGCGCCGGCTCCGCCACCACTTGTGTCCGAGCGCTGCGATCGAGGCGTGATCGACGGGGTTGCGCAAGGGCGAACCGGCTTCGACCGTGCGGGGCTCGGCATCCATTACTCTGGCTCGCGGCGCCCGCGAGTTCCGTCGGCATCCGACTCGAGAACGAATCCGAGGACACCCATGGACCGATCGTCGGCTCCGTCCGCCGCTCACCCGAGCCCCGAGCGGCACCTGCGCCGCGCGATGAGCGCGCGACACCTCGTCATGATCGCCCTCGGCGGCGTGATCGGATCGGGGCTGTTCCTCAGCTCCGGCTACACGATCCACCAGGCCGGTCCGCTCGGGGCGGTGCTCGCGTACCTGCTCGGTGCCTTCGTGGTCTGGCTGGTCATGGTGTGCCTGGGCGAGTTGGCCGTGGTCTACCCCGTCTCGGGATCCATCCACATCTACGCGGCACGCACGATGGGACCGGCGACGGGATTCGTCACGGCCTGGCTGTACTGGCTCTGCTGGGTCGTCGCCCTCGGGTCGGAGTTCACGGCATCCGGAATCCTCATGCAGAGGTGGTTCCCGACCGTCGACGTGTGGGTGTGGTGCCTGGTGTTCGCCGGCATCCTGTTCACCCTCAATGCGATCTCGGCACGGGTGTTCGGGGAGACCGAGTTCTGGTTCGCGGCGATCAAGGTCATCGCGATCCTCGCGCTCATCGTGCTGGGGACGATGGCGATCTTCGGGTTCACGCCCCTGTCGACCAGTCCGCACGAGGCTGTCCTGTTCAGCAACTTCGAGACACCGGACGGGCTGCTGCCGGCGGGGCTGGGCGGCGTGCTCATCACCTCACTCGCCGTCTTCTACGCGTTCAGCGGCGCGGAGCTGGTGGGGGTCGCCGCGGGAGAGACCAAGGATCCCGGCCGCAACATCCCGCGCGCGCTGCGGTCGACCGTGCTGCGCCTGCTCGTGCTGTTCGTCTGCTCGATCACGGTGATCGCCGCGCTTCTTCCCTACGAGAAGGCGGGACTCAGCTCGAGTCCCTTCGTCGACGTCTTCGAGTACGTCGGTGTGCCGTACGCGGCCGACATCATGAACTTCGTCGTCATCACTGCGCTGCTCTCGGTGGGCAACAGTGGCCTGTACTCGTGCGCGCGGATGCTGTTCTCCCTCGCCGAGGAGGGATACGCGCCGCGGGCGTTCACGCGTCTCACCCGTCGTGGCATCCCCATGATCGCCCTGCTGGTGAGCCTGGCGATCGGTCTCGTCTCCCTCGTCTCGAGCGTCATCGCCGCCGAGACCGTCTACCTCGTGCTCGTGTCGATCGCCGGGTTCGCCGCGGTGGCGGTGTGGATGTCGATCGTCGCGGCGCAGTTCTTCCACCGGCGTGCGTTCGTCCGCGGTGGGGGAGACGTCGCGACGCTCGTCTACCGCACGCCGTTCTACCCGCTCGTGCCGATCCTGGCGTTCGTCCTGCTGACCGCGTCGATCGTCGCGATCGCCTTCGACCCCGATCAGGCTCCGGCGCTGTACTTCGGCATCCCGTTCGTCGGGCTCTGCTACCTGTTCTTCTGGTGGCGGTACGGCCGGAAGGGCGTCGCTCCGCGGGCGGTGGAGGAGGAGGCGCCGGTCGCCTGAGCGGGGTGGCGGCTATACGCGACGTCGATGACGCGCGCATCGCTGTACGTCGTGGTGACTGTTGTGGCTCGGTGCGGCCCAGTACCGTCTCGGGAAAGGTGACGCGGACCCTCGCCGGGTCGGGACCGAAGCCCGGGAGGCATCCATGGAGACCATCGACACGATCATCGTCGGGGCAGGCGTCTCCGGCCTCGCCGCGGCGCGGTTGCTCACGCGCGCCGGCCGTCGGGTGGTCGTGCTCGAGGCGCGCGACCGCATCGGCGGCCGCACGTACACGGAGCGCTCCGGCGGGCACGTCACCGACCGCGGGGCGTCCTGGATCCACGGCATCGACGACAGCCCGGTCGCCGCGGCGGCGCGTGCCTTCGGCATGCCGATGGTCGAGTTCACCGTCGGCGGGTATCAGCCGGCCGGGCGACCCCTCACCTACTTCGGCGAGGAGGGGGCGCGTCTGACGACCGAGGAGGTCGCGCAGTACGCCGCCGACATCCGTGAGCTCAACGCCGCCCTCGTCGACGTCATCGCCGACTCCGCTCCGGATGCCACCTACGCCGACGTCGTCGACCGCGCCCTCGCCGCGCAGGGGTGGGATGCCGCGCGCGCGGCGCGCGTGCGCGAGTACAACGACCGGCGCGCCCAGGAACAGTACGGCGTTGCGATGACGGAGCTCGGCGCGCACGGTCTCGACGACGACACCGTGAACGGCGACGAGGTGGTCTTCCCCCGCGGGTACGACGAGCTCGCGCGCAATTTCGCCGAGGGGGTCGACGTGCGGCTGTCGCAGGTCGTGTCGGCCGTGCGCTGGTCGCCGGAGGGGGTCGCGGTCCAGACCGATCGCGGCTCGTTCTCGGCCGCGAACGCCGTCGTCACCGTGCCGGTCGGCGTCCTGCAGTCCGGCGACGTGGTGATCGAGCCCGAACTGCCCGAGACGCATCGTCGCGCCCTGGGCCTTCTGCGGATGAACGCCTTCGAGAAGGTCGTGCTGCGCTTCCCCGAGCGATTCTGGGATGCCGAGGTCTACGGCATCCGTCAGCTCGGTGCCGAGGGGGAGTGGTGGCACTCCTGGTACGACCTCGGACGGATCCACGACGAGCCCGCCCTGCTGACGTTCGCGGCGGGCCCGGCGGCGGTCGCGACCCGCGAGTGGTCGGACGAGGAGATCGTCGCCTCGACGCTGGCGCAGCTGCGGCGGCTCTACGGCGATTCCGTCCCCGAGCCCGAAAGCGCCGTCGTGACGCGCTGGCAGGACGACCCGTTCGCGCGCGGGTCGTACGCGTTCATGCTTCCCGGCTCGGTCGGGTCGGACCATGATGAGCTGGCCGTTCCGGTGGGCGGTGTGCTGCACCTCGCGGGCGAGGCGACGTGGGGCGACGACCCCGCGACGGTGCCCGGCGCGATGCTGTCGGGGCACCGCGCCGCCGAGAACGTGCTGGGGCGCGAGATCCCGCTGAGCGCGCTCTGGTCGTAGGGTCCGCGACTACCGCGGCTCCGGTCCCGTCGCCACCGGGAGCTCCGCGTGGTTGGACCACTGACTCCACGACCCGGGGAACACCCGCGGTTCGAACCCCGCCAGCGTGAGCGCCACCGCTTGGTGCGCCGCCGTCACCCCCGAGCCGCAGTAGACGCCCACGGTCACGCCGTCCTCGGCCCCCAGCATCCGGAATCGCGAGCGCAGCGCGTCGGGCGCGAGGAAGCGCCCGTCGCCGCTGACGTTCTCCGTCGTGGGCGCGCTGACCGCGCCCGGCACGTGACCCGCGCGCGGGTCGATCGGCTCGACCTCGCCGCGGTAGCGCTCGCCGGCGCGGGCGTCGAGCAGGAGCCCGGATTCGGCGAACGCCGCCACCTCGTCGAGCTCGAGCGTCGGCGATGCGCCGTACGACAGGTCGATGGATCCGGGCGTCGGGGGCTCGGCATCCCCCTCCTCTACCTCGAAGCCCGCCTCGGTCCAGGCCGGCAGTGCCCCGTCGAGCAGCCGGACGTCGGCGACCCCCGCGAACCGCAGCAGCCACCAGGCACGCGCGCTCGACATGTTCTTCAGGTCGTCGTAGACCACGACCGTGTCGCCCGCGGAGATTCCCCACCGCCGTGCGGCCGCCCGCAGCGTCTCGACGGAAGGGAGCGGATGCCGCCCCTCGGTCGGCGCGCCATGCGCCGCCAGATCGTGGTCGAGGTCGACGTACTGCGCGCCCGGGATGTGCCCCGCGCGGTAGTCGGGGAGACCGTCGGGGCGGTCGAGGCGCCAGCGGACGTCGAGCACGCGTACGGGCCCGCCGTCGGCGAAGGCCCCGGCGGCGAGGGCGTCGTGCAGGTCGTGCGCGGTCGTGAGGATCGAGGCCATGGTCCCAGTCTGGCCCTCAGCTCACCGGGGCGGGACCCCGGGTCCGCCCGTCGGCCACGCGCGCCCGCGCGCGGGCGTGATGAGAGGTGACGGGCACCGTCTCGGTGGCTTTGGGCAGTCCCATCGACGGCGTCGCGACATAGATGGTCTCGGCCCGCTCGACGACGTGCGTCTCGTGCCAGATGCCCACCGCACCGGGCGTCTTGCGCGCGCGCTGGTTGAAGCGGGTCCACGCGGGGCGGTGCTCCTGCTGCGGGGCGGAGGCGTACGCGTACAGCTTTTCGAGCGACGACCAGTACTGCACGAGGTACGGCCCGCGCGAACCGAGCAGCATCGTGAAGCCGAGCAACCCCGACTCGGGGTCGACGCTGAGCTCGCGCAGCATCCGGGGCATGTCGCCCATCAGCGGCATCCACTGATCGGGCCGCCACCATTTGTTGACCGTCATTCCGATGTGGAACACGACGAGTTCGCCGTCGTAGCGATGGGTCATCCGACCCGGATTGATGGATGCCATGGGCTCGTCCTCACTCGATAGTGTTGCTATCCAGTGTTAGATAGTAGGGCTATCGAGTCAAGGGGGTCACCGTGCGGATTTCGGAACTGTCGGCGCAGAGCGGTGTTCCCGTGGCGACGATCAAGTACTACCTGCGCGAGAAGCTGCTGCCGGAGGGGGAGCGCTCCTCGCCCACGCAGGCCTCGTACGGGGTGGCGCACGTGCAGCGACTCGGGGTCATCCGCGCTCTCGTCGACGCCGGCGTCGGGATCGCGGGGGTGCGCAAGGTCGTCGGAGTGCTCGAGGAGCCGCCCGAGAACCCCTACGACCTGCTCGGTGCGGCCAACGCCGCCGTGACGCCCGAGGTCGTGGGGGACCCTGATCTGACCGAGGCGACCGCCCTGCTGGAGCGCATGGGGGGAAGCCCCGAGAAGTGCTTCCCCGAGCAGCTCGCGGCGGTCGCGCACGCCCTCGCGGCGCTGGAGCGCGCCGGGTTCACGGTGCCGGAGCCCGTGATGGCGTCCTACCTCGAGCATCTGCCCGCGATCGCCGAGGCGGAGCTGGCGGCGACCCCGGACACGTCGATCGAGGATGCGGTGCGCTATGTCGTTCTCGGCACCGCGCTCGTCGAGCCGTTGATCCTCGCGCTTCGCCGCGTCGCGGAGCAGGTGGCCGCCTCGCGGCGCTTCGGCACGGGGTGACTCGCCGCCCTCACGGGTGAGGGTTGGTCGCCGCCCCGTCGAGCCACAGCTCGTCGCTCTTGTCGCCGTGCGGGCCGGATCGGCCGACGTGGGTGTCGCTGATCTTCGGCCCCTTCGTGATCACGTGCACGAGCGCCATTCCGTGCCCGCGCCCGAGGTCGTAGTCGTCCTTCAGCCATTGCAGGATCGGTGTCGCCTTGGTTCCGGCGCCGAACCCGCGCTCTTCTGCGAGCGCGATGAACTGTCGCGGGGTGAGCCCCGTCTTGGTTTCGATGGTGTCGAGATACGCCTGGAAGGACATGACCGGAGGCTAGCGCGACCCGCCGACATCGTCTACGCCCGCGCCCAGGGCGGGAATCAGCGATGTCGGTCGCCCGAGGTACGGTCGAGGGATGGCCGTGACCCTGCATCGGGCGCCCGTCGCCGAGATCGACCCCCGCACCCTGTACCGCCTCCTCTGGCTGCGCGTGACCGTGTTCGTCGTCGAGCAGGAGGCCGCGTACCCCGAGATCGACGGTCGCGACATCGAGCCGGGCGCCGAGCTCCTGTGGATGAGCGAGGGCGACGAGGTCGTCGCAACCCTCCGCCTCCTGCGCGAGCCGACGAACACGCGGATCGGCCGGGTCGCGACCGCCGCCGCAGCCCGGGGCCGTGGCCTCGCCGCCGACCTCATGCGGGCGGCTGTCGAGATCCTGGATGCCGAGACTCCCGGCATCCCGATCCTGCTCGACGCGCAGGCGCACCTGGCGTCCTGGTACGGACGGTTCGGGTTCGTCGTCTCCGGGGCGCCGTTCGCCGAGGACGGCATCCCGCACGTGCCGATGCGGCGGACGCGGCTCGCCACCGAGCGCCTGGTGCTGCGCGAATGGACCCGGTCCGACGACGACCGTGCGTTCCTGTTCGACATGTATCGCCGGTCCGAGGTGCGCCGCTACCTGGGCAACGGCCAGGTCATGACCGAGGCGGGCGAGGTCGACGCGCTGCTCGATCGATGGGCGAGCCTGGGCGACGGCATCCTCGGTGTCCGGGCCGTCGAGACGCGCGATGGACAGCGGCTGGGGTCGGTCCTGCTCAAGCACATCCCCTGGTCGGCGGGCGCGGGGGACGGACGGCCCGAGAACATCGAGATCGGCTGGCACTTCCACCCCGACGCGTGGGGATCGGGATACGCCACCGAGGCGGCGGCCGCGGTCCTCGCGCTCGCGCACGAGCACGGCATCCGTCGGATCGTGGCGGTCACGAACCCGGCGAACACGGCATCCGGCGCGGTCGCGCAACGCATCGGGCTGCGTCCGGTCGGTGAGACGGCCGACTACTACGACACCACCTGCACGCTGTACGTCGGCGAGGCCGCCGAGTGAGAGCCCGCGCGATCGCGGCGACGGCCCTGGCTCTCGCCTGCACCCTCGTGCTGGCCGGGTGCGACCTCGGGTTCTCGCTCGGCTTCGGTGGAAAATCCGACGGACACTTCGAGGGCAGCGAGCTCACCGTTCCCGTGCTGTACGTGAGCGGTGGCAAAGGCGGCGTCGCCTCGCAGCGGATCACCGCCGAGGCGGCCGACGGCGGCGACCTCCGCATCGACATCACCGAGAACGACGTCAGCGGCGTCGCCCCGGTCACCCAGTCCGCGACGTGGACGGCCGTCACGGCGGCGACCCTCCTCACCGGCGCCCGCCCCGACACCGCGTACACGTTCGGCTTCGACGCCCGCATCAACACCCCGGCCGCGGGGGCCGTGACCGCCGTCGGCGTGCTCGCGCTGTACTACGGCACCGAGGTGCAGCCCGGCGTCGCTCTCGCGGGCGGCGTGACGCCGTTCGGAACCGTGAGCCCGGTCGCCGGCCTTCCCGAGCAGGTGGCGGCGGCGATCGAAGCCGGGGGGATCGACACGATCCTCGTCCCCGCGGGGCAGCGCATCGCGGCGGATGCCGAGGGTCGACCCGTCGACCTCGACCAGGTCGCGGCGACCGGCGGCATGACGATCACCGAGGTCGCTGACGTGGCCAGCGCCTACGCGATCATGACCGGCGAAGACCTTCCCGAGGCGATCTTCCCCACCCCCGCTGCCTCGCCCACGCCCCTGCCGACCGCCACGGAGAGCCCGGTCGAGGCGAACGGCGGGGCATTCGACACCGCCGTCGACAGTGCTCTCTCGCGCGCGGAGGCGTCGCTCGCGACGGCGACCGACGCGACCCTCGCCGACCGGTCGCGCGCGGCGGTCGACCGGGCGCGCGCTCTCCGCGAGGCGGGAGACGAGAGCGGCGCGTTCGCCGCTGCCGCGAGCGCGGCCGACATCGCGGCCGTGGCCGCGGGCTCGGATGTCGACGAGGCGGCGGTCGATGCCACACGCGCGGACGCCGAGGAGCTTCTGGCCGATGCCGCGCAGAACGCGCCCGGCACGCTCGACGCGGCCGATGTGTCGCTCGAGGTGGTGGGAGCGGCGGCCGACGCCTACGCGCTCGCCGCGTACGCGCAGAGCGCGCTCGCCGACGGGGAAGAGGCGGGCCTGACCGCGGCCGCTCTCGCGCAGTCGTCGCTCGCTCGTGCGCGAGAGGGCATCGCGCTGCGCGATGCCCTCGGCGAAGGCGCGGGGGACCTGTCTCGCGACGCCGATCTCGACGGCCTGGGATCGCTCCTGCGCCGCGCGGCGATCGCGGCCACCGACGCGTACGCCTCTCGCGCGGGTGAGGCGCCGGTGCGCGCCGGAGATCTCCTGGCCGTGCGGCTCGCGGCTTTCGACGCCGCCCGTGAAGACCTCGAGGCCTTCGCCGACGACGACGCGTGGCTCGGCCTCGCTCTCGCGACGACCTCCTTCGCGCGCGCAATCCCCCCGCTCATCGCCCAGCAGTCGGTGCGCGTGCCGGATGGCGTGGACCCCACGGCTGCCGTGCGGCAGCGCATCGCCGTCGGTGATGAGTACGCGGTGCGCGCGGTCGATGCGCTCGCCGACGCCGGGGCCGAGGTGCCCTTCGTGCGCGGGGCGCTCAGCGATGCGACAGCGACCGCGACGGCCGCACCCGCCCCGGGTGCGTCGGCGGTGTACGCCACCCCGTTCCTGCGGGCCCGCGTGCTCGCCTTCGCGGCCGGGGTCGAGCGCGAGTAGGACGCGGACCGGGTGCTCCGCGCGTCAGTGCGGCGCGTGGTACTCGGCCGTCCCGCGCTTCCAGTAGCCCTTGACCACGGTGGCGGCGGGATCTCCCGACCACCGATCGACCAGAAGCGCCCGTCCCGCGCGGACGATCGACTGCTCGGCCGCGACGAAGCCGAGAACGCATCCCTCGGGCTGCTCCTCGACGTCGAGGGCGTCGAGCCAGTCGGCGAGCTCCTCGCCGGCCGGCCGGTCTCCCCGGTGCACCTGGACCACCCGCACCCCCGGGGGTGCGGCCACGGGGAGGTCGTGAGCGGCATCCGGGACCTCGATCGCGATGCGGCCGACGGCGTCGTCGTCCATCGCGGCGGCGAAGCGGCGGATCGCCGGAACGGCCGTCTCGTCGCCGGCGAGGAGCCACGCATCCGGGCGGCCGACGAGCACCATCGACCCGCGCGGCCCGCCCACGCCGACGGGGGCGCCGAGGGGAGCGGACTCGGCCCAACGGCTGCCGACGCCGTCGCCGTGCAGGGCCACGTCGATGTCGAGCCACCCCTGCTCGGCATCCCAGCTCACCGGGGTGTACTCGCGGCTCGGTGCGGACCGGAGATCCCCGGAAGCCTCGCCGGGGAAGAACACGCGGATGTGGTCGTCGGCGCCGGGGGAGTCGAAACCGCGGAGATCGGCGCCTTCGAGGCGCAGACGGAGGTACGACGGGGTCAGGAACGTGCGGGCGGCGAGGGTCGCCGAGCGGAACAGGAGCTCGTGGCGGCGGGGTTCGAGACGGGCGCCGAGGGTCGGGTTCGACATCTTCACAAAGCTAAGGCTAACCTAACTTCGCGACCGGCCCCGAGGCGTGCCGGCCCCCGCCGCACATACAGCACTGGAGAGATTCCGCATGAGTACCCGTCTGATCCGTCCCCTCGCCGCCGCATCTCTCGCGGCGGCCCTGGCCCTCACCGGCTGCGCCTCGGGAGCCGCGGCTCCCGCCGAGCAGGCCGCCGCGACCACCGTCACCGTCGAAGACAACCACGGGGCGATCGAGGTCCCGGTCGCCCCCGAGCGGGTCGTCGCGCTCGACAACACGACGTTCGAGACCCTCAGCGAGTGGGGAGTGACGCTCGTCGCGGCCCCGAAACCGCTCATGTACGACCTGTGGCCCTCGCTCTCGGGCGGCGATGACGTGCTCGACGCGGGTCTGCACCGCGAGCCGAACATCGAGAACATCCTCGCCGCCGACCCCGACCTGATCGTCGGCGGCTACCGCTTCCGCGAGATCTACGACCAGCTGAAGGACATCCAGCCCGCGACGATCGAGACGAGCCCCCGCGACGGCGAGGAGCACACGTCCGAGCTCAAGCGCCAGACGGCGATCCTCGGGCAGGTCTTCGACAAGAACGAGGAGGCCTCGAAGCTCTCGGCGGATCTGGATGCCGCCATCTCCGACGCGAAGGCCGCGTACGACCCGTCGCAGACGGTGATGGGCCTGATCACCTCCGGGGGCAAGATCTCCTACGCCGCTCCTGGCGAGGGCCGGGGTGTCGGCGTGCTCTTCCCGACACTCGGTCTGACCCCCGCCCTCGACCGCGCGGCCGAAGACGCCTCGCACGGCGACGACATCAGCGTCGAGGCGATCGCCGCCGCAAACCCGGAGTGGCTGTTCGTCCTCGACCGTGACGCGATGTTCGGCGAAGACGGATACGTCTCGGCGAAGGAGCTGGTCGAGAACGCCGAGGCGCTGAAGAACGTTCCCGCCGTGCAGAAGGGGCAGATCGTCTACCTCGACGGCAGCTTCTACCTCGACGAGGGCATCCAGGCGTACACGAAGCTCTACCGCTCGGCCGCCGAGGCCTTCGCCTCCTGAGGACCGGTGGGGGTCCGGATACCGGGCCCCCACCCTCACCATGATCGTCACCGCTCCCTCCTCCCGAAAGCTCGGCCATCGCGTCGCCCTCCCGGCGGCCGCCGCGGGCGTCGCCGCGCTCGTCGTGCTGTCGCTCTTCGTCGGCGCCTACGACCTGACCGCCGACGCCTTCGGCGGCGAGATGTTCTTCATCTCGCGCGTTCCCCGCACGCTCGCTCTCGTCCTCGCCGGCTGCGCGATGGCGGTCTCGGGCCTGATCATGCAGCTGCTCACGCAGAACCGCTTCGTCGAGCCCTCCACCACCGGCACCTCCGAGTGGGCGGCGCTCGGCCTGCTGGTCACGGTGCTGCTCGCTCCGGGCGCGCCCCTGCTCGTGCGGATGGTCGTGGCCTCCGTGGCCGCGTTCGTGGGGACCATGATCTTCATCGGCATCCTGCGCCGGATCTCCCTGCGGTCCTCGCTGGTGGTGCCGCTCATCGGGATCATGCTCGGAGCCGTGGTCTCGGCGTTCAC
>JARBUN010000202.1 GCA_029239635.1 Microbacterium sp. | reverse complement strand
GCCGACCAATCGCGGCGCGACTGCAGCACGGTCAGCAACGACAGCAGACGGCGCGAGGTCGAGGGAGCGGAACTTTCCGGCATGGCATCCATTCTCCGTTCCATTGCGGCCATTCCCTGACCGCAACCGGCGAGAGAGTCATGGCATCCGGAATCTCCCGGCGTCAGACAGGAATCCACATGAGCCTCACCACCACTCTCCACGTCAACTTCGACGGCCAGGCGGCCGACGCCCTCGCGTTCTACGCCGAGGTGTTCGGCGGCACCGTGACCGCCGTCCCCTACGGCGACACGGCCGAGGTGCGCGAGCAGCGCGAGCAGATCGTGTGGGGCGAGATGGTCGCTCCCAGCGGCGTGCACGTCATGGCGTACGACATCCAGCGCTCGCTCGCCTACGACCGCGGGACCAACCCCTTCTACCTCGCGCTGCGCGGCCACGACGCCGACGAGGTGCGCGCCGCGTGGGAGGGGTTGAGCCGGGATGCCGAGATCCTCGCGCCCTTCGGACCGTCGACGTTCTCGCCCCTGTACGGCAAGCTCGTCGACCGCTTCGGCGTGGTCTGGATCATCGACGTGATCGTGCCCTGGAACGGCTGAGCGCGGTTCCGTGCACCGGGGTGGGCGCCGCGCGCCCCGGCGCACGGCCCGTCATCAGGTCAGGCCACGCCGCTGCTCTCGCGCACCACCAGCGCCGCGGGCACCGACTCGGCGATCGGCTCCCCACCCTCGATCGCGGCGATCAGCGCGTCGACCACCCGGCGGCCGAGGGCGTCGAAGTCCTGCCGGACCGTGGTCAGCGGGGGTCGGAACTCCGCGGCATCCACGATGTCGTCGAAGCCCACCACGGCGACGTCGTCGGGGATGCGCCGACCCGCGTCGGCGAAGGCGCGGAGGGTGCCGAGAGCCATCTGGTCGTTGGCGACGAAGACGGCGGTGGCGGCCGTCAGCGCCGCTGCCGCACGGTGACCGGATGCCGAGGTCCAGTCGCCGCGGACGGGCTCGGGCGCCGTGATCCCGGCGTCGGCCAGCGCCTCGCGCCACCCCCGCTCGCGTTCGGCGGCGGCGAAGGAGCGGGCGGGTCCGGCGACGTGATGCACGGTCGCGTGCCCCTGCGGCGTCGCGCGCGAGCTCGGTCGCCTCGTTCAGCACGACGGCCCCGTCGACGCCCTGCGAGCGCAAGCGGGCGAAGGCCTCGCGGATGCCGCGCTCCCCCACCGTGACGACGGCGAGGGCGTAGTCGCGGGCGGCGGCGGCCTCGGAGATCGCCTGGAGCATGCGGGAGTTGCCGACCGACGCGAGGGTCGACACGACCAGGCCGATCGTCGAGGTCTGGCCGGTGCGCAGGGCGCGCGCGGCCCGGTGCATGCGGTAACCGAGGTCGGCCATCGCCTTCTCGACCCGGGCCCGCGTGGCGGGGTCGACACGGGGGCTGCCGTTGACCACGCGCGACACCGTCTGCGCGGAGACCCCCGCCCTCGCGGCCACGTCGGCCATGGATACGCGCATCACGCCCCCTCCATGTTGACGATAGCACGCGCCAGATGTAGCGTGTTATCGTGAACACGGACAGCCTCACCGCGGTGCCCCTGGGCGCCGGCGTCGTCAAGCGGCCCACCCACCTGGCCGACGGACGCGAGCTCATCTACTTCGACGACCCCGACACGACGCTCGGCGCCGAGCGCGCGGTCGACGCCCGCACCCTCGACCCTCGGCCGACCACGGCGACCATGCGGCAGGACGTGCTGACCGGCGACTGGATCACCGTGGCATCCAATCGCCAGAATCGCGCGTTCCTGCCTCCCGCGCACCTCGACCCGCTGTCGCCGCAGACGCCGACCAATCCGTCGGAGATCCCGTCGCTGTACGACGTCGCGGTCTTCGAGAACAAGTCGCCCTCGTTCGGTCCCGCGCTCGATGCCGCCGTCGGCGACGCCCCGGCGGCCGTCGACCCGCCCCGCGGCGACGACGACCTCGAGCACCTCGGCCTCGGCCGCACGCGGACGTCGGTCGGACGCTGCGAGGTCGTGTGCTTCAGCCCCGCGCACGAGGGGTCGTTCGGCTCGCTCTCGCGCACCCGTGCCCGCACCGTCATCGAGGCGTGGGCCGACCGGACCGCCGCGCTGTCGGCGCTCCCCGGCATCCGTCAGGTCTTCCCCTTCGAGAACCGCGGGGAGCAGATCGGGGTCACGCTCCCCCACCCGCACGGGCAGATCTACGCCTACCCGTACGTCACCCCGCGCACGCATCGCCTGCTCGACACGATCTCGCGCACCTCGAACGACCTGTTCGCGCGCATCCTCGAGTTCGAGCAGGGTGGCGAGCGCGTCGTGCTGCGCGGAGAGCACTGGACGGCCTTCGTGCCGTTCGCGGCGCGCTGGCCCATCGAGGTGCACGTGCTGCCGCACCGTCACGTCGCCGACCTCGCCGAGACGACCGACGCCGAGCGCGACGAGCTCGCCCCGTTCTACCTGCGGCTGCTGCGCGGCATCGACGCCCTGTACGACACCCCCACCCCCTACATCGCCGCGTGGCACCAGGCGCCGATCGGACGGGGCCGGGATGCCGTGCGCCTCAACCTGCAGATCACCTCGCCGCGTCGCGCGGCCGACAAGCTGAAGTACCTCGCCGGATCCGAGGCCGCCATGGGCGCCTGGATCGGCGACGTGACCCCCGAATCGCAGGCCGAGCGCCTGCGCGCCGCCCTCGACACCGTTCCGGAGGTGACGGCATGACCGCCGTCGACGACGCCCGCACCCTTCTCGCCACCCTCAC
>JARBUN010000098.1 GCA_029239635.1 Microbacterium sp. | reverse complement strand
TGATCATCGCGACGCTCATCGTCCCTTTCGAGACGATCGCCGTGCCGATGGTCTACTGGGTCAACCAGCTGCCGACCCTCGTCATGGAGGGCGGCGTGCTGAAGTACGACTTCGGCTGGCTGAACACCTACCAGGTGCAGATCGTGCCGTTCATCGCGAACGCCTTCTCGATCTTCCTGTTCGCGCAGTACTTCTCCACGATTCCCCCGTCGCTCGACGAGGCCGCCCGCATCGACGGGGCGAGCTGGTTCACGATCTACCGCCGCATCATCGTGCCCCTGTCGGGACCGGCGTTCGCCACGGTGGCGATCCTGACGTTCCTGCCCGCGTGGAACCAGTACCTGTGGCCGCTGATGGTCGTGCAGAAGGAGAACCTGCGCCCCGTCATGGTCGGCATGCAGTACTTCTTCCAGCTCAACACGGCGTGGGGCGAGGTCATGGCCTACACCTCGCTCATCACCCTTCCCGTGCTGATCGTGTTCCTGGTCTTCCAGCGCGCGTTCGTGAGCAGCATCGCGGCCAGCGGTGTGAAGGGATGACCCGCGATTCCGATGTCGCCGTGCCCGATAGGGCACCCGTCGACATCGTCCCCCCTTCCGCCGGGGCGGCCGAGCGCCCCGGCGGAAGCCTCGCCCTGTCGCCGCCCGCGGTGACCGCGCGCGGCGGCCTGAGACCCCCGACCCCAGAAGACCTGCAGCACAGCGCTGCGTGGAAAGAGAGTGCCTGACGTGTTCGACCTCGCCGATTCCTACGTGTGGGATTTCTGGTTCGCCGACGACGGCGACCGCTACCACCTGTTCTTCCTCTACGCCTCGCGCGCTCTGCACGACCCGGAAGACCGCCATTACCGCGCCTCGGTGGGCCACGCCGTCTCGACCGACCTCGTGTCGTGGGAGCGCGTGGCCGACGCCCTCGTGCGCGGCGGAGCAGACGACTTCGACGCCCTCGCCACCTGGACCGGCTCGACCGTTCGCCGTGAGGACGGCACCTGGTTCCTCTTCTACACGGGCTCGCGTCTGGCCGAAGACGGTCGCAACGTGCAGCGCATCGGCTACGCCACCAGCGACGACCTGTACACCTGGCACAAGAACCCGACGAACCCGGTCCTCGAGGCCGACGGCGAGATGTACGAGCGCCTCGCCACCACCGACTGGCACGACGAGGCCTTCCGCGACCCGTGGGTGTTCGCCGACCCCGTAGGCCACGGTTGGCACATGTACGTCACCGCCCGCGCGCCCCGAGGTCCCCTGAACGGCAGCGGTGTCGTCGCGCACGCCACGTCGCCGGATCTCGAGACGTGGACGCTCCAGGCTCCGGTGAGCGAGCCCACCGACCAGGGCTTCGGGCAGCTCGAGGTGACCCAGGTCGAAGAGGTCGACGGCCGCGCGGTGCTGCTGTTCTCGTGCATGCCCGCTCAGGCGATGGATGCCGTGCGCGCACGCCACCCGCGAGGTGCGGTGTGGGCGGTGGCCGCCGACAGCGTACTCGGCCCGTTCGACATCTCGACCGCGACGCCGATCACCGATGACGACCTGTACGTGGGTCGTCTGGTCCGCGACCGCGCCGACCGCTGGCAACTGCTGGCGTTCCGCAACGTCGGCGTCGACGGGCGCTTCGTCGGCGGGATCACCGACCCGATGCCCGTCGGCTGGGACGGCGATCGCCTGGTCATCACGCAGCCCGCGGTGCTGTCGGTCTGAGCCCGTTCGCATCGATCGGGATGATGCACCAAGATGACGGCGGAGGCGACCGCCCACCGGAAGGACCAGCATGATGACCACCGAAACCCGTACCCACGACGTCACCGTGCTCGGGGAAGCCCTCGTCGACATCGTCACGACCGCGGCGAGCGCCTCCGAGCGTCCGGGAGGCAGCCCCGCCAACGTGTCCGTCGCCCTCGGCCGACTCGGACGCGACGCCGCGCTCGTGGCCCGCGTCGCCGACGACGAGCGCGGACAGGCCCTGCGGGCGTGGCTCACGGCATCCGGAGTCGAGCTGCTGACCGCCGGTGACCCCGAGCGCACCGCGACGGCGCGGGCCACCATCGGCGAGAACGGCAACGCCACGTACGACTTCGACATCGACTGGGTGCTGCCGTCGCCGGTCGAGGTGCCCGCGTCCCGGATCTTCCACACCGGATCCGTCGCCGTGACCCTCGCCCCCGGCGCCGACGAGGTCCGCGCGGCGGCCGCGCGCGCTCGTGGTTCCGCGCTCGTCAGCTACGACCCGAACATCCGCCCCGCCCTCACCGGCGGCGTCGAGGACGCGAGAGCACGGGTCGAGGCGCTCGTCGCCCTCTCCGACGTCGTCAAGGCGAGCGCGGAGGACGCCGGATGGCTCTACCCCGCGATGTCCACCGCCGACGTCGCCCGCCACTGGGTCGGGCTCGGAGCCGGTCTCGCCGTCATCACCGACGGGGATGCCGGCTCCCTCGGCGTGACCGCGCACGCCACCGTCGACGTGCCCGCGGTCTCGACCGCCGTGGTCGACACGGTCGGTGCGGGCGACACGTTCATGGGCGCGCTGCTGGACGGCATCCTGAATCTCGCCGGGGATGTCGACGGGCTGCGCGAGAGCGTGCGGGCACTCGACGGCGAGACGCTCCCGGCCCTGCTGCACCGCGCGGCGCGGGCGGCCGCGATCACCGTCGGCCGCGAGGGCATGGACCCGCCGACCCGCGAGGATCTCGCCGGCTGAGGGACGGCATCCCGCTCCCGGTAAGATGGAGGAGGTGCGTCGGGAAGTCTGGTCGACATCTCGTCGATCGACCCCTCTGGAGGCTTCATGAGCCACGACACCGTCCGCGCCCCGAGCTGGCCCGGCTACCGCGAAGTCCACCGCGTCACCACGCTGCTGCGCCGCGAGTCCGTCGGTGGCATGCTGCTGGTGGTCGCCGCGATCATCGCGATCATCTGGGCGAACTCCCCCGCGTCCGACGCCTACTTCGCGCTGCGCGACTTCCGCTTCGGCTACGAGCCGTGGCACCTCGAGTTGAGCGTCGGGTCGTGGGCCGCCGACGGCCTGCTGGCCGTCTTCTTCTTCATGGTCGGCCTCGAGCTCAAGCGCGAGATCGTCAGCGGCAGCCTCCGCCGCTTCGGCACCGCGATCGTCCCGGTCACGGCGGCGTTCGCGGGCGTCGCGGTGCCCGCGCTCATCTACGTCGCGATCGTGCACACGCAGCCGAGCCTCCTGGCCGGCTGGGCGATCCCCACGGCCACCGACATCGCGTTCGCCGTCGCCGTGCTCGCCCTCGTCGGCTCGCACCTGCCCGGCCCCCTGCGCATCTTCCTGCTGACACTCGCGGTCGTCGACGACCTCATCGCGATCGCGATCATCGCGATCTTCTACACCAGCGACATCTCGATCGTGCCGCTCGCGGTCTTCGCCGTGCTCGTCGTCGCGTACGGAGTGATCGCCCACCGCGCCCGTGCCTGGTTCTCGCGCAACGCGTGGGGCGCGTGGGTCGTGCTGCTGCCGATCGGCTTCGCCGCGTGGGCGTTCCTGCACGCCTCGGGCGTACACGCCACGATCGCCGGGGTCGCCCTGGCGTTCACGATCCCCGTCGCCGCATCGAAGCGGCACCCCGAGCACCACGGCATGGACCTCGCCGAGCAGTTCGAGCACCGCTTCCGCCCGCTCTCCAGCGGCATCGCGGTACCGATCTTCGCGTTCTTCGCGGCGGGGGTCGCGGTGGGAGGCGGCGAGGGGATCGTCCGCGCGCTGATGGACCCCGTGACCATCGGCGTCGTCGCCGGTCTCGTGCTCGGCAAGCCGCTCGGCATCCTGCTCGGCGTGCGCCTGCTCACTCTCGTGACCAAGGTGCGCCTCGACCCGGCCCTGAAGTGGATCGACCTCGCCGGGGTGGGTCTCCTTGCGGGCATCGGCTTCACGGTCTCGCTGTTGATCGCCGAGCTCAGCTTCCCGGACGGCTCCCCTCACACCGACGACGCGAAGATCGCGATCATGGCGGCGTCGCTGCTGGCATCCGTCCTCGCCGCGGCCGTGCTGCTCGTGCGCAACCGTCGCTACAAGCAGCTGGCGCGGGACGAAGAGGTGGATGCCGACGGCGACGACGTCCCGGACGTGTACCAGCAGCCGCTGCCACCGGAGCGCTGAGCGCTCACCTCGCGGGGGCGACGCTCAGGTACTCCCGCAGCTCGACCGGTTCCCAGGCGGGAAGGATCTCGTCGAGGATGAATCGCCCCGCTTCGCGCTCACCACCCGTCACGAGAACAGGGGACGCCACGGAAACAGGGCGATCCACGCGGAAAAGCCCTGTCCCGGTGCAATCCCCTGTTCTCGGGACGCGCCGAGCGTCTCAATCCCGGGGCACGGCGAGATCGGAGAGGGATGCCGCGAGCGCGAGCTTCGCGCGACGATACCGGCCCCGCACGGTCGCCGGTGCGACTCTCTGCACCTCGGCGATCTCCACGAACGACAGCCCCTCCCAGTGGGCCAGCATGACCACCTCCCCCAGGTCCGGCTCGAGCTCGGCCACCAGCGCGCGGAGGGCCACGACCTCGGTCGAATCCTCGACCACGGCGGATGACATCTCGCGACGCAGGACGTCAGCGAGAGCGTGTCGCCGCCGCGTGCCCCGCTGAGCGTTGGCGAGGACGTTCCGCGCCACGCCGAACAGCCACATGCGTGCCTCCGCGGGTGGGCCCGGCAGGTCGCCGCGTCGCCGCCACGCTGTCATGAGCGTCTCCGCGAGCAGGTCGGCGGCGTCCTGGTCCACGCGGCGCGCGAAGTACCGCAGCAGATCGGGGCTCGCTTCCTCGACGAGGGCGACGAAGGACGCTTCGTCACGTGTGCCGCGCCGCGCGCGCTTCACCGCTGCTCGCCTTCGCACCGTTCTTGCGAGGAGAAGCCGAGGCCCGTAGCGGGATAGCCCGCCGCTTCGACGTGCGACATGACCGCGGTGAAGACAGCGTCCTTCACAGCGATGTTGTACTCGACGTCGGGGTTGTACTGGTTCGTCCCGTACCCGAAGGGAACGGAGTCCCCCTCACCTTCGTACGTCATCGGCTCCTGCCGCAGCTTCGCGATCGCGGCATCCACGTCGATCGTGTGAGCGAGATCGGCGGTCCGGAGGTACTCGCGAGCGGCGTCGGCCGCAGCGGGGTCCGCCGGCACATCCGCGGCACGGTTCGCGGCGGGCGAGAACGTGACGTCCCCGACCCGGACCTCGCAGGTCCCCCCTCCCGGGAGCGTGTACGTGAACGAGGCGTCCGCGGCCAGAGCCCACGACTGCCACTCTGCGGGCTGCATCCAGAATCGTCCCCAGTCGACGGTGACCGCCGCGTAGGCCGCGCCCGCGGTGCCGAGGACCAAAACAGGGACGAGGGAAGCCGCGAGCACGCGCCTCCGGCGGCCGCGCGTGCGGTCCTGGGCGACGATCGCACGCGCCATCGCCGCAGCGCGCGGGCGCACACCGTCGTCGCTCAGGTCGCGCGCGCGATCCGCTCTGGTCATCAACGCGTGCAGCCCGTCATCCAGATCGTCATCCATCCGGAACTCCTTCCCTCACGGGACGGAACCGCCCCTTCTGGAACAGACATGTCCGGAGCAGCCCGAAACGTTCTCGCGCGCGCGGATTCCCGCGCGGCCGATCACGAGAACAGGGGACGCCACGGAAACAGGGCGATCCACGCGGAAACGGCCTGTCCCGGCGGCATCCCCTGTTCTCGGGACGCGCGGAGCGACGCGCGTCAGCCCAGACCCATCTCCTGCAGCACACCCGTCTTCGTGCGTGTGAAGGCCTCGACCTCGCCGTCCTCGTCCTCGCCGAATCGGGTCGCGTAGCCGTCGCCGCGCGGGCGGGACGCGAAGAGCGCCTCAACGGCACCGGACAGGTCGGCCGAGATCGTGGAGCCACCCGGGGAGAGCTCGCCATAGCCGGAGACGACGGAGACGTCCACGCGATTCTGCTCCGCCACCGGGATCACCGCGACCAAGACGGCGCGCAGCACGTCCTCGGACACCGCATAGCCCGGGGTCGCGTCGAGGTCGGAGGCATCGGCGGGCGCGATGCTCACGTCGACGCGCAGCTGGCAGGGGCCCTCGCAGTTGTCGCTCCCCTGCTCGGCGACGACACGCCAGCCCCCGCCGTCGGCCGCTCCGCTAGCGGAATCATGAAGCAGCCCGACAAGGCCACGGCCACCACCCCGGCGAGGGCCGCGGCGAGGGCCCCTCTGATCGCTGTGCGGGTTCCGCGCATCATCGACTCCCTCCTCAGCCGAAGATCTGCGACGAGATCTCCGACAGCCACGCGCGGGCGTTGACGTTGACCGTCTCGAGGTAGATCCACACCCCGTCCCGCGCGACCACGACGTCTTCGGTCTCGGCGGTGCCGCCCGACTTCGCGCAGTACTGGGCGCCGAAGTCCTCGGCGGCCTGGCACTCGTACCCCTGCGCGGCGAGGCCCGCGACGCCCGCCGTGACGTCGGCGTCCGACGCGGTACTGACGATGAGCAGCACCGCGGCCGCCTCCTCCTGGATCCAGTTGCACGACAGCGCGGTCGTCGCGTTCGCGGGCGCCGGTCGCACGAACCCGTCGGCGTGCTGCGCCGTGAGAGCGCCCACCGTCTCCTGCCGCGTCGCCGCCGTCCCGAGGTCGTCACAGGATGCCGGGATCGAGGCGGGCGTCTCGGCCGTCGGGGTCGAGGACGCAGACGGAGCCGGCGAGGCGCTGGGAGCGGTGGCGGACGGCGAGACGACGGACGTCGTCAGCGCGGGCGCCGGGTCGTCGGGAACGCACCCGGTCAGCGAGGCGACGACCCCGACCAGCAGCGCCCCGGTGATGGCGATGGATGCACGACGCATGACGAAAACCCCTCCGCGGAGCGGCGATCTTCCCGCGCCGTCCCGCTCTTCCTGCGCTCAACATAGCCGGGTTCGCCCGCAGCCTCACGCCGCTCTTGACCCTCACGCGCCGTGAGGGCTCACCCTGAGACCATGAACGAGAATTTCGATGCCTTCGACATCAGCCCCGTGCCCCCTCCCGGACCGGATGCCGTCGCACCCCCGTTGTATCGCGGCATCTACGGCATGCCCTTGTTCGTCACCCTGCCCACCCCCGATCTGGCGGCCTCGGTCGACTTCTGGACCCGCGGTCTCGGGTTCTTCGAGCTGTTCGGCATCCCGGGGCAGATGGTGCATCTGCGGCGGTGGGCGTTCCAGGACGTGCTGCTCGTGGTCGGCGAGACGACCTCCACCACGCCGAACGCCCGGGTGAGCTTCGCCTGCGTCCTCGACCAGGTCGACCCCCTCATCTCGACGTTGCGCGCCCTCGGCGCGGCCCCCGAGGTTCGCGACACCCCGTGGAACACGCGAGACGTCGAGGTCATCACCCCCGAGAACGCGCGGATCGTGTTCACCGCGGCCAGGGTGTTCGACCCGACCACCGTCGAGGGGCGGAACCTCCAGGCCGTGGGGATCGGGCGCGACGACAATGGGTCCCATGCGTGAGGACGGGATGCCGGTGGGCGAGACGGCCGCCCGTCTCGGCGTGACCGTGCGTACTCTTCACCACTGGGATGAGATCGGTCTCGCACGCCCCGCCGCGCGATCGACCGCCGGCTACCGTCTCTACACCGACGACGATCTCGAGCGCCTCCGCCGCATCGTGGTCTACCGCGAGCTGGGTCTCGACCTCGACGCGATCCGCGCGGTGCTCGACGAACCGGGCGGAGACATCGCCGCGCAGTTGCGCGTCCAGCGAGCCCAGCTCGCCCAGCGCATCGCGCAGCTGAAAGACCTCGACGAGGATCTCGAGCGCATGATCGCGGCGCAGGAGCGCGGCATCCTGCTCTCCGAAGACGAGCAGCGCTCGACGTTCGGGCCGGGCTGGGACACGAACTGGCCCGCCGAGGCAAAGGACGCCTACGGCGGATCCCCGCAGTGGCAGCAGTACGCGGAGCGCTCGGCGTCCCGTTCCGCCGACGACTGGGCGGCGGTGACGCGGACGGTCTCGGCCTTCGACGAGGAGCTGGGCGCGGCCCTCGACGCCGGCGTGCGACCCGGCGACCCGGCGGCCGACGCTCTCGTCGAACGGCATCGGGAGGTGTTCTCGCAGTACTTCCCCCTCACCCGGCAGATGCAGGTGCACCTCGGCCGGATGTACGCCGGCGATCCCCGCTTCGCCGCGCACTACGACGCGATCCGCCCCGGGCTCGCGGTGTGGCTGCGCGACGCGATCGAGGCCGGCGCCCGCGCGCACGGCATCGACCCCGACACCGCTCGGTGGGAGTGATCAGGCGGAGCCGCGCTCCACGATCTCGGTCGGGAGGATCGTCGCGTGGACGGCCGGTCGCCCGGCCAGGATGTCGAGAAGAACGGATGCCATGTGCCGCCCCTGCATGAGCGAAGGCTGACGCACGGTGGTCAGTCCGGGGGTCAGCGTCGTCGCGACCGCGGAGTCGTCGAAGCCGATCAGCGCGATGTCCCGGCCGACCTCGAGGCCCCGATCGCGGAGAGCCGTGTAGGCGCCCCGAGCCATCAGGTCGCTCGCCACGAACAGGGCGTCGGGGAGATCGCCGGCCGACAGGATGCGATTCATCGCGAGAGCGCCGCCCATCTCGGTGAAGTCGCCGTCCTCGATCGCGACGGGCTCGAGTCCGGCGTTCTCCATCGCGGCGCGGAAGCCCTGGATGCGGTCGAGCGACGCGGGCATGTCGAGCGGCCCCGAGATGGTGCCGATCCGGCGGTATCCGCGATCCAGCAGGTACCGCGTGGCCTCGCGGGCGCCCTCGACGTTGTCGACGTCGACGTAGTAGTCGTCGGCGCGCACCTTGGGGGGCCGACCGCCGTAGACGACCGGCACGACGTCGGCGATGCGTTCCAGGAAGGTGTCGCTCGTGTGGTGCGAGGCGACGATCGCGCCGTCGACACTCCCCCCGCGGAGGTACCCCAGGGCCTTCGCGCTGGCATCGTCGCTCGCGATGAGCATGTTCATGACGAAGTCGGTCTCGCCGACGACCTCGCTGATCCCGGCGACGATCGAGGCGAAGAACGGATCGCCGAAGAAGCGATCGGTCTGTTCGGGGATGATCAACGCGATGGCCCGCGTCTGCCGGCTCGCCAGCGAGCGCGCCGCACGATTGGGGACGTATTGGAGCTCGTCGATCGCGCGGCGCACCGCTTCGAGGGCGGCGGGAGAGACCGCGGTGGAACCGTTGACGACGCGGGACACCGTCGAGCGGGAGACTCCCGCCCGCGCGGCGACTTCTTCGATCGTGGCGGCGCCCCGCACGGGTGCGAGTTCCATCGCGTTCCCTCCTCCGGGCCCTCGCGCGGCCTACACCGCGGCTGCGGTGACCAAAGCGCGCTCGGCGATGATGCGAGCGTACTGCCGCCCGGAGTCCTTCACCGTGCGCGTCTGGGTCTGGTAATCGACGTAGACGATGCCGAAGCGCTTCTCGTAGCCCCAGGCCCACTCGTAGTTGTCCATGAGCGACCAGTAGAAGTACCCGCGGACATCGACGCCCTGCTCCGCGGCATCCAGGACCGCCCCGAGGTGGGACTCGACGAACGCGACGCGCTCGGTGTCGTGCACGCGCTCCTCTCCCTCCTCGACGACGAGCTCGTCATCGTAGGCGGCGCCGTTCTCGGTGACGTAGAGGGCCACGCCGGCCTGGGCCGTGTACTCCTCGCTGACGTGGACCAGCAGGCGGGTGAGCCCCTCCGGCTGGACCTCCCAGTGCATGCTCGTGCGGTCGAGGCCGCGGTCGTGCCAGTACAGGTCCTCGTGCGCGGGGAAGGGCGATGCGATCTGCCGCTCGGTCGGGGCGTCGCCCGCGGGCGGGTTGACGAGCGGAGGCGTGCCGCCGACGAACTCCCCGTGGTAGTAGTTCACGCCCAAGGTGTCGATCGGCGTGGAGATGATGTCGAGGTCGCCGGGCCGGACGGCCGCCTGCCACTGCGCCACCGCCTCGGCATCGGTGTTGCGGAAGTCCTTGATGACGTCCGCCGGGTACTCGGCGCGGAACACCGGTTCGAGGAACCACCGGTTGAACTGTCCGTCGATGCGCCGCGCGGCGTCGAGGTCCGCCGGGCTGGTCGGGTCGACGGCATCCGCCACCGTGAGGTTCAACGTGAGCCCGAGGTTCAGCGAGGAGTCGCGGGCGCGGAGCTCGCGCACGGTCTGGCCGTGGCCCAGCAGCAGGTGGTGCGCCGCGAGCATGCCCTCGGCCTGCGAGTAGTGCCCGGGGGCGTGGGCGCCGGCGGTGTAGCTGAGGAATGACGAGCACCAGGGCTCGTTCAGCGTCGTCCACACGTTCACGCGGTCGCCGAGCGCGTCGTGCATGTCGAGGGCGTACTCGGTGAACCTCTCGCTCGTCTCGCGGACGGTCCAGCCTCCGCGGTCCTGCAGAGCCTGCGGAAGATCCCAGTGATACAGGGTCAGCCACGGGAGGATGCCGGCATCCAGGAGCTCGTCGACCAGGCGCTTGTAGAAATCGACGCCCTTCGGGTTGAGCGCGCCGCCGTCGGGGCGCACGCGCGACCACGACGTCGAGAACCGGTAGGTCTGCAGACCGAGGCTCTTCATGAGCTGCACGTCGCCCGCGTAGCGGTGGTAGTGGTCGCACGCGACGTCGCCGTTGTCGGCGTTGATCACGGCGTTCGGAACGCGGCTGAAGGCATCCCAGATCGAGGCGGTGCGGCCGTCTTCGAAGGCGGCGCCTTCGATCTGGTAGGCCGCGGTCGCGGCGCCGAAGAGGAAGCCCTCGGGAAAGGCTCGGGTTACGGACATGGTTCGGGTTCCTTCCGTGGGCGCGAGGGTCATCCCTTCACCGCCCCTTGCATGATGCCACTGACCAGCTGCTTGCCCGCGAAGACGAACAGCAGGAGCAGGGGAACCGTCGACAGGAGCACACCCGCGAGCACGACCGAGTAATCGACGAAGTAGTTCGACTGCAGCAGCGACAGCGCCACCGGCAGCGTGGGGTTCTGACGGTCGAGCACGATGAACGGCCAGAAGAAGTTGTTCCACGCGGTGACGAAGGTGAACAGACCGAGCATCGCCGCGGCGGGGCGGGCGGCGGGGACCCCCACCGTGAGGAAGGTGCGGAACGAGCTCGCCCCGTCGACGCGGGCGGCCTCGATCAGCTCGTCGGGAACCGCCTGGCGGAGGTACTGCGTCATCCAGAACACCCCGAAGGCGCTCGTCAGCGCGGGAACGATGACCGCGCCGATCTGCCCCGTCCACCCGATCTCGCTGAAGAGGATGTACAGCGGCACGACACCCAGCTGCGTGGGCACGGCCATCGTCGCGACGACGAACAGCAGCAGCCACGGACCGCCGCGGAAGCGGAGCTTCGCGAACGCCCAGCCCGCGAGGGTCGAGAAGAAGACGACGGATGCCGCGATCAAGGCCGAGCTGAAGATGGAGTTCCACAGCCCCGTCCAGAAGTTGACGGCGGGGTTGTTCAGGACGGCGGCGGCGTTCGTGAAGAAGTTGCCGCCGGGGATCCACGACAGGTCGGTGTTGCGGATCGTGGACGAGTCGCCCGAGCCGATCAGCAGCGCCCAGTAGTAGGGGACGATCGCGGCGAGAAGCACCACGCCGAGGCTGGCGTAGACGAACCAGCCGGGGCGCGAGCCCCGCACGGGACGGGGACGCCGGCGCGCCGGCTTCGGGTCGGCCGCCGCGGTGACGGGAGAGGTGTCGATGACGCTCATGAACGTGCACCCTTTCCGGTGGATTCGGCGGCGATCCGCTCCTTGACCGCGCGCGCGGCGGCGCGGCGCTGCGCGCGGCTGAGGCCGTCGCGGGTGCCCTCGTCCCGCACCAGCGAGCGGCTGATGAAGAGGTTGACCGCCCCGATGACGAGGATGATGAGGAAGAGGATCCACGCGAGCGCGGCCGCCCGACCGAAGTTCCACTCGCCCCAGCCGAGGTTGTAGAGGTAGAGCGAGATGGTCAGCCACTGGTTGTCGGAACCGCCGGTGCCGCCCTGGTCGAACATGCGCGGCTCATCGAAGATCTGCAGGCCGCCGATGGTCGACGTGATGATGACGAAGATGAGGGTCGGCTTCAGGCTCGGCAGGGTGATCGAGAAGAACTGACGGACTTTGCCCGCCCCGTCGACGGTGGCCGCCTCGTAGTATTCGCGCGGCACGGCTTGCATGGCCGCGAGCAGGATGAGGGTGTTGTAGCCGGTCCAACGGAAGTTCACCATCGTGGCGATGGCGATGTGGCTGGCGAAGGCGTCGGAGTGCCATCCCACCCCGGGAAGCCCGATACGGCTGAGCAGCGTGTTCACGATCCCGTACTGGTCGCCGAACATGTTGCTGAAGATCAGTGCGACGGCGACGGGGGCCATGACGTAGGGCACGAGGACGCCCATGCGCCAGAGGGTCTTCGCCCGGATGTTCTGGTCGAGCATGGCGGCGATGAAGACCGCGAGGAGCAGCTGGGGCACCGTCGACAGCACGAAGATGCTGAAGGTGTTGCGCAGGGCGTCCCAGAAGGCGGGCTGCGAGAGCACGTAGGCGTACTGGTCGAAGCCGACGAAGGTGCCCGAGCCCCGGATCTGGTCCCAGTCCATGAACGAGATGACACCCGTGTACAGGATCGGGAAGAGGCCCGTGACGAGGAAGAGGACGAAGAACGGGGAGATGTAGAGGTAGGGGGAAAGCTTCAGATCCCAGGCGCTGAGCTTCGAGCCGAACCCGACGCGTCGGGGGGTACGGGCGGGGGGACCGTCGGGGGCGGATGCCGCGGGGGCCGCGGGCGGCTGCAGTGTCGTGGTCATGAGTTTCCTTCCGGGGGTACGGGCCGGGCGCGGAGAGCGCCCGGCCCGCGACGTCCGAGGTCAGCCGATGGCGTCCACCTGCGAGACCCACTGGTCCCAGGAGGTCTGGGCGTCCTGCGTGCTCTGGTCGACGCGCAGGAGCGCCTTCGACATGGCGTCGTTCACCTGGAAGTAGTACTCGCCCTTGAACGGCGTCACCGTCACCGCGTTCGCGCGGTTGGTGAAGATCTCACCGATCGGGGCGTCGTTGAAGTAGGCATTCTTCGCGTCCAGGAGGTCGGTCGACTTCAGCGCGTCGACCTGGCTCGGGAACGTACCCGCCTGCTGGAAGAACTTGACCTGCTGGTCGGGCGAGGTCAGCCAGTCGGCGAGGGCCTGCGCCTCGGCGACGTGCGGGCCGTTGGCGGGGACGGTCAGGTACGAGCCGCCCCAGTTGCCACCGCCGTTGGGGAAGACGTCCGCGATCTTCCAGCCGGAGACCTCGGGAGCGTTGCCCTCGATCTGCGTCAGCATCCAGCCGGGGCAGGAGAGCGTCGCGAACGCGCCGTTGGCCATCCCCGCGTACCAGTCGGTGGACCACTGCTCGAAGTGCGCCGACTGCGTCTTGCTGGCGTCGAGCGTCTCGGTGTAGATCTTCTTGACCTCGGGGTTGGTCGTGGCGGTGATCTCCCCCGTGTCGGGGTTCTCGTAGGCCGCCTCGACCTGGTTGATCATGCCCTGGTACACGCTGCTGGCGGAGTCGAAGAACGGCTTGCCGGTGGCGGCGACGTACTTGTCGCCCATCTCGAAGTACTTCGACCAGTCGCCCTGGAGCGCGGCCGCGACATCGGCGGGCTCGGTCGGCAGACCGGCAGCCTCGAAGCGGCTCTTCAGGTCGTCGGGCACGGGGGCGAGGAGGTCGGAGTACTTCATGACCTCGGGAAGCCAGTCGACCTCGATGGCCTCGATGTCGGCGAGGCCGGTCTTGCCGAGCTTCTGGAAGTAGTTGGCGCGGGCGTCGTTCGACTTGGCCGCGCGGTTGTGCACGATCTTCACGTTCGGGTGCTCGGCGGTGTACGCGTTGAGCAGCTCGTCCGTGTAGCCGAAGTCGTTGAAGGTCGCGACGGTGAGGGTGATCTCCTCGTCGCTGCTGCCGGCGGCAGCACCCCCGCCGCCGGAGCAACCGGCCAGCACGAGGGCAGAGGTGGAGGCGACGGCCGCCGCGAGGGCGACGCGGCGCAGGGCGCGTGAATTCACAGGACACTCCTTTGTGGTGGATGAACCGACGAGGGTGATCTGCTCCCGGCCTCATACGTGGGAGCGCTCTCATCGATTTCGTCGAGAGTATGGGATCGCTCCCATGACGTCAAGGGAGCGCTCCCACATCGTTGCGAAAGGGGGTCGGACCGGCGCACGGGCCCCGAACGGGCCCTCCCGTAGAATGAACGGACAACCCCACCGACTTCTGGAGCTGCTGTGCCCACCATCGTCGTCGACGTCATGCCCAAGGCCGAGCTTCTCGACCCGCAGGGAAAGGCCGTGGCCGGCGCCCTGTCGCGTCTGGGCGAGCACCGCTTCTCCGATGTGCGCATCGGCAAGCGCTTCGAGCTCACCGTCGAGGGCGACGTCGACGAAGCGACGCTCGCCCGCGCCCGCGAGCTCGCCGACGAGATGCTCTCCAACGCCGTCATCGAAGACGTCGTCAACATCGAGGTCGTGGAGTGACCGCCCGCATCGGGGTCATCACCTTCCCCGGCTCCCTCGACGACCGCGACGCGCAGCGCGCGATCCGCCTCGCGGGCGCCGAGCCCGTCGCCCTCTGGCACGGCGAGCACGACCTGAAGGGCGTCGACGCCCTCGTCCTGCCGGGCGGCTTCAGCTACGGCGACTACCTGCGCGCCGGCGCCATCGCCGCCTTCGCGCCGATCATGGCCGAGGTCAAGGACGCCGCCGGCAAGGGCATGCCCGTGCTCGGCATCTGCAACGGCTTCCAGATGCTCGTCGAGGCGCACCTGCTGCCGGGCGGCCTCATCCGCAACGCCCACCAGCAGTTCATCCGCCGCGACCAGCGCCTGCGCGTCGAGAACGCCTCGACCGCCTGGACGAGCGACTTCACCGAGGGCGACGAGATCGTCATCCCGCTGAAGAACGCCGACGGCGGTTACATCGCGGATGCCGAGACCCTGGC
>JARBUN010000097.1 GCA_029239635.1 Microbacterium sp. | reverse complement strand
AGACGTCGATAGACATGTGTGCATGCTAGCCAGGGGGTCCGACATTCAAGGGGCTCCGGAGGGCTGTGTGGGGATGAATGCCGACATTGCCGAGGTGTGCAGAAGAGGTCTCGCGTCCGCCACCTGGCCGGGCCGCCCCGAGCCAACCCGGTTTCGGCGCAGGCTTCGTCTCCCCGCCGCGCAGCCCGGAGCTCGGCCCGGTGCTTGTCAGCGCCCGCTGACCGTTCACGCAGCCGGCAAGGCAGCCCACGGCCCAGCCCAGCGCCCACTCCCAGCGCTCTCGTCGCCGAGCTCGGCCACGACGCTTAACGCCCAGCCCAGCGCACACCGCCCGGCTCCAGCGCTCAGCCGCCGCCAGCGCTAGCCCCCAGCGCTGAGCCGTCGCCCGCCCCTGCGCTGAGCCGTCGCCCGCTTTAGCGCTGAGCCGTCGCCCGCCCCAGCGCTGAGCCGTCGCCCGCTTCAGCGCTGAGCCGTCGCCCGCCCCAGCGCTCAACCGCCGCCCGCCCCAGCGCTCAGCCTCCGCCGAGCCCGCCGAGCGCTCAGCCGTCCGCCAGCGCCGCCCGCACCAACTCCACCGCGTCCGCCGGCGCGACGCCCAGCCGGCGCACGGCGTCGGCATACGCGCGCGCCGCGACGGCCGCCTGCGCCGCCGCGGAATCCCTGCCGCGGACGACGGTTCCGGCGCGGCCGCGCGTCTCGACGTAGCCTGCTTCCTCGAGTTCCTTGTAGGCGCGGGCGACGGTGTTCGCTGCGAGCCCGAGGTCGGCCGCGAGCGTGCGCACCGGAGCGAGACGCGTTCCCGCGACCACCGAGCCGGCGTCGATCGCGGCGATGATCTGCGCGCGCACCTGCTCGTACGGCGGCGTGGGGGAGGTGGCATCCACGCGGATATCGAGGCTCATCGGCCGTTCAGTCCGAAGAGATCGAGCGGGTGGGTCAGGCGCCACCACGGGTCGGGCGGATCGATCGTGGTCGACAGCTGCGCATCGACCGTGTCGGAGTCGAGGGGGCCGGTCGCCGTGAACGTGCCGACGGTGTCGCCGGCCGTGCGGGAATCACCGAGATCGAAACGCGTCGAGGTCGAGGCGACGGCGCTGTTCCAGAGGACGACCGTGGCATCCGCGGTCGTGACGACATCGGCATCCTGTCCCCATAGCGTTTCGACGCGGCCGATCACCGTCCCGGACGTCACCGAGGGGCGCGGCTGCAGCTCCTCCGCGATGCGGGCGTAGAGGTCGCGGCTGGCCTGGTTGCGCTCGTCGGGTCCGGGTTGGCCGAGAACCGCGGCGTAGGCGCGAACGGTCACCGTGCCGACGGTGAAGTCCTTGGCCGACAGGAGGTTCCACGCATCGAGGGTCCCTGTCTTCACCCCCACCACGCCGGGGTCGGCGAGCAGCGGATTGCCGTTCTTGAACGACCCGGCCCCGGGCAGGGTGAGCTCGGGGGTGCGGACGATCTCGGCGATCACCGGGTTGGCGAGCGCCTTCTCGGCGAGAGCGATGAGAGCTGCCGGGGTCGCGGTGTTGCCCGCTTCGATCCCGGTCGGGTTCACGATGGTGATGCCCGTGATCCCGCGCTCGGCGAGGTAGGTGTTCGCCGCGGCGGCGAAGTCCGCGTTGGAGGGGAAGAGATCGGATGCCAAGCGTTGGGCGTAGTTGTTCGCGGAGGCGATGAGCATGCCCTGGAGCATCTGCAGCTCGGTCAGGCTGCCGTCCACGGGCACGTCGAGGGAGGATTCCCCGCGCGCCCGGTACTGCCAGTAGTCCGCGCTGTCGGCCTGCGTGAAGGCGTACGAGGGGCCCTGCTCGCCCGGGGCGAGCGGAAGCCGATCGAGCACGACGAGAGCGGTCACGATCTTGGTGATGCTGGCGATCGACTCGGGGGCGCTCGCCGACGACGAGAGCTCACCGGGCACGCCGTCGAGCGCGATCGCGGCCTCGCCCTGGGCGGGCCATGCGGGGTCGGCGGGCGGTGCCGCGGTGGGCTGGACGGCCACGGACCGGACCGTGGGGCGCACCGCCGAGAGCGGCCACAGCAGCGTCGCGGCCGTGTACACGCCGACGAGCAGGAGGAGCAGGATCGCCGGGACGACCGTCGCGGGGCGGAACGCCCGGCGGCGGCGGCGTCCGGCGAGGAGGTCGGCGGGGCGCCCCGTCGCTCCCGAGACGACGAACGCGGGAGCCGGACGCGGCGCACCGGCGGCCTCGGGGTCGACCCACCCGAGCGCACCGAGGGCGGTCGCGGTGGAATCCGCCGGGGAGTCCGACGCGGAGGGCACGGATGCCGCGGGCGCGGCCTGCGCGGGCACCGCGGGGTTGACGGAACCGGGCGTGGATGCCGCGGGCGCGGCCTGCGCGGACGCCGCAGCGTCGAGGGAATCCGGCGTGGACGCCGCGGGCGCGGCCTGCGCGGGCACCGCGGGGTTGACGGAACCGGGCGTGGATGCCGCCGGCGCACTGCCGTCCGGCGCGACGGCATCCGGAACCGTCTCGGAATCCGCCGGCACGGGCGTCGGCGCGAGCGCCGGGAGCTCCCCGGCCGAGGCGTCGACCTCGCGGGCGGGATCGGGTGCCGACGACGTTGCGGCACCCGGCAGATCGGCGGCGTCGCGCGCGGCTCGTCGCGTGGCCGGAGTCTGCTCGTGCACCCGCCCACGCTACCCCGGGCGTCCCTCTATACTCGTCAGCACAACCACGGGAGTCCGGTGAGCCGGGCTGAGAGGAAGCGAATCCACGCTTCGACCGTCGAACCTGATCCGGATCATGCCGGCGCAGGGAGGAGAAGAAATGCACACGTCCACGTCTGCGCGCACGGCCCCGGCCGTGGCATCCGCTCATCGGTTCTCCTGGCGGGTCGTCGACATCGTCGTCGCCGCCGTCCTCGGCGTCGCGGTCGGCCTCGTCTTCTGGGGATGGAACACCGTCGGCGGTCTCTGGTTCGCCGCGATGGACGGCCTGACCCCGGGCCTCGGCGGCATCGCCGTCGGCATCTGGCTGATCGGTGGCGTGATCGGCGGTCTGATCATCCGCAAGCCGGGCGCCGCGCTGCTGGTCGAGCTCATCGCTGCTGTCGTCTCGGCACTCATCGGCAACGCGTGGGGTCCCTTGACCATCGTGTCGGGCCTCGCGCAGGGGCTCGGCGCCGAGCTGATCTTCCTCGCGTTCCTGTACCTGCGCTTCTCGCTCCCGGTCGCGATGCTCGCGGGCGTCGGAGCCGGCGTCGGGGCGTGGGTCAACGAGCTGTTCGTCGGCTCGTCGCCCAACATCGCCAAGACGGTCGAGTTCAACCTCACCTACCTCGGCACGCTCGTTGTCTCGGGTGCCCTCCTGGCCGGTCTGGTCGGATGGCTGCTCGTGCGCGCGCTCGCCGCGACCGGGGCGCTCAGCCGCTTCGCCGCCGGTCGGGAAGCGCGCCGCGACGTCTGATGCCGGCCCCCGCACGCGTCGACGTCGAGGGCTGGGGGTGGCGCTACGCCGGCCGCAAGCTCCCCGCCACGCGTGACATCGACCTGACGATCGAACCCGGCGAGCGGGTCCTCCTGCTCGGCGCCTCGGGAGCGGGGAAGTCCACCCTGCTCGCGGGCCTCGCCGGACTCCTCGGCGGCAGCGACGAGGGAGAGGCCACGGGCCGGATCCTCGTCGACGACTGCACCCCCGAGGGGCAGCGCGGCCGCATCGGTCTCGTGCTGCAGGATCCCGAGGCCGGGATCGTGCTGTCGAAGGTCGGCGACGACGTGGCGTTCGGCTGCGAGAACCTCGCCGTGCCCGCGTCCGAGATCCCGGCGCGGGTGGCGGAGGCCGTGGCATCCGTGGGTCTGTCCGTTCCCCTCGATCGCCCGACCAAGGCGCTGTCGGGTGGGCAGAAGCAGCGTCTGGCGCTCGCGGGGGTCCTCGCGATGCGTCCGGGACTTCTCCTTCTCGACGAGCCGACCGCGAACCTCGACCCGGAGGGCGTCGCCGAGGTGCGCGCCGCCGTGGAGCACGTCGCGCGCGCCGATGGGACGACCGTCGTGCTGATCGAGCACCGCACCGCGGTGTGGGCCGACCTCATGACGCGTGTGGTCGTGCTCGCCCCGGGCGGGGGAGTGCTCGCCGACGGGCCGCCGGACCGGGTGTTCGCCGCGCACGGCGACGCGCTCGCCGCCGCGGGGGTGTGGGTGCCGGGGCGTCCGGTCGGGCTTCCGGTGCTTCCGCCGCTCGAGATCCCGGATGCCGCGCTCTCGACGTCGGCGCTCTCGATCGGGCGCGAGAAACGCACGGTGGTCGCCGCGGGTCTCGATCTGACCGTGCCTCGCGCGGCCGGAACGGTGATCACCGGGCCCAACGGTGCGGGCAAGTCCACCCTGGCCCTGACCCTCGCGGGGCTCCTGCCCGAGCTGTCGGGGGAGGTCGTCGCCGCGGAGTCGCTCGCGGCTCGCGGCATCCGTCGACCCTCGCGCTGGCGCTCGACCGAGCTCCTCACGCGGATCGGCACGGTGTTCCAGGAGCCGGAGCACCAGTTCCTCGCGCCGACCCTCCGCGATGAGCTCGCCGTCGGGCCGAGAGCCCTGCGGATGCCGGCGGCCGAGGTCGACGCGATCGTCGACGAGCTTCTCGAGCGGCTGGACCTGGCCTCCCTCGCCCTGGCGAACCCCTTCACGCTGTCGGGGGGACAGAAGCGCCGCCTCTCGGTCGCGACGGTTCTCGCGGCCTCGCCCGAGGTGATCGTGCTCGACGAACCGACGTTCGGACAGGACCGTCGCGGCTGGAGCGAGCTCGTCGCGCTGCTGCAGCGCGAGATCGCGCGGGGGCGCACGGTCGTCGCGGTCACCCACGACGCCGAGGTGGTGCGGCACCTGGGCCAGCATCGGGTCGTGCTCGGAGCCGCGGCATGACCGTCGTGGACGTCGCCCCGCGCACGGCGTGGCTCGACGGGGTCAACCCGGTGACGAAGGTCGCGATCGTGGTGGTGCTCGCGCTCCCGCTGCTGATCACGGTCGACGCGGTGAGCGCGGCCACGGCTCTCGCGCTCGAGCTCCTGTGCGTGCCGGTGACGGGCTTGGCGTATCGGGCCGTCGGCGCGCGTCTGGTGCCCGTCCTCCTGTTCGCGCCGATCGCGGCGGTGAGCATGCTGCTGTACGCGCGGCCGGGCGGGACCGTCTACGGCACCTTCCTCTTCGCGACCATCAGCGACGACTCCCTCGCTCTGTCGTTCGCGGTGCTGCTGCGCGTCGTCGCGCTCGCGCTGCCGATGATCCTCCTGTTCGCCCGCACCGACCCGACGGAGCTCGCCGACGCCCTGTCTCAGGTCGCGAAGCTTCCGAGTCGCTTCGTGCTCGGGGTGCTCGCCGGCGCGCGGACGGTCGGGTTGTTCGTCGACGACTGGCGCACGATGACGCTCGCCCGGCGCGCCCGCGGCCTCGGCGATCGGGGGGCGCTCCGCCGCTTCTTCTCGATGGCCTTCGTGCTCCTGGTGTTCGCGGTGCGCCGCGGGACGACGCTCGCCACCGCGATGGAGGCCCGCGGCTTCGGCGCCGACGTCGAGCGCACGTGGTCGCGCCCCTCGACCCTCTCGCGTCGGGATGCCGTCGCCCTCGCCGGCTCGATCGCTCTCGTCGCCGTCGCGCTCACCGCCGCCGTGGTGTCGGGGGCGTTCCGCGTGGTGGCCACGTAGGGGTCGCTGCGGCCGCGCGCAGCCCCGCCTGTCGCGCGCGTTCCTCCTTCGCGCGCCGTGAAGCAGGGGAGTCGGTGTCAGGTCTCGTTCCACAGGGCCCGATAGAACGCCAGGCGGGTGGCATCCGGTGTCACCCCGTAGGCGGTGAGGAGCGGCTCCTCCCACCCGGGGCCGTAGTTCCACCCGGTCGAGAGGGTCGCGGCGGCGAGGTCGGCCCAGCGATCCGCGACGCCGAGTGCGCCGAGGTCGACGTGCGCGGAGCACTCGCCGTCTTCGCCGAGGAGCGTGTTCGGCGCGCAGGCGTCGCCGTGGCACACCACGAGCCGGTCGATCGGCGGGGCGCCGTGCAGCTCCCGGGGCACCCGGATGCCACGGCCCGCGGCGTTCGCGACACGATCGGGCACCGTCCACGAGAACGGACACGCGCTCACCGGCAACGCGTCGTGAAGCGCGCGCAGCCCCCGGCCCACCGCGCGCACGGCACGGGCGGGATCGGCGAGCCACCGCGGATCGACCGCGGAGAGTCCCGGCATCGCCTCGGTCACGAGCCATTCGTGCGTGGCATCCCGCCCCTCGTCGAGCACCCGCGGCACCGGGGTGAACGCGCGCGCCCAGCGCAGACGTTCCGCCTCGGCGCTCATCGAGGTCTCGGCGTTGCGCGGGCCGTACTTGAGGAACCGGATGCCACCGGCTCCGGCCGCCCGGAACGTCAGCCCGCCGATGGCGTTGCGCCAGACCGGCTCGATCGTCGCGTCTCCGGCGAGCTCCCGCACGCGGTCCGGAACGGGCTCGGAGGTCGCGGGAATGCTCATCACCCGATCCTCGCGCGCTCGCCGCTCCCCGTGAAGCGCCGAGTGTTCCCCGATGCCCGACCGTGCGTCGGAACCGTGCGTCGCGGCAGGACGTGTCATCGACGCACGACGGGCGGAGCCTGTGCGCCCGGGCGCCGGGGGCGTTCGCATCCCGGCCCTCCCGGCCGCGACGGGGCGGGCACAATGGGAAAGGGGGTGTCATGGAACTGTCGCTCGGGATGCTGGCGGTGAGCGTCGCGGTGGCTGCCGCCGTGCTCTTCGCCGCCCTCCCCCGCATCGGGACTCCCGGGGCGATGACGCTGTTCCTGCGCTACGCGGCGGTGTCGGGCGTGGCCGCCGTCGGATCGAGCGCGATGTACCTCATCGACGGCGCCGGCCACGAGGGCATCGTCTCGCTCGTGCTGGGCGACGTCGCGATGGTGCTCGCGCCCATGCTCCTGCTCGTCGCGTTGAAGGTCCTCGAGGGTCAGAAGGCGCGGCGCTGGTCGCTCGCGAGCCTCGCGCTCGCGCTCGTGATGGCGGTCACGACGATCGCTCTCCCGCCGTCGCTGTCGCTGGCCGTGAAAGCGGCCCTGCTCGCGGCCGCCTGCATCGCGTGCGCCCTCGCCGCGGTGCGCTCGCCCGCCGAACCGCGGTGGCCGTTGCGCCTGATCGCGGGGGCGACCGCTCTGTACGCGGTGTACTCCGCGGCGCGCGCCGTCGTGGGGGTCGCGACCCGGGCGGAGTCCGTGCCTCATCGGATCGGGTCATCGGTCGAACTGGCCTCCGTCGTCGGGGCGATCGTCGTCGCGGCGATCGGGATCGCGGTCGTGCGGGTGCGGCTCGGCCCGCGTGCCCGAGCGGTCCCCGCGGTCTGCCCGGCCGGACAGGCGGTCGTGGTGGGGGATTGGGCCCTCGCCTCCGCCGCGTACGGGCAGGAGCGCATGCGGGCGATGGTGGCCGAGCTGCAGAGCGCGGGGCAGGAGTTCGACGAGTCGGCGCGAGCGCTCCCCCGCGGCGTGGAGATCTCGATGCCCGACGCGATCGAGAGGCTCGGCGGACGTCTGCGCGACGTCCACGGCTGGAGGCCCGACGAGGTGGCGCTCCTCGTCGACGGGGCGGCCACGGGAGCGATACCGAGTTTCTGCTTCGAAGGAGAACGCATGGATATCTCAGGAGCTGCCGCCCTCGTCACCGGCGGTGCCTCGGGCCTGGGCCTCGCCACGGCGCGCCGCCTCGCAGCGGCGGGCGCGCACGTCACGATCGTCGACCTGCCCTCATCCCCGGGGGCGGCCGTGGCCGACGAGCTCGGCGGGACGTTCGTCCCGGCCGACGTCACCGATGCCGAGCAGATCGCCGGAGCCGCCGCCCGCGCCGCCGAGGCCGGTCCGCTGCGCGTCGTCGTCAACTGCGCCGGGATCGCCCCGCCCGCGAAGGTGCTCGACCGCGACGGCGCCCCGTCGTCGCTCGCCGACTTCGAGCGCGTCATCCGCGTCAACCTCATCGGCACGTACAACGTCATCGCGCAGTCCTCGGCCGTGATGGCGCAGACCGATCCGGCCGAGGGCGGCGACCGCGGCGTCATCGTCAACACCGCGAGCGTCGCGGCCTTCGACGGGCAGATCGGTCAGCCCGCGTACTCCGCGAGCAAGGGCGGTGTGCACGCGATGACCCTCCCCATCGCCCGCGAGCTGGCGCGCCACGGCATCCGGGTCGTGACCATCGCCCCCGGCATCATGGAGACGCCGATGCTCAAG
>JARBUN010000096.1 GCA_029239635.1 Microbacterium sp. | reverse complement strand
CGACCCCGACCGCTACCGCGAGACGTACTGGGAGAAGTTCGCCGACAAGGGGTACTACTTCGCCGGCGACGGAGCCCGCCTCGATGACGACGGCGACGTGTGGCTCCTGGGTCGGGTCGACGACGTGATGAACGTCTCGGGCCATCGCCTCTCGACGGCCGAGATCGAATCGGCCCTCGTCGGCCACGAGGGCGTGGCCGAGTCCGCGGTCGTCGGCGCCTCCGATGAGACCACCGGTCAGGCGGTCGTCGCCTTCGTCATCATCAAGAGCAGCTACCTCAAGCAGCACCCCGTCGAGGGCCTGGGCGACGAGCTGCGCAAGTGGGTCGGCGAGCAGATCGGCCCCATCGCGCGGCCCCGCGACGTCTACATCGTCGGAGAGCTGCCCAAGACCCGCTCCGGCAAGATCATGCGCCGCCTCGGCCGACACCGCCGTCATGAGTGTGATCAGCGCGCAGGTGAAGTAAGCACCTCGACACGGGAGGTCCCGGATGCCACGCCTGCGGCATCCGGGACCTTCTGCGTTTATGGATACATTGCGGCGATTGAAGACGATCGAGAGCCGCCTGAAGCCCAATTGCGTATACACTCGGTGTCACCGACGGAGCTGAGGGGGCCTGCGATGCGCGCGAGCGACCGGGCCTACGCGACACTCCTGGAAGACTCGGCGAGGTCGAGCAGTCGGCTCGGCTCGGCGTCAGTCGCACGCCGCTGCGGACGGCGCTCGCGCGCCTGGCCTCCGACGGACTCGTCGCACAGTCCTCGCCGCGCGTGACGGTGGTCACCGACGTGCAGAGCGAAGACATCCGCTCTCTCTTCACGGTGCGCCGCGCGCTCGAGGAGACGGCCGCGCGATTGGCCGCGGCCTCCCCCGCCGCTCCGGCCTTCGCGCGCATGGCGAACGCCTTCGCCGCGGCCGACCTCGACGGCGACGCCGCGCGCGACGCGTACTACGCCCTCATCGCCGAGTTCGATGACGAGGTGGATGCCGCTGCCGACAACGACTATCTCGTCGGTGCCCTGCAGAACATCCGTACCCACCTCGTGCGCGTCCGACGCCTCGCCCGTTACCGACCGGAGCGGCTCGCCGCCTCCGTCGCCGAACACCGGTTGATCGCGTCGGCGATCGCGGCCGGAGACGGCGACCTGGCCGCCCACGCCGTCCACGTGCACCTGCACAACGCGCTCACCAGCATCCTCGACTCGCTCGAGACCACCCCGGACCGCGCGGACTCCGCGCAGCCCGCCGCCCGAAAGAGAAGATCATGACGATCACGCACCATGTTCGTGTCCACCGCAGCGAGGAGAATCTGGTTCGGGAGGGGCAGTTGGCGTGGTCTTTGGCGCGGGTGGCTGTGGATCCGGTGGCGGTGGATGCGGATGTGGTGGACATGGTCATCAACCGGGTGATCGATAACGCGGCGGTGGCGGCGGCGTCCCTGTCGCGGGGGCCGGTGAGTGCGGCGCGTCAGCAGGCGTTGGATCATGCGGTGTCGATCGGTGGGGTCGGGGCCACCGTCTTCGGGTGTGCGGTGGAGCGGCGGTCGAGTCCGGAGTGGGCGGCGTGGGCGAACGGTGTCGCGGTGCGCGAACTGGATTATCACGACACGTTCCTCGCGGCGGAGTACTCCCACCCGGGGGACAACATCCCCCCGATCCTCGCCGTCGCCCAGCACACCGGCCGTGATGGGGCCGCCGTGGTGCGGGCTCTCGCGACGGCGTACGAGGTGCAGATCGACCTGGTCCGGGCGATCAGTTTGCACAAGCACAAGATCGATCACGTCGCCCACCTCGGCCCCGCAGCCGCCGCCGGCATCGGCACCCTGTTGAACCTGGATCAGGCGACGATCTATCAGGCGATCGGGCAGGCGCTTCACACCACGACCGCGACACGGCAGTCCCGGAAGGGGGAGATCTCGACGTGGAAGGCGCACGCGCCGGCGTTCGCGGGGAAGATGGCGATCGAAGCCGTCGACCGGGCGATGCGCGGCGAAACGTCCCCGTCCCCGATCTACGAGGGTGAGGACGGGGTCATCGCGTGGCTGCTGGACGGCCCCGACGCGTCCTACGACGTCCCCCTCCCCGGCGACGGGGAACCCAAACGCGGGATCCTCGATTCGTACACGAAGGAGCACTCTGCGGAGTACCAGGCGCAGGCGTGGATCGACCTCGCCCGCCGCCTCGGCACCCACCGCCCCGACCTCCGCGACCCGGCGAACGTCTCCTCGATCGTCCTGCACACCAGCCACCACACGCACTACGTGATCGGTTCCGGTGCGGGCGACCCGCAGAAGTACGACCCCACCGCGTCCCGGGAGACGCTGGATCACTCCATCCCCTACATCTTCGCCGTCGCCCTCCAAGACGGCGCGTGGCATCACGTCGACTCCTACACCCCCACCCGCGCCACCCGCCCCGACACGGTGGCGCTGTGGCACAAGATCACCACCGCCGAAGACGCGGAATGGACCCGCCGGTACCACTCCGAGGATCCGAACGAGAAAGCCTTCGGCGGACGCGTGGTCATCACCCTCACCGACGGCACCACCATCGAAGACGAGATCGCCGTGGCCGACGCGCACCCCCTCGGCGCCCGCCCCTTCGCCCGTGACGACTACATCCGCAAGTTCCGTCTCCTCGCCGAGCCCGTGCTGCTGCCCGACGAGATCGAACGCTTCCTCGCCCTCGCCCAACGCCTCCCCGACCTCACCCCCGCCGAGGTCCTCCACCTCACCATCGTCGCCAAACCCGGCATCCTGGCATCCGCCCCCGCCCCCAAAGGACTCTTCTGATGCTGTACTCGCCCGTCTCCCCCACCGAGAAACGGCGCGCGTTTCGCGAGCGGTTGGCGTCCGGGGAGCTCCTCCGCTTCCCCGGGGCGTTCAACCCCTTGTCGGCCCGGCTCATCGAGCGCAAGGGGTTCGAGGGGGTGTACATCTCGGGAGCGGTGCTGAGCGCGGACCTCGGCCTCCCCGACATCGGTCTCACGACCCTCACCGAGGTCGCCGGTCGCGGGCAGCAGATCGCGCGCATGACCGACCTGCCGGCGATCATCGACGCCGACACCGGCTTCGGCGAGCCGATGAACGTCGCGCGGACCATCCAGACCCTCGAGGACGCGGGCCTTGCCGGATGCCACATCGAAGACCAGATCAACCCGAAACGGTGCGGCCACCTCGATGGGAAGGCGGTCGTCGACACCGACACCGCGATCAAGCGCATCCGCGCGGCGGTCGACGCCCGGCGCGACGACAACTTCCTCGTCATGGCCCGCACCGACATCCGCGCGGTCGACGGCCTGGATGCCGCGATCGACCGCGCTCGGCAGCTCGTCGATGCCGGGGCCGACGCGATCTTCCCCGAGGCGATGCGCACCCTGGCCGAGTTCGAAGCCGTACGCGCGGCGGTCGACGTGCCGATCCTCGCCAACATGACCGAGTTCGGAAAGAGCGACCTGTTCAGCGTCGACGACCTGCGGAACGTGGGCGTGAACATCGTCATCTGGCCGGTCTCGCTCCTGCGTCTCGCGATGGGCGCCGCCGACCGTGCCCTCGATGTGCTGCAGGACGAGGGCCACCTGAAGAGCCAGCTCGGGCAGATGCAGCATCGCGCCGACCTGTACGACCTGATCGACTACGAGCAGTACAACCACTTCGACACGAACATCTTCGACTTCACCATCACGAAGGAGTGAGCATGGCTGACACCCAGGACGACATCAAGAAGGGCCTCGCCGGCGTCACGGTGGATTACACCGCCATCAGCAAGGTCAATCCCGACACCAACTCGCTCCTCTACCGCGGGTACCCCGTGCAGGAGCTCGCCGCGACCCAGTCCTTCGAGGCGGTCGCGCTGCTGCTGTGGACCGGCGACCTGCCCACGGACGCGGAGCGGGCCGAGTTCGAAGCCTTCGAGCGGGCGAACCGCGACCTCGACGCCGACATCAAGACCGTGATCGATCTGCTCCCGCTCGACGCGCACCCCATGGACGTCGTCCGCACCGCCGTCTCGGCCCTCGGCGCTTCGGCGGCCGACGTGGCGGACAACTCCCCCTCCGCCGACCTCGCCAAGGCCAAGCTCCTGTTCGCGAAGATCCCCGCCATGGTCGCCTACGACCAGCGTCGACGCCGGGGGCAGGAGCTGGTCCCTCCTCGCGCGGATCTCGACTACTCGCGCAACTTCCTCTGGATGACCTTCGGGGAAGAACCGGTGGACGTCGTCGCCGAGGCGTTCAGGGTCTCGATGATCCTGTACGCGGAGCACTCGTTCAACGCCTCGACGTTCACCGCCCGTGTGATCACGTCGACCACCGCCGACCTGTACTCGGCCGTCGTCGGCGCGATCGGTGCCCTCAAGGGCGCCCTGCACGGCGGCGCGAACGAAGCCGTCATGCACCTCTTCGACGAGATCGGTTCGGCCGACCGCGTCACGGCGTGGCTCGACGACGCCCTCGCCGACAAGCGCAAGATCATGGGCTTCGGCCACCGGGTCTACAAGAAGGGCGACTCGCGTGTCCCGACGATGAAGGCCGCTCTCGACACCCTCGTCGCGCATTACGGCGCCGACGAGCTCGCCGCCCTGTACGACGAGCTCGAGACCGCCTTCGTGGCGCGGAAGGGCATCTATCCCAACCTCGACTACCCCTCGGGCCCGGCGTACCATCTGATCGGATTCGACACCCCGACGTTCACCCCGCTGTTCGTGGCGGCGCGCATCACGGGCTGGACGGCACACATCCTCGAGCAGACGGCATCCAATGCCCTCATCCGTCCCCTGTCGGCGTACAACGGCGTCGACGAGCGGCACATCGACGGCTACGTCGCCTCCGACGCCGAGGTGGCAGCGGCGACTCGCCCCGAAGAGTCCTAAAGACACGGAGAGGGGACGGAGCCTCCGCGGCCCCGTCCCCTCTGCCCGTGGCGTCGTCAGGCGACGGTGAAGACGACCTCGACCTCGACGGGGCTGTCGAGCGGCAGCACGGGCACGCCGACGGCCGAGCGGGCGTGGACGCCCGCGTCGCCGAAGACCTCGCCCAGAAACTCGCTCGCGCCGTTGATGACGCCCGGCTGTCCGGTGAACTCGGGAACGGATGCCACGAACCCGGTGAGCTTGAGCACGCCCGTCAGCTTGTCGACACCGCCGGCGACGGCAGCGGCCGCCGCGATCGCGTTGAGCGCGCTCTGGCGCGCGTAGGTCTTGGCATCCGCGGGGCTGACCAGCCCCTCGGACTCGCCGACCTTGCCCGTGGCGGGAAGGGCTCCCTGCACCATGGGCAGCTGGCCGGAGGTGTAGACGAGGTCGCCGTGGCGCTTCGCGGGGATGTAGGCCGCGACCGGCGGGACGACCGAGGGGACCTCGACGCCCAGCGCGGCGAGACGCTCCGCGACGCTCACTGCGGGCCCTCGAACTGGCGCGCGGCCGCCTCGGCGGCGCCGAGGCCGGCGTTGGCCGTGCCGCCGCCCGTCGGGCGCTTGAAGTAGGCGACGAGACCGCCCTCGGGGCCGGTGACGACCTGCACGAGCTCCCACCCCTGCTTTCCCCAATTGTTGAGGATCGCCGCGGTGTTGTGGATCAACAGCGGCGTGGTGAGGTACTCCCACGTGGTCATTCGCAGCTCCGGAAGGTGACTCGGATGCCGCGCACGAAGTGTGCGCGGTCAGGACGCGTACGCGCGCGAGCGCACGCCATCAAGGCATCGCCCAGCAACGTCGCTTAGCATCAACCCTATGCCTGAGAACAAACGAACGGCTAGCGGTGCGCTCGGCGGCATCCTCGGCCTCGTCGGTCTGAGCACGGCCGCCGGTGTTCTGCTGACCGCCGCCGTCACGCCGGCGATCGCCGTGTCGGGTGCTGCCGCGAGCAGCGCCATCACGATCTTCGACAACATGCCGAGCTACCTGCAGCCTGATGCCCTCATGCTGCCGACGACGCTCATGGCGGGCGACCGGGTCCTCGCGAAGTTCTACGACCAGAACCGCTCCCCCGTCACCTTCGACCAGGTGAATCCCGTCATGTACGACGCGATCCTCTCCTCCGAGGACCCGCGGTACTACCAGCACGGCGGCGTCGACCTCATCGGTACCACCCGCGCGCTGCTCAGCAACGCCTCGGGCGGCGAGACCCAGGGTGGCTCCTCCATCAGCCAGCAGTACGTCAAGAACGTCCTCGTCCAGCGCTGCGAACGCGACGCCAAGGCGACCGACGGCTCGGACGGCCAGCCCGCCAAGACGCGCGACGAAGCCCTGCAAGAGTGCGCGCTCGAAGCGATTCAGGCCGACGGCGTCGAGGGCTACCAGCGCAAGCTGCAGGAGATGCGCTACGCGATCCAGCTCGAGAAGCAGTACACGAAGGATCAGATCCTCCTCGGCTACCTCAACATCGCGAACTTCGGTGGCGTGACGTACGGCATCGACGCCGCGGCGAAGTACTACTTCAACGTCCCGGCTGCGCAGCTGAACGTGGGGCAGTCCGCCATCCTCGCCGGCATGGTGCAGAACCCCAACCGCTTCCGCATCGACCGCCCGAACGGCTCGATCTCGAACGAAGACGGCTCGGTGACCTGGAACAAGGCCCCCGACGGATCGATCGACGACGTCGACCAGAGCACCATCCAGGCGCTCTACACGCTCCGCGACAACGGCGAGATCACACAGGAGCAGCTCGTCAACGCCGCGGACGGCTACAGCGAGACCAAGGGTCGTCAGCTGTATGTCCTCAGCCGCATGGAAGCGGACGGCAAGATCACGCACGAGCAATACGTGGCGGCGGCCATCGAGCCGATCACCCCGCAGATCACCGAGACCGACCAGGGCTGTGCGAACTCGGGCGCACCCTACTTCTGCCAGTACGTCGTCTCGACGATCCTGAACGACCCCGCCTTCGGCACCGACGTCGACGATCGCGTCCGCGCGCTCCGTCAGGACGGCCTCACGATCCAGACCACTCTCGACTGGCGCATTCAGGATGCCGCGCAGACGGCGATGAACGAGAATGCGCCGCAGAGCTTCGAGGGAATGAAGTTCGGTTCGACCGCGGTCAGCATGGAGGCGAAGACCGGCCGCATCCTCGGCATCGCCCAGAACACGAAGTTCACGCAGGACCCGACTCAGGCGGAGTCCGACCCCGCCTACAACTCGATCGTCTTCGCGGGCGACAAGGACAACGGCGGTTCGAACGGGTTCAATGCCGGGTCGACGTTCAAGCTGTTCACTCTGGTGGACTGGCTCGAGAAGGGCCACTCCCTCAACGAGAACCTCAACGGTCGCCTGCGTCCGGTGCCGAACATGAAGAACTCGTGCTTCGGCGACTGGATCAACGGGGGCGGCACCATCATCAACAACTTCGGGTCCGACCCGGGTTACTACGGCACCCCGCTGACCTTCACCAAGAACTCGCTCAATACCGGGTACCTCACGATGGCCTCGCAGCTCGACCTGTGTGACATCGCCAAGGTCGCCAAAAAGCTCGGCGTCACCCGTGGCGACGGCACCGACATCGAGATGCGGGTCGCCAACAACGTCATCGGCGACGACAACGTCTCGCCGATCGCGATGGCCGGAGCCTACGCGACGGTCGCCAACGGCGGCACCCACTGCCAACCGAAGGTCATCGACAAGGTGACGGACAGTGACGGTGCCGAGCGTCCGATCCCCGACCGCCAGTGCACACCCGGCACCCTGACGCCGGAGGTGGCTGCCACGGCCGCGTACGCGCTGCAGGGTGTCATGACCGGCGGCGGAACCGGTCAGGCCGCGAACCCCTTCGACGGAACGCCGCTGATGGGCAAGACCGGTACCCACGAGGGTTGGAACACCTGGATGATCGAGTCCTCGACCAACGTCACCACCGCCGTGTGGGTCGGCAACTGGGACGGCACCGCGAACCTGTTCGGCAAGTACTGGAACGGTCAGCAGCTCTCCGACATGCGGTACTCGATCGCGGAGGAGGCTCAGCGAGCCGCGGACGAGTTCTACGGGGGCGATGCCTTCCCCGGGCCTGCCTCGAACCTCATCCGGACGATCCAGAAGGACCTGCCGAACGTCGTCGGGAAGAGCATCGATGAGGCCCGCTCCACCCTCGAGGCCGCCGGCTTCAGCGTGAGCGTCGGATCCCCGGTCGACTCCGAGCTGGGCGGCGACCGCGTCGCCGCGCAGAACCCGGGCGCCGGATCGGCACCCGCGGGCTCGACGATCACCATCAGCCCCGGCAACGGCCAGGGCGCCACGGTGCCGGACGTGTCCGGCAACCCGGTCAGCTCCGCTCGAGCAGCGCTCCTCGCTGCCGGGTTCGGCACCGTCTCGATCGGCTCCTGCCAGCGCGATGCCAGTGCCCCCGCCGAGGGGCGTGTCACCGGGACGAACCCGGCGGCCGGAACCTCGACGAACAAGAGCACCGCCGTGTCGCTGAGCATCGTCGCGAAGGACTGCCCGTGACGCATCCCGCAGTGAAGGCCGCCCTCGCACCCCTCGGGGTTGCGGGGGCGGCCGCTGTCGGCGCCGCCGTCTGGGGCATGGGGATCGAACGCTACCTGTTCACGGTC
>JARBUN010000012.1 GCA_029239635.1 Microbacterium sp. | reverse complement strand
ACCAGGCCCATCGCGAGGCCCGTGGCGTGCAGCGTCTGCGCGCCGAGCACGAGCGTGTAGATGTGCGTGTTGCCGTTCTTCGGATCGGTCGGGTCCCACCCGCCGTGGGTGAGACCCCGCATCAGCCGGATGATGTCGAGCGGGTCCACACCGCGGATGCGGGTGACGACGTGCTCGCGGTACGAGGGGAAGATGTGGTCCTGCGCGCGGGCGGCGCGGGCGGATCCGACCTGAGCGGCCTCCTGCCCGAAGGACGGCGGCCAGAGGGCCAGCTGCCCCTGGCGCTGCAGGTTGGTGGCCTGCACGTCGAAGGCGCGGATCGAGACCATGTCGCGGTAGAAGGTCTCGAGCTCGGCGTCGGAGAGGGCGTCGATGAGCGGCAGGTAGCGCTCGGCGGCGGGCGTGGGGGCCAGCGTGCCGTCGGCTGCCAGAACGCGCACGAGAGCGGGATCGTCGAGCGGGGTCATGTTCCCACGCTAATGCTCGCCCTATGCCTGCGACCGCATGAGGTGCACAACGGATGCCGCGATTCGGCATCCATCATCCACAAAGCCGGCCGGACGTCAGCGTTGCGCCGCGGCGACCTCGACGATGCGGTCGAGGGACTCTTCCTCGCCGACCGAGATGCGCACGCCATCGCCCGCGAACGGACGCACGACGAGGCCGGCGTCCTCGAAAGCGGTGGCGATCTCCAGCGTGCGCTCCCCCGCGGGCAGCCACACGAAGTTGCCCTGAGCGTCGGGCACCGGCCAGCCCGCCTCGCGAAGGCGCTCGACGAGACGGTCACGTCGGTCGGCGATCACACGCACGCGGTCCAACAGCTCCGACTCGACGGAAAGGCTGGCGAGCGCCGCCGCCTCCCCCGCAGCCGTGACCGACAGCGGGATCGCGGTGCTGCGCGCGGCGTCGAGCACCCGCGTGTGGCCGATCGCGTAGCCGACGCGCAGGCCGGCGAGGCCGTAGGCCTTGCTGAAGGTGCGGAGCACGACGATGTTCGGGCGGGCGATGATCGCGCGCACGCGGTCGCCCTCGACCGAGGTGGGGTCGGTGACGAACTCGGCGTAGGCCTCGTCGAGCACGATCAGCACATCGGCCGGCACGGCGTCGGCGAACGCGGCGAACTCGTCGTGCGTGACCGTCGGGCCCGTGGGGTTGTTCGGGCTGCACACGATCACCAGGCGCGTGCGCTCGGTGATCGCGGCGGCCATCGCGGGGAGGTCGTGGCGGAAGTCCTCGGTCAGAGGCACCTGCACGCTGGTGGCACCGGCGACGGCGACGAGCGAGGGGTACGCCTCGAACGACCGCCACGCGTAGACGACCTCGTCGCCGGGGCCCGAGGTCGCCAGGAGCAGCTGGGCGAGCAGCGAGACGCTCCCGGCACCGACGTGCACGTCGTCGGGCGAGACGCCGTGCCGTGCGGCGAGACGCTCGCGGAGGCGGGCGGCCGTGGCATCCGGATACCGATTGATGCCGGATGCCGTCTGGATGGCCTCGAGGACGCCGGGGAGCGGCTCGAACGGATTCTCGTTGCTCGACAGCTTGAACGCGTCGGCGCTGGCCTGCCGACCCTGGCGGTACGCCGGCAGTGCGGCGATCTCGGGACGGATACGGGGGAGAACCGGCTCTTCACTCACCCCGCGAGCCTAACCGCGGGGGCCCGCCGTGCGTCAGTCCCTCCGTGCCATCTCTTCTGTGCGGGTCGCAAGCCCCTGCCGGAGCACGGGGTCCCGTGCCAGGGTGAAAACATGCGCTTCGTCGTTCGCGTCGCCGTCAATGCCTTCGCCATCTGGATCGTCACCCTGCTGCCCGCCCTGCAGGTGCAGCTGATTCCCTTCGCCCCCGGGGAGTGGCTGCAGGTCGCGCTCACGCTCCTGCTCGTGGGCCTCATCTTCGCGCTGGTCAACACGATCGTCGGAACGGTCGTCAAGGTCGTCGCGATCCCGCTCTACATCCTCACCCTCGGGCTCATCTCCCTCGTGATCAACGGGTTCCTGCTGTGGCTGACCGCCGTCATCACCTCGAACTGGGACTGGGGTCTGCGCACCGGAGAGTTCTGGCTCACGGTCGTGGCGGCGCTGCTGATCGGCATCATCAACGCCGTTCTCGGTGGCATCCTGCGCCCTCGTCGAGACGAGCGTTCACGCCGCTGATGCGGTGGAAGCGCTTCCCCGCCATGATGGAGGGATGACCGCGAGTGCCGACGCGCCCTTCCGCGTCGTGTTCGTGTGCAGCGGCAACATCTGCCGCTCCCCCATGGCCGATGTGGTCTTCCGCCATCTCGCCGATGCGTCGGGCCTCGGATCGCGGGTCGCGTCGTCGTCCGCCGGCACCGGCGACTGGCACGTCGGCGAACGCGCCGACCACCGCACGCTCCACGCCCTCGAACGCCTCGGCTACGACGGTTCCGCGCACCGCGCCCGGCAGTTCCAGTACGCCGACTTCGACCGCAACGACCTCGTCGTCGCCCTCGACCGCAGTCACGAGCGCGTCCTCCGGGGGTGGGCACGCGATGACGACGCCGCCGACAAGATCGCGCTCCTGCAGTCCTTCGTCCCGGATGCCGAGACCCTCGACGTCCCCGACCCGTACTACGCGGGACCCCCGATGTTCGACGAGGTCCTCGGTATGATCGAACGCGCCAGCCGCGCCCTGTTCCGGCAGCTCGAGCCCGCCATCCGCTCCGCGGGCTGACCCTTTCGCGCGATCCCCGGGAGACCCGTGTCCTCTCTGCCTCCGCAGCCCCTCAGCCCCCTCGACGGCCGGTACTTCGCGACCGTGTCCGAGATCGGCGACTACCTGTCGGAGGCGGGCCTGAACCGCGCCCGCGTCGAGGTCGAGGTCGAATGGCTCCTCGCCCTCACCGACCGCTCGCTCTTCGGCACCTCGCCGGTGTCGGAGGAGGACCGCACGAAGCTCCGCGCCCTGTACGAGGAGTTCGGCGCCGACGAGATCGCCTGGCTCAAGGAGAAAGAGGCGGTCACCCGCCACGACGTCAAGGCCGTCGAGTACCTCGTACGCGACCGTCTCGAGGCCCTCGGCCTGAGCGAGCTGGCCGAGCTGACGCACTTCGCCTGCACGAGCGAGGACATCAACTCCACCGCCTACGCCCTCACCGTGCAGCGCGCGGTCGAGCGTGTGTGGCTGCCGAAGCTCCGGTCGGTCACCGCGGCCCTCGCCGAGCTCGCCGTGCAGCACCGCGACGCCGCGATGCTCTCGCGCACGCACGGCCAGCCGGCCACGCCGACGACGATGGGCAAGGAGATCGGCGTCTTCGCGTGGCGTCTCGAGCGCGTCATCCGTCAATTGGATGCCGGGGAGTACCTCGCGAAGTTCTCGGGAGCCACCGGCACCTGGTCGGCGCACGTCGCCGCCGAGCCCGACGTCGACTGGCGCGCGCTCACGCGCGAATTCATCGAGTCGCTGGGCCTCGGCTTCAACCCGGTCACGACCCAGATCGAGTCGCACGACTGGCAGGTCGAGCTCTACGACCGCGCGCGGCACGCGGGCGGCATCCTGCACAACCTGGCCACCGACATCTGGACCTACATCTCGCTCGGGTACTTCACGCAGATCCCCGTCGCCGGCGCGACCGGGTCGTCGACGATGCCGCACAAGATCAACCCGATCCGGTTCGAGAACGCCGAGGCCAACCTCGAGATCGCGGGCGGGCTGTTCCAGACCCTGGCCTCGACGCTCGTGACCAGCCGCCTCCAGCGCGACCTCACCGACTCCACGACGCAGCGCAACATCGGCGTCGCCTTCGGCCACTCGCTCCTCGCGCTCGACAACCTGCAGCGCGGGCTGACCGAGATCTCGCTCGCCGAGGACGTGCTGCTGGCCGACCTCGACGTGAACTGGGAGGTGCTCGCCGAGGCCATCCAGACCGTGGTGCGCGCCGAGATCGCCGCCGGTCGCTCGCGGATCACCGACCCCTACGCCCTGCTCAAGGACCTCACGCGCGGTCGCCGCGTCGGCGGGCCCGAACTGGCCGAGTTCGTGCGCGGCCTCGACATCGGGGATGCGGCGAAGGAACGCCTTCTCGCGCTCACGCCCGCCGCGTACGCGGGGCTCGCGTCGCGGGTGGTCGACTCGCTGTAGGAGTCGCCGGCGCCGGGCCCGGACGCGGGCGGCGTCGCGACCTCGGGCGGGCGATCCGTCTTCGAGCCGGCGGGCTGATCCCCGACTCCGTGGTTCCCGCACCGGCGGGCTGATCCCCGACTCCGTGGTTCCCGCGCCGGCGGGCCGGGCCCGAGCCGGCACGGACGGTCCGGCGCGCCCACCGGGTGAGACGAGCAGAGAAAGTCTCGACGCGGCCGCTCCCACGTCGTAGTGTGTTGACGTCAACATCCCCCTCGGCCCTCGGCCGACGTGCGTCGCATCGTCGCGGCGCGGAACGGAACAGACGCGATGACGCATCGACGCCCCCTCCCCCTCCGACGCCTGGTCGCCGCGGCGGTCGCCGCCGTCCTCGCCGGAGCTCTGGCATCCCCTCTCTCCGCGGTCGCGCTGACCGGCGTGCCCACCGACCCCGCCGACGGGGTACCCCGCGTGGACCCGCCGATCACGTACTCGAGCTTCCCGCCCGTGGCCGACCCCGGACGCGGTGCCGCCGACTACCTCCAGCCGAGGTGGTACGACACCGACGGCCGGCACATCCAGGCGCACGGCGGACAGGTCGTCACGACGCAGGAGAACGGCCAGACCGTGTACTACTGGTACGGCGAGGACCGCACGAAGGGCTATTGGAACAGTCCCGGCGTCGCGGTCTACCGCTCCACGGATGCCATGAACTGGACGAACCTCGGCGACGCGCTGCGGAGCATCTCGTCGCGCGACGATCTGCTGACGCCCTTCTTCGAGAACCTCTACGACACGGTCGATGAGAACGGCCGACCGCGCGACGACAAGATCGACGCCCTCGCGTACCACCTGAACTCGCAGCGGTCGGCGGACTACACCGCGATCTTCGAGCGTCCCAAGGTGCTGCACAACGACAAGACCGGGCAGTGGGTCATGTGGTGGCACGCCGACGGGCGCACCGAGCCCGATGGCAGCACGTACGCGCGGTCGATGGCCGCGGTCGCCGTGTCGGACTCGCCGGCCGGCCCCTTCCGCATGGTCGGCGCCTATCGCATGCCCAACCGCACCGACTACCGCGGGTGCTCGCAGTACGCCGTTCCGGGTCAGGCCCGCGACATGACGGTGTTCCAGGACGACGACGGCACGGCGTACATCTCGTACTCGTCCGAGGAGAACTCGTCGCTCTACGTCGCGGAGCTCGACGAGAGCTACACGAACGTCGTGAAGACCACCGACAAGGACACCCTCGACGTCCACCAGTACTCGGAGGACGGGCGCTACCCCTACGTCTTCGCCGACGGAACCGCGGGCGCACCGGTGCGCGGCACGGACTTCCAGATCGTGAAGGAGTGCGGCTACCTCGAAGCACCGGCGCTCTTCGAACGCGACGGCACCTACACCGCGATCGCCTCGGGAGCGACCGGATGGGCGCCGAACCCCCAGACCTACTACACGACCACCGACCTGATGGGGAGCTGGATCCGCGGCATCGACGCGAAGGATGCCAACGAGAACACCTGGTACTCCAGCATGCCCGACGGCTCGGATGGGCTTCTCTCGGTCGGCGACACCAACCGTTCGACCTTCGGATCCCAGGCGACCAACGTGCTCGAGCTCCAGCCCGGCAAGTTCGTCTACATGGGCGACCGCTGGAACGAGGGCGAGTCGAACTCGACCTACGTGTGGCTCCCGCTGACCGTGGGCGAGAACGGCCGCCTCGAGATGCACAACCCCGCGGCGGAGGACCCCGCGCGATACGCCCAGGGGTGGGATGCCTCGTACTGGGACGACAAGGGCTTCGGTCACGGCACGTGGAAGGTCGTCGACGACAGCCTGCCCACGACGGTGCGGCGCGGCTCGACGGCGAGCCTCCCCGATCACGTCACGGTCGACGTCGACGGCACGACCGCTCCCGTCGCCGTGACCTGGACCTCGATCGACACCAGCGCGCTCGGACCGAAGACCGTCACCGGCACCCTGTCCGCCGATGCGCACTTCACCGCGGGGCGCACCTTCACGCGCACCGTCACCGTGGCCGAGCCCGGCATCGCCGACATCGCGCCGGAGGCGACGGTCACGGCATCCAGCCGCAACGACCTCGCCGGCACCGTGATCGACGGCAACGACACCGGCAAGGGCTGGGACGACTGGAGCGGCACCGGCTACCCCCGCGACAGCTGGCTGCAGTTCGACTGGGGTGTGGACCGCACCTTCGACTCGATCGCCGTGCACACCTACAAGGACGGGCCCACCGCGACCTGGCCCTCGCGCATCCAGGTGCAGTACCGCGACTCCTCGGGCTCGTGGAAGGACACGTCGGTCGGCGCGTCCCTCGCCCAGGACGACGTGGCATCCGCCCCCGTCGCCGTCATCGACGCGCGGTCGGTGCCGTCGGCGAGCGCGCTGCGCCTCCGGCTGACGAGCCAGGCGAACACCTGGCAGTCGATCGCCGAGGTCGACGTGTGGGGGAACGCCTCGATCCCGAACGTCTGCCGAGGCGCGGACGCCACCGTATCGGCATCCTTCCACCAGACGAAGTGGGCGACCATGCCCGCCGGCAACGCGTGCGATGGGAAGCAGAACACGCAGTGGTCGACCTGGACCGATGCGGGCATGAAGGACTCCGCGACGTTCACGATCGAGACCGGCCAGGTCCACCGCCTCGACGAGGCGAGCTTCACGAACATCGAAGGCGCGATCGCGGGAGTGACGGCCGAGTACCGCACGGTGTCCGGCGAGTGGTCGCCGGTCGCCCCGACCGGCGCGGCCCCGACCGTGACGAACGGGACCGAGACGAAGCTGACCTTCACGCCGGTGCGCGCGACGGGCCTGCGCCTGGCCTTCGCCACCCCGGGCTCGTACCTGAAGATCCCCGAGATCGTCGTGCCGGAGGCCGCCGGGGTCTCGCGGGTCACGGCGACGCCGGACTCGGAGCCGAACGCCGCCGGCTGGTACCGCGCCCCCGTGTCGGTGGTGCTCTCGCACGACGGCAGCGACGACGTGGCCGTCCAGCACCGGACCGACGGAGGGGCGTGGGAGACCGGAACGTCGTTCGAGGTCGCGACGGACGGCACTCACACCGTGGAGTACCGGGCCCTGCGCAACGACGAGGAGGTGCCGGGTGTCGCGGGGTCCCTCACGGTCCGCCTCGACACCGTCGCCCCGACCACCGTGCTGACGACTGAGAAGACCACGGGAGCCGCCGCGCTCGCGCGCCCGCTGAGCGCCGCGAGAGCCCTGCCGCCCCTCGCCACGGCCGCGAAGACGGTGACGTTCGAGGCGACGGACGCCACCTCCGGCGTCGCCGCCACGGAGTACTCGCTCGACGCCGGGCAGACGTGGACCACGGGCGGGAGCACCACGCTCACCGGCGTGGGCGAGCACGAGGTCCGGTATCGATCGACCGACGTCGCGGGCAACGTCGAGGAGGTGCGCTCGACGACCGTGACGATCGAGGCCGAGGTCGGCCCCGGTCCGGGCCCCGACCCTCAGCCCGAGCCGTCGACGCCGCCGTCCGACACCGCGACCGCCTCTCCGACGCAGACCTCGACACCGTCGCCGGCCGGCACGGACCCGAAGGGCGCTCTCGCCGCGACGGGAGCCGAGGCTCCCCTCGCTCTCGGCGGCGTGGCTCTGCTGCTCACCGCCGCCGGGGCGGGAACGCTTCTCCTGCGACGACGGCGGGTCTGAGCGACCTGACGGGGGCGGGCGGAGTCTTCATCCCGCCCGCCCCCGCTCGTTCCGGCGCGCTGGGCGGGGGGTCAGCCGACCGGCGTGGGGGCGTCGTCCTTCTCGGCGAGCGAGCGCGCGACCGCCTCGGCGACGCGGGCATCCTCGGCATCCTGTCGACGACGACGACGGTCGCGCAGCCAGCGCGGACCGAAGACGGCCGCGGCGACGACGAGGAGAAGCACGACGAGGAGCGGCCACGGCACCGCCCATCCCGTCGCCGAGGCGACGACCGGATCGAGATCCGTCGTCGATCCCGAGGCGTCGGTGACCGTGGGGGTGGCCGTCACCGACGCCCACACCAGGCCCATCGCGGCGACGGCGGGCACCCGGACGTCGCGCTGCCAGGACTCTCCGGGGAGCAGGACGGGGGCGGCGTCACCCGGGATCGCTTCGACCTCGCCCCACCCGAAGGGGCCGGCGACGGCATCGGCGTCGGCGGCGGTGAGCGAGACGTTCCCGGCGTTGTGCAAGCGGTAGTGCACGGTGGCGTCGCCGAACAGGAACGGCACGGCTCCGCCGTCCCAGTCGACGCGGAGGTCGTCGACCGCGAGCGCGGGGGCGAGGTCGCCGCCCACCCGGATGCCGGCGCGGATGCCGAGACGGCGGTCGACGTTGACGTTCGCCGTCTGGTCGGCCACGGTGAGCGAGGTCACGACGCCGCCGGCGTAGTCACCGGGCGTGGCATCGGCGGGGATGTCGATCGTGAAGGGAACCTCGACGGTCTGCCCCGCGGGCACCGACACGTGGTGCTGCGGAACGACGATCCACTTGCCCACACCGACCGGCTCCTCGGCGGCGAGACGCAGGTCGACAGCGCCGGTCGAGGTCGTGTAGCCGTCGGCGGCGTACACGTCGAGCTCGACCGCCTCGGTGCCGCGGTTCGCGACGACGAGACCGTCGTCGAGGTGGGCTCCGGGATTCAGCGCGTAGGAGAAGTTCGTGCGGTCGGCACCGAGCTCGTTGGATGCCGTGCGCACGGTCCAGGTGACGTCGTCGGTCGTCGCGAACGCGGCGGGGGCGCTGACCAGGGGGATGGCGGCCACGACGAGCGTCGCCAGGGACAGCGCGAGGGGACGGGAGATTCTGTTCATGAGGGGGGTCCTTCGACAAGGGCCGGCGGGGAGCGAACTCCCCGCCGGCCCGGTTCGCTGGTCAGCCGGCCAGCGCGGTGAGGGTCAGGGTCGCGCGGTAGCTCCCCTTGTCGATCGAGTTGGGCATCTTCAGGTCGAGGTCTGCCCCCACGACGCCGGTGCCACGGTCGTGGCCCATGGCCGCGGAGCCGAGCACCCGCGACGTCGACAGGCCGTCGCCGCCGTCGTAGCCGGAGCCAACGGGCGCACCCGCGACGGCACCGGCACCCGGGGTGACGACCTTCGGCGTCCAGCCGAGGTACTTGCCCTCGAAGGTCTTGGCCCCGTCGGTGAAGTTCCCGACCGACGCCGAGACCGACCAGGCGGCCTTGCTGCGACGCGTGTCGGACACGGAGATCGGGTTGATCTGACCGGTCGCCTCGAAGTACTGGAGGTTCTTCTCCTGGGCGGTGCCGAGGTCGACCAGACCGTTGTGCCCGTTGATCGTCCAGCCGAACTCGCCCGGCGCACCCGAGGGAACGTCGACCTGGATGTCCTGCCCGTCACCGTGGTTGGGGTGGATGGTCACCTCGTCCTGGACCGACCCGACGGCCGCGGCCGGCTGGGCGCCGTTCTGGGGACCGCACCACAGCACGCGGTTCAGCTCGACGGCGGCGTTCGGGGCCGAGCAGTCGCCGGAACGGATGTTCTGCACGACGAGCTGGTCCTTCTGCACCTGGACCTTGACGTAGGTGCGCACGTGCTCCTGGTTCTCCACGGAGTTGTACCAGTAGTTGTTCGGGTTCGACGGGTCGGCCCCGTTGCCCGCACCGCTCGTGCCGCTGTTGTCCGGCGCGGTGATGTCGTAGTACTTGGATCCGGATGCCGAGTTCGCGGTGACGTACACGACGCCGCCGGGGCCCTCGAAGACCTCGTCCTGACCGGGCTTCTCGTCGGCGTTCGCCTTCGCCCCGTTCTTGATCTCGTACGAACGCGAGTAGCTGTGGTCGTGGCCCTGGAGCACCAGGTCGACGCCGAGCTTCGAGAACGCGGTCGGGAAGTCGACGCGGCGGACCTTGTTGTCGGCGTCCTTCGCGTGATCCGCCGGCGAGTAGATCGCGTGGTGGTAGACGAGCACCGTGTACTTCGCCTCGGCGCCGTGCTTGTTCACGACGTCCGTGACGTACGCCACGTGGGCATCGTCACCGCCGCCGCCCTGCGAGGTGGCGTAGCTGTTGCTGTTGAGGTCGATGAACAGCGTGTCCTTGTAGATGAACCAGTAGTCACCGCCCGACTCGGTACCCGTGCTCGAGGCGCCCTTGCGGTAGTAGGCACCGGAACGGTCGGTGTTCGGGGTGTAGAGGTGCTGCTCGTAGGCCTTGCCGCCCACGTCGTGGTTGCCGATCGTGGCGACCCAGGGGTACTGGCGCAGTTCGTCGGGGGCGAGGAAGGCGCTCCACTGGTCTTCCTTGTTGGCCGAGTCGACCTGGTCGCCGCCCGAGACGAGCAGCTCCGCGTTCGGGTTGGCGCTGAGAGCGACCTTGGTGGTGTCCTGCCATCCCGCCTGGTCCTTCGCGACGTCGCCGGACGAGCCGATCTGCGGGTCCCCGAAGAAGAGGAAGTCGTAGTCGCCCTCGAACGACTGCGTCTTGAACGCGTACGTCGACGACCAGTTGCCGTCGGATCCCACGCGGTACGAGTACGCGGTGTTCTCGGCCAGGCCGGTGATCGTCGCGTGGCGGTTGAAGCCGCCGCTCGTGGCGATGTTGGCGGTGCCGGATGCCGAGAACGTCGTCGCCGCGGCCGGGAAGGCCCCGTTCACGAGCGTCGAGGTGGGAGCGACCTGCACCGACTGGGCGGTGTCGGCGGAGGAGTACCACGTGACGATGCGCTGTGCTTCGTCGGCTCCGACGCCGAGAATGACGCCGGAGACGGTCGTCGGGGAGTCGGCCTGTGCGGCCGAGGCCACCGCGGTGCCGGAGAGCACGAGCGAGAGGCCGACGACGGTCGTTGCGATCCACGTGGCGCGGCGACGCGTGCGCGTCCCGTGCGACGTCGATGCGGAAGAGAGCATGGTTTTCCGTTTCTCTTGGGGGAGGAGGCGCCCGCGATCGGCGGGCTCCCCTACGCTCCGCGCATCCGATGAAGTGTTGATGAATACGCGACGCAGTGCGTCTAGCGCGTCACCGAACGCTCGTCACTCGATCCCGAGGATGCGCTGGACGAACCAGACGAGCCCGGCCACCGTGACGACGACCGCGAGCAGCCCGCTCGCCCACATCCCGATGCGGGGGTACCGGCGTCGCAGGAGCACGAGGAGCGGGAAGGCCACGACGATGATGCCGATCTGCACCGCCTCGATGCCGACGTTGAAGACCAAAAGCGACCAGAGCAGCGTCCAGGACCACGGCTCGTCGATGCCGAGGGCCGACGCGAAGCCCAGCCCGTGCACGAGACCGAAGAGGAAGACGACCCCCACCCGCAGCCACCCCGCCCGGTCGAGACGGAGGAATCCGTGGGCGTGCGAGAGGTCCTGATCGACCTTGCCGCCGCGCCACAGTCGCCAGAGGTACCAGGCGCCGACGACCGCGATCGAGAGCGCGATCGTGGGCTCGACGAGCTCGGGGGGAGCCGCGACGACTCCGGTCGCCGCCAGGATGAACGTCACCGAGTGGGCGAGCGTGAAGGTCGTGGCGGCGATCACGACCTCGCGCAGCCGCCGCGAGCCGACGATCAGCGCGAGGAGGAACAGGATGTGATCGATACCGGTGAGCAGGTGTTCGGCGCCGAGCCGGAAGAACTCCCAGAAACGCTCGAGCGGCGATTGCGCCGTGGTGAACGTCGGGTGCTCGGCATCCAGAACCGTGCTGCCCTCGTGCAGGTCGAGGGCATAGGTGAGGATCGTCTTGGTGTCGGTGACGAAGCCCTCGTCGTCGGGGAAGAGCGTGGAGACGACCTCGTGCCCGTTCTCGGACGGCGGGCACGCGTAGTCGAGGTCGAGCACGACGTACGGCACGCCGTCCTGCTGGGTCATGGTGATGTCGTCCGCGAGGGCGGGCGCGCAGTCCTGCCCCTCGGCATCGATGCGGAAGCGCTCCGTCACGTACGACGACACCGCCGCGCGATGCGCCTGGAGGGCGTCGATCTGCTGGCCGCCGTCGCCGGCGTTGAAGGCATCCGTTCCGGCTCGGTACAACGCGTCGTCCCGTGCGGCGTCGGCGGCCGAGACGACGAGGAGGTCGTACTCGAGTTGGAGCTGGGTGCGCACGACACCCGGACCGCCGCTGGACAGGTCGGCGTAGACCACCGACAGGATGCCGTGCGCCGAGGCGGGCGCCGCCGAGGCGAGGAGCGCCGTCAACCCGACGACGAAGAGAAGCGCGCGCAGCGCGCGCCGGACCGCTGAAGACATGAAGACCTTTCCGCGATGAGAGTGCTCCGCGGTGCTGAACGGCGGGACGCGGTGAGGAGAACGGAAACGTAACGTGTGCCCGCCGTTCTCCCGCGCGCCACCCGCGTCGCGCACGGTGGGCGCACAGTGTGGGCGTGAGGCGGATGACGACGATGGGGGCGACGCTCGTCGCTCTGGCCCTGCTGGCCGGGTGCTCCACGGCGCCCGGATGGAGCGAGATGCGCGACGCACCGTCGCCCGTCGGTTCACCCGCCGCAGGCTTCTTCCCCGCCGCTCCTCCCGCGCCGGAGTCGACCCACACCCCGCCCCCCGGGTCGTGGGACGGAGTCCACGCACCGGAGGGATACCGGGTGGTGCTTCTCACCGTCGGCGACGACGCACCGACCGCCGTGCTCGTCCGGGCGGTGCAGGAGTGGGCGACCGAGACGCGGGCCGACCTGGAGATCGTGCACGCGGACGACGACATGATCGACGGCATCGTCGCGGCCATGGAGATGAACCCCGACCTCATCATCAGCGCGGGCGACGCCCTGGTCGACCCGCTGGCCACGGTGACCGCGAGCCATCTCGATCGGCAGTTCCTCGTCGTGGGTGCCGAACTGGCCGAACCGACCGAGAACGTGACGGCGGTCGACTGGACGGGGGCCGCCTACCGCGGGGAGGGCCTCGGCACGGCATCCGCCTACGATCCGGCGTCCTTCACCCCCGAGCGCGCTGCTGCCGCGGTGCGCGCGGGCGTCGCCTCCGTCCTCACCGGCCAGCGGGGCATCGTCCTCTGGATGCGGTGACGCGGCCCTCCCGCGCGAACAGCGGCGGGCCGAAAACCCGGATCGTCCCGACGCGGCCGGGCTCTCAGACCCTCGGAAGGGACCTCGGACGCACCGGCGGACGGCTCTCGCGCGGGAGAATGGATGCCATGCGCGCGATGATCATGGACGCCCTGGCCGCTCCCCTCGAGGTGCGCGAGGTCGAGGCACCGACCGCCCCCACCGGCGGGGTCGTGGTCGAGGTGCACGCGACCGGACTCTGCAAGAGCGACTGGCACGCGTGGGTCGGGCACGATGACGTCGCCCTCCCCCACGTGCCGGGGCACGAGTTGGCGGGCGTCATCGTCGAGGTCGGGGCCGGCGTGCAGCGCTGGAGCGTCGGCGATCGTGTCACGGTGCCGTTCGTGATGGGGTGCGGGGCGTGCGAGTGGTGCCTCGGCGGCAACGCGCAGGTGTGCCCGGACCAGCAGCAGCCCGGCTTCACCCAGTGGGGGTCGTTCGCCGAGCGCGTGGTCCTGCGCGCGGCCGACACCAACGTCGTGCGGATCCCCGACGGGGTCTCGTTCGAGGCGGCCGCCGCTCTCGGATGCCGCTTCGCCACCGCCTACCGCGCCCTCACGGGCCGCGCCCGGGTACAGGCCGGCGAGTGGATCACCGTCGTGGGCGCCGGCGGCGTCGGTCTCAGCGCCGTCATGATCGGGGTCGCCCTCGGCGCGCGCGTGATCGTGGTCGACCGCACGCCCGCCGCCCTCGAGGCAGCCGCCCGGCTCGGTGCCGAGCACACCCTGCTCGCCGACGGCTCCGACATCGCCGCCGCGGTGCACGAGATCACGGGCGGCGGGAGCCACGTCGCGGTCGACGCGGTCGGCAGTGCGCAGACCTCGCGCGACGCCGTCCTGAGCCTGCGCCGCCGCGGGCGTCACGTGCAGATCGGACTGCTGCCCACCGCCGACGGGATGACGGCCATGCCCATGGCACGCGTGATCGCGTGGGAGCTCGACCTCCTCGGCAGCCACGGCATGGCCGCGGCCGACTACCCCGAGATGCTCTCGCTCATCGAGAGTGGAGCGCTGCGCCCGCACGACCTCATCGAGCGCGTGATCGGGCTGGGCGAGGCGGCTACCCTGCTGCCCGCGATGGACACGGCCTCACCGGCGGGCATGACGATGATCGATCCCCGGCGCGCCTGATCCGGCGGGCGGGATCTCGACGCGCGCGGACCGCGCTCAGGCGCGGGGCTTGTCGGGGCCGTCGTCGGAGCGCGGAGCCTCGGTGGTGCCGGCGGCCTCGGGGGCGGCGGCATCCGGAGCGTCTTTCGGGAGAAGCAGGGGCCGGTCGACGGTCGTGGTGACCTTGGCGGGGTCGACGACGAGCAGGAGGAGCGCGACGGTGACGAGCACGATGATGAACGTCACCCCGGCCGCGACGAGTCCGACCACCAGGGCGCGCTGGATCTCGTCCGCCGGGCGCGTCTGGAAGAAGCCCATCGACATCAGCGTGGTGAAGCCGGCGAACAGGGCCGCGCCGAAGGCGAGCCCCAGAAGTTGAACGGGCTTCATCAGGTCGCGGCGGGTCGGCTTTTCGGCGGGCTTGTCGGTCACGACACGGCCTCCTCGGTGGGTGCGGCCGGAATCGGCTCGGGGCGGCGGGGCGAGAACCCCGCGATCGCCAGGAAGACCGCGACGACCGCCGCGTAGCCGCCGAAGAGGCCCACGGCGATGACGATCCCGGTCAGGGTGAACGAGCCCGCGCCCTCGATGGCGTAGCCGAGCGAGTACTGCGGGCTGGTGATGAGAAGGACGACGGCGAGGACGAGCGTCAGGATGCCGATGAGCAGGCCGTCGCGGGGGGCGGTGGCCGTGCGAGCAGCGCGGCGGTCGCGCACCGCGGCGATGACCTCGATCACGCCGCTCACCACGGCCCACGAGATGACGATGCCGAAGAAGAAGCCGGTCTCGCGCCACGAGGGGACGCTCGCCGCCATCCCCGCCGCCGCCGAGACGGCCGCCAGCAGGATGACCGTGGCGCGCTGCCCCCGGGGGAAGACGAGCCAGGCCGAGAGCGCGAAGACGAGCGCCGTGGCGAGGGCGAAGCCGCTGAAGACCGCGAGGCCCACGGGCGCGGAGTGATCCGAGGAGAACGTGACCATCGCTGCGGCGATGGCGGCGAAGAGGGCGCGCGCGAGCTGCAGGTGACGCACGTCGAAGGTGCGCGCAGAAGAGGAAGTGGCCACGGAGGATCCCGGAAGAACGGTGTCGATGGCATCCAGTCTATTCCTCGGGGAGCGGCCGACCTCCGGGGAGCCTGGATGCCGCCGGGCTCATCGGCAATCCCCAGCCGAGGAGGCGATTCTTAGGTGCAGAGATGGGGCAAAAGCAAGTCTTCCGCTCGCAACGACCTCGCGGGCTATTCTTTCTGACGCCATGAGCGGTTGGGTGGGTGGCCGCACGTCGTCTATGGGGGGTTTTCGGATGACCAATGTCGATCTCGAGGTGTATGGGGCACCCGATCTGACGTACGACTTCGCGGCGGCGGATGCCGTCGTGTCCGCCGCGAACGCGGCCGCGAATTCCATCGAAGATCAGACCGCCTCACGGATCTCGTACGCCGCGACGGCGCGGACCGACTTCTCGGGGTACTTCTCCGAGCTGTTCAACGCGAACGCCGACGTCGCGGCCGGCGATGCCCGTGAGCTGGTCTATCGACTGCGCGACGTGGCCTCCTTCATGGGCCGCTTGAGTGATGCGGCACGGGAGGAGAACGCCCGCCGCAAGCGCGCGCGGGAGTGGCGCGACCGTGTCGAGGCGCGGCGGTCGAACTGGCTGGATGCCACCTGGGACGACATCTTCGGCGAGGAGCCGCCGCCCACCGCGGGCGAGATCACCCCGCCCGTGTTCCAGTCCACGGCTCTGACGCCCTCGGTACGGCAGACGCCGGCGCCGGGCAGTGGCGGCGGCGGCGGGGGCACGTCCTCGGCGCGGCCGGAGAACCTCCGCTCGTTCGCCAACGGCAACGCGGAACTGGACGCGGGACTGTCGGCGCACCCGGGTCGACTCTCGGAGTGGACCAGCGACTTCATGTCGACCTGCGACTTCGGCGGGATCGATGTCAGCCCCGTGGTGACGGGCTTCCGGGCGTGGCTGGATGCGAATGCGAACGATTCGGCGTGGGCGAACACGATCGCGCAGGCGTTCGAGGATGCCGGGACGAACGGTGGGATCGGGACGGTGTCGGATGCCGCGTTGGCGGCGTCTCTCGCGGCGGCGGGGGTGTCCGCGACCCGCCAGGATCTGGCGATCGATCCCCCGACCGCGTGGGGCGGGGACCCGACGACGGGGTTCGTGAACGACCCCGTCAACTCCGCCACCGGCAACTTCCTCGAGCCCGAGAACGACCTCCCGTTCCCCGCGGCGACCGCGCTGATGTCGCTGACGCGGATGTACAACTCTCTGAACGACGGGGGCGGGGTGTTCGGTCTCGGGTGGTCCTCGATCCTCGACATCACCCTGCTGCTGTCGGACGACGATGCCCGGTTCGTGATGGCGGACGGGCGACAGATCGTCTTCGGCCGTGACGGGCGCGAGTGGGCGCGCGGCACGGGGGAGAACTCCTGGCTGAACCGGGTGCCGTCTGCCGACCTCCGCGCTCGGGGCCTCGACGCCCCCGACGGGTTGCTGGTGACCGACAACGCGGGCGGGTGGTGGGCGTTCACCACCGGCGGCGACTGGCTCGGCGCGGGTGCCGGGGCGGGGAACGTCGTGTCGGTGGTGCGGGATGCCGCGGGCGCGATCGTCGCGCTGGAGCACTCCCGCGAGCGCCGGGTGGATGTCGAGTACGTCGACGGGTTGGTCGCGTCGGTGACGGCGTCGGATGGGCGTCGGGTGGAGTACCTCTACGACGAGGACCGTCGCCTGACCGCGGTCACCGGGCCGGGCGGCACGCGCACGTACCGATGGAACGACGACGACCTCATCGACCAGGTGGTTTCGGCTGCTGGCGTGATCGAGTGCACGAACGTGTACGACGTGCAGGGTCGGGTGCGGGAGCAGGTGACCGAGTTCGGTCGCCACACCCGCTTCACCTACCTCTCCGGCCGCGTCACCGAGGTCGCCGACAGTGACGGGTCGAACGCGAACACGTGGATCGCCGACCGCAAGGGCCGCCTCGTCGGCATCATCGACACCGACGGCAACCGCCAGTCGATGGCGTACGACCCGAACGGCAACCTCGTCTCCGTCACCGACCGCGAGGGACGCATCACCGTCCACGCGTACGACACCCGGGGACGGAAGACCCGCACCGTCACCCCCGACGGCGCCGACATCACCTACGGCTACGACGACCACGACCGCGTGACCACCGTCGTCACCGCGGACGGCGGTGTCGTCACGTACGACTACCCCAACGACCTGGAACGGAACCCGTCGCGGGTCACCGACCCCGCCGGCGGCGTCACCGAACTCGACTGGGAGAACGGCCTCCTCCGCCGGGTCGAGGACCCCGAGGGCGTCGTCGTCCGTCTCGATTACGACGCGCACGGCGAACTCACCGCGACCCGCAACGCCGACGGCGCCATCGCGAAGCTCGTCCGCGACGCCACCGGGCGGGTCACCCAGGCCATCACCCCCCTCGGGGCCGTCACGCGATACGCCTACAGCGACACCGGCGCCCTGGCGTCCCGGGAGGACCCGGACGGCGCGATCCGGCGGTACGAGCACGGCCCCGGCGGACAGATCACCGCCATCATCGACCCCCTCGGCGCCCGCACGGAGCTGGAGTACGGCCCCCACGGCCGTCTCACCCGCACCACCGACCCGCTCGGCCGCACGATCGACCGATCGTTCGACGAGCTCGGCAACGTCACCGCGATGACCCTCCCCGACGGCGCGACCTGGGGCTTCACCCACGACGCCCTCTCGCGCCTGCGCGAGATCACCGATCCCACGGGCGGGGTCTGGACCCGCGAGTACGACGCCGTCGGCGAGCTGGTGCGCACGACCGATCCCACCGGCGTGCACACAGACATCTCGCGCGAGGACACCACCTTCACGGTGCGCACCGCGTTCGAGGAGACCTCCGTCCGGTACGACCAGTACGGCCGGCCGGAGAGGATCCAGGATGCCGCGGGCGACGCGTCACTGATCACCTACGACGCCTGCGGGCGCCCGGTCGAACTCCTCGACGCGGACGGCGGCCTCACCCGCATCGACCGCGACCTCGCCGGCCGTGTCACCGCGATCACCACACCCGCGGGACGCACGACCCGATACGAGTACGACCACTGCGGCCGCCCCGTCGCCGCCATCGACGGCAACGACGCCCGCACCACCCTCGAATACGACGCCGACTCGCGCGTCGTCGCCCGTGTCCTGCCGACCGGCGAGCGCGCCGAGACCGTGTACGACGAGGTCGGGCGCGTGGTCCGTCTCGACACCCCCGGCATCGGCGTCACACGTCTGGGGTACGACCTCGCGGGGCGCCTGACCTTCTCGCAGGACGCCCGATACGGTATCCGTCGCTTCTCCTACGACGCCGCCGGCCAACTCGTCGCCGCCACGAACGGCATCGGCGGGGTCACCCGGTACGCCTACGACGACCGGGGGCGCCTGGTGTCGATCACCGACCCCCTCGGCGCGGTGACGACGCGCACGTACACCGACCTCGACAAGGTCGCCTCGCAGACCGACCCGCTCGGGCGGGTGACCACCGCCGCGTATGACGCAGCCGGTCGCCAGATCGCGCAGACGGCGCCGGACGGCGTCACCACCGAGTGGACGTACGACGCTGCGGGGCTGGCATCCGGTCTCTCGGTCGACGGGCGCCGGGTCACCGAGATCCGCCGCGACCCGGGTGCGCGCTCCGCCACGGTCGTCGACCACACCGGATCCGAGGCGGTGACGCACGCGCTGCGCTACAGCCGCATCGGCCGGCTCGTCGAGCGCGTCACGGGCGAGGAGACGACGCGGTGGGAGTACGACGCCGACGGCGCCCGCACCCGCCTCGTCACCCCCACGGGGGTCACCATCGACTACGCCCGGGATGCCGCGGGCCACCTCACCCGTCTGGATCACTCCCGCCTCGGCGCGGTGCACTACACGCGCGATGCGTTCGGGCGGATCCTCGAAGCCCGCGCCGGCGACAGCCTGCAGACCTGGGAGTACGCGGACGGCTTCCCGGTCACGCACACGCGAACCGATGCCGCGGGCGCGACCGTGACGCGCATCGAGCGCGACCACACGGGCCGGATCCTCGCTATCACGGATGCCACGGGCCCGACCCGCTACCTGCACGACGAAGCCGGGCAGCTGGTGTCGGCCGTCACCGAGGCGGGCGAGACGCTCTGGCAGTACGACACCGCCGGACGCCTCGTGCGAGAGACGTCCCGCGAGGGTCAGCGCGTCTCGACGTACGACGCGGCGGGGCAGCTCCTGTCGCTGTCGGACGCCGCCGGGGAGACCACGTTCGCGTACGACGAGCGGGGTCGCCGTGTGCGCGAGGTCGCTCCAGGCCACGAGACGAGCTACGCCTGGGACGACCGAGGGTGGCTCCGCAGCATCACCGAGCGCGCGTCGGACGGCCAAGAACGCCACGTCGCCCTGCGTGTCGACGGGCTCGGCGACCTCGTCGAGGTCGACGGCATCCCGCTCCTGTGGGACACCGCCGACGGCACGCCCCGCGCTCTGCGTGTCGGCTCGACCGATGTCTTCCGTGCGCCGGGCGCTCTGGCCGGCATCGACGGCGAATGGATCGTCGGAGGCTGGCGCGACGCGCGCTCCGCCGCGGCCGACGAGCCGTGGGCAGCGTTGCGTGCGGCGCAGGCGCTGGGTGGCGACGCGGTGTCGATCACCCCGGGCGGGGATCTCGCGATCGCGGGACTGGAGTGGATGGGCGCACGCGCCTACGACCCGGCGACCCGCGGGTTCCTCACCACCGACCCCCTCGAGGCGCCCGTCGGAGCGGTCTGGGGCACGAACCCCTACTCGTACGCGGGCAACGACCCCCTGCACGCGACCGACCCGCTGGGACTTCGTCCGGTCACCGACGAAGAGCTCACGGCCTACGGCGAGGCACGGCAGGGGGCGCTGGCCACGGCGACGGACTGGGTGAAGGAGAACGGGGACCTCATCGTTGCCGGGCTCGTCGTCGCGGGTGGGGTCGCTCTGATGTTCACAGGAGTCGGCGGACCCGTCGGCCTTGCCCTCGTCGGCGCGGCGAGCGGTGCACTGATCTCCGGCGGCTCTTCTTACATCTCCCAGAAGGTGACGACCGGACACGTCGATGCCGGCAAACTGTGGACTGACGTGGCAGTCGGCGCCCTCGCGGGTGGCGTCGGCGGTGGCGTGGCCGGAGGGCTCACGCGCGGGCCGATCGCAGCGCGCATCAGCGCAATGGCAGGTGACGACGTCTCACGGGGCGCTCAGGTCGCCTATAGCGTGCTCGGAAACTCGACGGGCCGGGCCGCCGTGGCCGGCGGAGCAGGTGGCATGACCAACAATCTCGCCGATTACCAGCTCACCTCCTCCGACCATTCTCTTCCCGGTTACCTCCAGGCGGGTGGCACCGGTCTGCTCTTCGGCGCGGGCGGTTCGGCCGGGGCGAGTCAAGTGGCCTCTCGCATCTCCGGATGGGTGGGAAGCACTCTCACACCAAACTGGCTGGCTCCGGTCTCGAATGGATCGCACGCCGGTCCTGCGGCGAACTACGGGCAGGAACTCACCGAGATGGTCATGGATCACGCCATGGGCGGCGTCACCGGATACATGAATACAGCACTGAAGCCGGGCGGAGCGGGACCCGGAGACCTCCTCAGCGGCACGATCCAGGGCTTCGCCGGAGGCGCGAGCGGTCCGTCAGCCGGGAGGCATCAATGACGCCCTCCCGTCGACAGAAGAAGCCGCCGAGCAAGCTCTCCGTCGGCATATCGCTTGTTATCGGTGGCCTGTCTCTCTTCCTCCTCTTCTACGTCTTCGTCCTCACGCCCATCCTCGAGCAGAACGTCATCACGACGTGGAGGTGCGAGGTGACGGCGGCGGAGCCGCGCGAGTCGTCGGGCGGCTTGCGGGGCTCGAGCACCCTGCCCAGCGTTCTGCTCCACACGAGGGAATGCGGAGACATCCTTTTGCAAAAGGGCGTCACCTTCGACAACTCGACAGCCCTCGCGGCCGACTTCCGTCCCGGTGTCTACGACTTCCACATCGGATGGGTGTCGGCGAACGTGATGAAGCTCATCCCCAATGGTCTGCCTGAGGCGCAATCGTACGAGGCCGTTCCGTAGGGCATGCTCGGGGAATCCAGCTGAAAGAGGAAGAACCGTGAACTTCTCCACCACTCTGGTGAGCGTCGGGATCGCCGTAGCCGCGATGACCATCGTCACTCTCTCCGTATCGGCCGGCATCCGCCGTTCCCCCTCCAACGCCACGTACAGAGCAACCAAAGAGAACGTGCTCTTCGTCGTCTCCACACGGCGTTGGCAACGTGTGCTCATCCGCACCGTCGGCATTACCGCTATCGCTCTCGGCGCCATCATCGCGTTGGCATCCTCCACCCCGCCCCCCTCGCCGACGATGGGAGTCGCGGGGATCGCCACTGTTGTCGGCGGCATCCTGTTCGTCCTCCTCGCCAGAGGCATGCACCGCCTGCGCCTCGAGGTGACCCCCGACACCATCTGGTCCTTCCCGATGGTCGCGGCGCCCCGCGAGATCCCCCTGGCCGAGATCACGGCCCTCGCCCCGCACATCACGAGCAACTACGGCGGCATCCTCGGAAAGACCGGATCGAAGACCCGGTTCTACGCCACCGGCATCATGCTCGGCTACCCGCAGCTCATCGAGCACTTCCGGCAGTACCGCCCCGACCTCCCGATTCCCGAGGCTTCCCGACCACTGCAGGAGCGGTGAGGCCCGTCGATGACGGCGGGACGTGTCGACACCGCGGTGGCGGATCTGTCGGCACTCGTCGAGGTGCTGAGAACCGTCGGCCAAGAACGGTACGCGACCTTCTTCGACGGCGTCATCGGTGACCTCCGTCACGCCGACGACCCGGGTGAGGTTCGAGAAGCAGCCGCCCGCGGCCTGGCGGCCTTCGGCGGCATGAATTCGGTCAATGACCTCGTCGTGATGGACGGCAGCGTGCCCGACATCGAGAACAATCGCGCAATCGATGAGCGACGGGAAGCCGTCTACGACGCCCTGACGCACCTCATCTGACGGATCGTCGATAGGCCGACACCGTGGCGCGCGGCGGCGGCTTGCCGATCTGTCAAGAACGTCTCTTTTTACGAACCTCTAAAGCCGGAACTCTGCTCGGAAATCCATAGCGTCGTCGCATGGCCCACCCCACGACGACGCCGACACCGTGCTGAGCGCCGCCACGCGCGCCGTCTTCTTCGTGTCCGACAGCACGGGGATCACCGCCGAGACCCTCGGGAACGCGCTGCTCGCGAACTTCCCCACCGCCCATTTCGACCGGCACACGATCCCCTTCGTCGGGACCGTCACGCCGGTGTCGAGAGTGACCGCGGCGCTGCAGAGCGCCACGACGCCCGCGGCCGCGCCGATCGTGTTCGCCACAGTGAAGGATGCCGGCATCCGGGCTCAGATCGCCGGTTCCGCCGCGGTGGTGATCGACCTGCTCGCCGGCCACCTCACCGAGCTCGAGGCCGCCCTCGAGACACCGGCCGAGCAGCGCTCGGGGCAGTACCACGGCCTCGGCGACCTCGAGCGGTACTTCGCCCGCATGCGCGCGGTCGAGTTCGCGATCGAGCACGACGACGGCCAGAGCGGACGCGCGCTCGACACCGCGGACGTGATCATCGTCGCGCCGTCGCGGTGCGGCAAGACCCCGACGACCATGTACCTCGCCCTGCACTACGGCCTGCTCGTCGCGAACCACCCCCTCACCGACGACGACTTCCCCGCCGACGGTCTGCCCCGCATCGTCGCGCCGCACGCCGACCGTTGCTTCGGGCTGACGACCACCGCCCTGCGCCTCAGCCAGGTGCGGCACGAGCGCCGCCCGCAGTCGACGTACGCCAGCCTCGCCCAGTGCACCCTCGAGATCCGCCGGGCCGAAGACCTCTACCGCCGCAACCGCATTCCGTTCCTCAGCTCCGCGACCCGGAGCGTCGAGGAGATGTCCGCCGTGATCCTGCAGTCGATGAAGCTGCGCGATCGCGCTCACGAAAGGCCCACCCCATGACCAACATCCTTCGTTTCCACGAGATCGGCATGAGCGACCTCGCCCAGGTCGGCGGCAAGAACGCTTCCCTCGGCGAGATGGTCTCGCACCTGGCATCCGCGGACGTCCGCGTTCCTCCCGGGTTCGCGACCACCTCGGAGGCGTTCGGACGCTTCCTCGCCGAGGAGGGGCTCGACGAACGCATCCGCGCCGCCGTCGAGGGCATCGACGTCGACGACGTCGCCGCCCTCAGTCAGCTCGGCGCCCTCGTCCGCGCGTGGATCGAGGAGCAGCCCTTCCCCGCCGACCTCGAGGCCGACATCCGCACCGCGTACGCGGAGCTCGTCGGGAACGAGGCGGATCCGGATGCCGTGACCTGGGCGGTGCGCTCCAGCGCCACCGCGGAGGACCTTCCGGATGCCTCGTTCGCCGGTCAGCAGGAGACGTTCCTCAACATCGGCGGGATCGAGAACATCCTGCAGGCGGTCCGCCGCGTGTTCGCCTCGCTCTACAACGACCGCGCGATCGCCTACCGCGCCCACCACGGCTTCGACCACCACGAGGTCGCCCTGTCGGCCGGGGTCCAGCGCATGGTGCGCTCCGACATCGGCGCCTCGGGCGTCATGTTCACCCTCGACACCGAGTCGGGCTTCGAGGACGCCGTGTTCGTCACGAGCTCCTACGGTCTCGGCGAGGCGGTGGTGCAGGGAGCGGTCAACCCCGACGAGTTCTACGTCTACAAGCCGTCGCTGCGCGACGGCCGCCCCGCGATCCTCAAGCGCTCGGTCGGCGAGAAAGCCATCGCGATGCGCTACACCGACGGCATCCACGTCGACGGCAGCACGGCTTTCGTGGAGGTGGATGCCGCCGACCGGGCGCACTTCTCGCTCACCGACGCGGAGGTCGAGGAACTCGGCCGAATCGCCCTGGTCATCGAGGAACACTACGGCCGCCCGATGGACATCGAGTGGGGCAAGGACGGCGTCGACGGGCGGCTCTACGTGCTGCAGGCCCGGCCCGAGACCGTCGTGTCGCGCCAGTCGGCCAACATCCTGCGCCGCTTCGTGCTCGCCGAGCGTGGCCCGGTGCTGCTGGAGGGCCGGGCGATCGGTCAGCGCATCGGCGCGGGACGCGTACGCGTGCTCAGCTCGATCGACCAGATGGCGGACTTCGCGCACGGCGACGTGCTCGTGGCCGACATGACCGATCCCGACTGGGAGCCGATCATGAAGCGCGCCTCGGCGATCGTGACCGACCGCGGCGGCCGCACGTGCCACGCGGCGATCATCGCCCGTGAGCTCGGAATCCCCGCCGTGGTCGGCACCGGGGTCGCCACGCGCGCCCTCACCGACGGCCAAGAGGTCACCGTCTCGTGCGCCGAGGGGGACGACGGCCTCGTGTACGGCGGCATCCTGCCCTTCGTCGAGGAGCAGACCGAGTTGGACCGGATGCCGGAACCCCCGGCCAAGATCATGATGAACGTCGGCACCCCCGACCAGGCCTTCGCGTTCTCGAGGCTGCCGAACGCCGGGGTGGGTCTGGCCCGGCTGGAGTTCATCATCAACCGCCAGATCGGGATCCACCCCCGCGTGCTCCTCGATGTGGACCACCTCGACGGAGAACTCGCCGACGACATCCGCGCGCGCGTCGCGGCCTACCCGTCCGCGGAGGAGTACTTCATCCAGCGGGTCGCGGAGGGCGTCTCGATGATCGCCGCGGCCTTCGCGCCCGAACCGGTCATCGTGCGCCTGTCGGACTTCAAGTCGAACGAGTACGCCAACCTCATCGGCGGACCGCTGTACGAGCCGCACGAGGAGAACCCGATGCTCGGATACCGCGGCGCCGCGCGGTACGTCTCCCCCGAGTTCCGCGCGTGCTTCGACATGGAGTGCGAGGCGCTGCGGCGCGTGCGCGACGACATGGGGCTCACGAACGTGCAGATCATGGTGCCGTTCGTGCGGACCGTCGGCGAGGCCGCGGCCGTCATCGACCTGCTGGCGGCCAACGGGCTACGACGCGGCGAGAACGGGCTGCGGGTCGTCATGATGTGCGAGCTGCCCGCCAACGCGATCCTCGCCGAGCAGTTCCTCGAGCACTTCGACGGCTTCTCGATCGGCTCGAACGACATGACCCAGCTGACCCTCGGCCTTGACCGCGACTCCGCGCTCATGGCATCCGCCTTCGACGAACGCGACCCGGCCGTCCGGCACCTGCTCGGCATGGCGATCGACGCGTGCCGACGCCACGGCAAGTACGTCGGGATCTGCGGGCAAGGACCCTCGGACCACCCCGACTTCGCCGAATGGCTCGTGGCTCGCGGCATCCAGTCGCTGTCTCTCAACCCCGACACGGTGGTCGAGACGTGGCTCGCGCTGGCCGCGAGCGAGCGGCCGAAGGGGCAGGTGCTGACGGAGGCGCAGCTGGGCGTTCGTCCGCTCCGGTGACCCGCCGCGACTGACCTGCCCCCGGGCGACCCTTCCCGTTGAGTGTCCAGGACACGCCGTTTCTCGCGCGGCGAGCGCGGCGTGTCTTGGACACTCGATGGGTCCGCGCGGGTCGCGGCGGGCGGAGCGCGGGCGGCGGCCGACGCGGGATCGTTCGCGCGGCGGAGGCGGATACGTCTCGCGGCGGACGACGCGCACGCCCCGCCCGACTGGGATGGAAGCATGACTTCCTCCCCCGTCCTCACCGCTGCGGGTCTCGTCAAGCGCTACGGCGCCCTGGCGGCGCTCGACACCGTGTCCCTGACCATCCGCGCCGGCGAATCCGTCGCCGTCATGGGCGCCTCGGGCTCCGGCAAGACCACGCTGCTGCACACCCTCGCGGCCGTGATCGCTCCCGACTCCGGCTCCGTCGTGCTCTCGCCCCCGGGCGCGGAGCCGACCGAGCTCGTCGGTCTCAGCGAGAGCGAGCGGGCGCGTGTCCGCCGCACCCTTCTCGGGTTCGTCTTCCAGGAGCACCTGCTGCTGCCCGAGCTCACCGCGGTCGAGAACGCGGCCCTGCCGCTGCTGCTCACCGGGATGAGACGACCGGATGCCGAGCGTCATGCCGCGGGATGGCTCGCCGCCCTCGGTCTCGCGGGGATGGAGACCCGCCGCATCGGCCAGCTGTCGGGCGGACAGGCGCAGCGCGTCGCGATCGCCCGCGCGCAGGTCACGGGCGCGCCGGTCGTCTTCGCCGACGAGCCCACCGGTGCGCTGGATTCGGCCACCTCGGCGGACGTCCTCAGCGCGCTCCTGCACGCCACCACGGGCCAGGGGCGGACGCTCGTCATGGTCACGCACGATGCCGAGGTCGCCCGCCGATGCTCGCGCATCGTGCGTCTGCGCGACGGTCGCGTGATCGACGACACCGCGGCGACCCCTCTGGAGGCCACGCGATGAGCACCGTGCTCCCCCTCGCGCGCCTGCTGTCGCGGCCCAGCCGTCAGGGTCGCGCCGCGATCGTCCTCCCCGCCGTCGCCTTCGCCGTGACCACGGCTCTCCTCCTCGTCGTCGCCGGCGGCGCGCACATGTTCCTCGTGGATCCCCGCGCTCAGGACACGGGCGACGGGTTCTACGGCATCCTGGCCTCCCTCGCTCTGCTGCTGCTCGCGGTTCCGCTCGTCACCCTGGGAGCCGCAGCCGCCCGGCTGTCGAGCCGCCGGCGCAACGACCGTCTCGCGACTCTGCGCCTGCTCGGCGCGAGCGGGCGGGAGATCTGGGCGCTCACCGTGCTCGAGGCGACGTCGGTCGCCGCCGCGGGTGCGGTCGTGGGCGTCGCCCTGTACGTCGCGCTCCTGCCGCTCGTCGGGCTGCTGCCGTTCTTCGGCGGTCCCGTCGGGATGGCATCGGTCGCGATCGACCCCCTGTTGGGAGCGGGTGTGCTGGTGGGCGTGGTCGTGATCGCCGCGGTCAGCGCGGCCGCGAGCCTCCGGAAGGTCACCGTCACCCCGCTGGGCGTGCGGACGCGGAGCGCCGCCCCGCCCTCGCGGCGCGCGGCGCTGATCATCGGCCTCGTCGTGATCGCCGCCGTCGCGCTGCTCATCGCGAACTTCGCCGTGGTCGGCGAGCTCCTCGGGCCCGCGATCGCCCTCGCGGTGCTGCTCGGGGTGTTCGCCGGCGGCATGGCCCTGCTGAACCTCGTGGGTGCACCGATCGTCGCCGCGCGGGGGCGGGCGATGGCCCGGCACGCCCGGGGAGCGGCTCAGCTCGTCGCCGGTCGAGAGCTCGCCGCCCACGCCGGCCCCTCGTGGCGCCGGGTCTCGGGCATGGCGCTGGTGTCGTTCATCGCGGTGGTCGCCGGCTGCGGTCTCGCGATCGCCGACGCGGCCGAAGGCGCCGAGGGGACGCTCATGGCCGACATCCGCACGGGCGTGCTCCTCACCCTCGGCATCGCCTTCGTGCTCCTCGCGTGCGCGGTCGGGGTGACGCAGGCGGCGTCGGTGCTCGAGGAGCGCGACCTGATCGTGGGCCTCGACCGTCTCGGCATCCCGGATGCCGAACTCCGACGCGCCCGTCGCCTCACGGTCATGGTCCCCCTGCGCTGGGCGGCGATCGGCGGCGCTGCGCTGGGCGGCGTGCTGTCGTTTCCCATCGTGGGGATCAGTCTGCTCGTGGCCCCGCTCTCGGTGGCGACGATCGCCCTGACGTTCGTCGCGGGCTTCGCGCTGGTCGCCGCTGCGCTGGCGTCGACGCGTCCGATCGTGACGGGGATCCGCCGCGGCGCCGTGTGAGCCCGCGCCGCTGCCCCTCCCGTCGAGTGTCCAGGACACGCCGTTTCCGCCCGTGCGGTTGCGGCGTGTCTGGGACACTCGATGCTTTCGCGGGGGGGGGGCCGCGCGGGTGTTAGCGTGCGGGGGTGCGACAGGATGCCTCGACCCCGCGCCGGATCCGCGTCTCGGCGGCGGTCATCACCGACGCGGACGGACGTCTGCTGCTCGTGCGCAAGGCCGGCACCACCGCGTTCATGCAGCCCGGCGGGAAGCCGGAGGCCGGGGAGACGCCGGCCGAGACCCTCGCCCGTGAGCTCGCCGAGGAGATCCGCCTCGACGTCGACCCCGCCGCCCTCGAGCCGCTCGGAGAGTTCGCCGCCGCGGCGGCCAACGAGCCCGGCTTCGAGGTGGTCGCGGACGTCTTCCGTGTCGACATCGGCGACCAACGGCCGGTCCGGGATGCCGAGATCGTGGAACTTCGCTGGGTCACCGCCGCGACGGCATCCGGGATCGAGATCGCCCCGCTCGCGCGGGAGTACTTCTTGCCGGAGTGACCGCGCGGACCGTCACGTCGGGTCAGACGGCCGGTCCCACCAGCGCGCGCAGCGCCATCGCGGCGAGGATCTCGGCCGCACGGTCGCCGGTCGAATCGGCGCTGTGCGGAGTCGAGTTGAGCAGGCCGAAGGTGCCGAGGAGGCGCGTCTGGCGCTCGGCGGCATCGAGATCGGGACGGACGGATGCCAGGACGGCATCCCACTCCTGCACGTACTGGCGCTGCAGGCTCCGCACGCGGTGGTTCGCGTCGGCGGGGAGCTGGGCCAGCTCGCGGTCTTGGAGGCGGATCGTGTCGGGGTCGGCGGTCGCGAAGTCGAGGTGGAAGCGCACGAGCCGCGACAGCACCTCGTCGGGGGTCCCCGCCTCGGAGACGAGGGCGTGCCCTCCCTCGAGCAGGCGCTCGCTGGCGTCGACCAGCAGTTCGGCCAGCAAGGCCTCCTTGCTCGGGAAGTAGTTGTACAGCGCGGGACCGCTCATGCCCACGGCCTCGCCGAGCTCCACCGTCGACACGGCCGCGAAGCCGCGCGCGGCGAACAGGGCCGCCGCCGACCGCATCAGAGAGGCTCGGCGGTTGGCCTTCTGGGTCGCCCTCCAGGTCGCCGTCATCGGAGGATCTCGCGCGCCTGACGCAGCACGGGCTCGTCGATCATGCGCCCGCGGAAGCGGAAGACCCCGGGCTGCCCCTCGGCCTCGGCGAGGACCGCACGCGCCCACTCGCGCTCGGTGTCGGTGCTCGCGTAGGCCGCGCGGATCGTCGCCACCTGCGTCGGGTGGATGCACGCCGTGGCGGTGAAGCCGGAGGCGGCGGCATCCTCGCACTCCGTCCGGAGGCCGTCGAGGTCGGCGATGTCGAGATGCACCGCGTCGATCGCCTCCTTGCCGTGGGCGCGCGCGGCGAGCAGCACGTTCGCGCGAGCCGTGCGGGCGACGTCGCGATACCGCCCGTCGGCGAATCGGCTCGATCGACCGTTCATGCTCGCGATGAGGTCTTCGGCGCCCCACATCAGTCCGGCCGTGCCGGGGTGCGCCGCGATCTCGGCGGCGTTCAGCACTCCCCGCGCGGTCTCGCACAGGGCGAGCACGCGCAGGTCCGGCGTCGCGTCGACGGCGGCGGCGGACTCGGCCTTCGCGAGCATCACGGTCGTGTAGCCGCTCGCCCGGACGGCCGCGAGGTCGAGGGCGTGCGCGGGCGTCCCGGCGGGATTCACCCGCACGATCACCCGCTCCGGGTCGAGAGCGCTCGCGATGAGCGCCTCCCGCGCGCGGGGTTTGTCGGCGGGGGCGACGGCATCCTCGAGGTCGAGGATCACGGTGTCGGCCGCCGCGGCCGCTTTGGCGTACCGATCGGGACGGTCGGCGGGGCAGAACAACAGGGCGGGACCGTGCATCAGGGCGTCTCCTCCGGGTGCGGGTCGGGGGTGATGAGCATGAGCGTCGAGCGTCGCGCTTCGGCGACCACCACTCCCTTCTGGTTGCGCATCGTGTGGGCGAAATCCGCGATCCCCTGCCCCGGACGGGAGGCCGACGTGCGCTTGCCCGCGACCACCGTCTCGGCATACAGCGTGTCACCGACCCGCACCGGCGCGGGGAAGCGCACGTCGGTGAAGCCGAGGTTCGCGACGATCGTGCCCTGGGTGAGCTGCGCGACCGAGAGCCCGACCATCGTCGACAGGGTGAACATGCTGTTCACCAGGCGCTCACCGAACTCGGTCGAGGCCGACCACGCGGCATCCAGGTGCAGGGACTGCGTGTTCATCGTGAGGGTCGTGAACAGTACGTTGTCGGCCTCGGTGACGGTGCGGCCCGGACGGTGCACGTAAGTCGCGCCCTCCTCGAGCTCGTCGAAGTACAGACCTCTCTGAATGATCCGGATGCCGCTCACTCGGCGCCCCTTTCGTCGTCGGTGTCGTGGGGGTCGGTGTCGCGGGGGTCGGTGTCGTGGGGGTCGGTGCCGCGCGGGCCCGCGGCCGGCTCCGTGCCGCCGCCCTCCGGCGCCACCACCGCGAGCGCCTGCCCGCGGGCCACGACGTCGCCCACCCGCGCCTGCAACGACACCGTCCCCGCGACGCTCGATCTCACCACGTGCTCCATCTTCATCGCCTCCACCGCCATCACGGCATCCCCCACCTCGACGGCGGCGCCTTCGGCGACGTGGACGGCGACGACCGTGCCCGGCATGGGCGACACGAGCTGCGGGTCGGCGTCCGAGGTCGTGTCGGCGCGGTGCTCGGCGCGGACGATGTCGACCCGCACCACCGCTCCCCGGTGCGCGATCCAGACGCCGGCGGCGTCGACCTCCGCGGCGAACGTGCGCGAGCGACCGTCGTGGGTGACCGAGACGAGACCGTCGCCGAGTCGCCGGAGGCGCGCCGGACGCCCGGCCTCGGGGGCGGTTCCCGCGTGGTCGCCCTCGCTCCGCGTCGGCTCCGCGGCCGGGGGCGCGGTCCGCGCGGGGCCCGTGACCGCGAGGGTCTCCCCCGCGCCCGTGACCTCGACGGCGCGGTGTTCGCCTCCGACCGCGAGCCGGTAACGGCGCGGCGCGGACGCCCCCAGCCGCCACCCGTCACGACGGCGCCACGCGTCGTGCGCGCCCGGGGCCGTGGCGGTGACCTCGCCCCACACGCCGCCCACGCCCGACACGGTCGCGGGGCCCGCGGCATCCAGGATCAGAGCTGCCTCGGCGAAGACGCTCTCCGCGATCCGCCCGGTCGTAAGGCCCTCGATCTCTCGCGCGATCAGGCCCGTGTCGAGCGCGCCCGCGACCACGTCGGGGACCTCGAGCAGCGCCCGGAGGAAGGCCACGTTCGTCGCGAACCCGAACACCGCCGTGTCGTCGAGTGCCGCGACGAGCCGCCGCCGGGCGACCTCGCGATCGGGACCCCACGCGATGATCTTCGCGAGCATCGGGTCGTAGTCGACCGACACGTCGAGGCCGTCCTCGAGCGCCGTGTCGACGCGGATCCCCTCCCCGCGGGGGTGGCGCACCCGCGTCACGCGACCGCCCGTCGGGAGGAACCCGGATGCCGGATCCTCGGCGTACACGCGCGCCTCGATCGCGTGTCCGGTGAGGGTGACGGCATCCTGATCGAGGCCGAGCGGCTCGCCCGCGGCGATGCGCAGCTGCAACTCGACGAGGTCGAGCCCGGCGACCTGCTCGGTGACCGGATGCTCGACCTGCAGGCGCGTGTTCATCTCCATGAAGAAGAAGGCGTCCGGGGCGTCGGCCGACACGATGAATTCGACCGTTCCGGCACCGCGGTAGTCGACGCTGCGGGCCGTCTCGCACGCGGCGGCGCCGATGCGCGCGCGGGTCCCGGCGTCGAGGAGCGGCGACGGCGCCTCTTCGATGACCTTCTGGTGGCGGCGCTGCAGCGAGCACTCGCGCTCGCCCAGGTGGACGACCCCGCCGTGCGCGTCCGCGAGCACCTGCACCTCGATGTGGCGCGGGTTCCGCACGTACCGCTCGAGGAAGAGGGTGTCGTCGCCGAAGCTCGCCGCCGCTTCGCGCCGGGCCGCGGCGATCGCGGCGGCCAGTGCGTCGGGGGCGTCGACGACGTGCATGCCCTTGCCCCCGCCGCCCGCCGACGGCTTGATCAGGAGCGGGTAGCCCACCTCGTCGCCCGCGGCGATCAGCTCGGCATCCGTCATCCCCGCGCGCGCGATTCCGGGAACCGTGGGCACTGCGCGCGCCTCGACCGCGTGCTTCGCGGTGATCTTGTCGCCCATGACCCGGATGGCCTCGGCGCTCGGGCCGATGAAGGCGATCCCCGCCTTCTCGCACGCGCGCGCGAAGGAGGCGTTCTCGGCGAGGAATCCGTAGCCGGGGTGGATCGCCTCGGCTCCCGTCTCGCGGGCGGCGCGGATCACGGCGTCGATGTCGAGGTAGCTGCGCGCCGCCGGCGCCGGCCCCAGGCGCACCGCGACATCGGCGAGGTGGACGTGCCGGGAGCCGGCATCCGCATCGCTGTAGACGGCGACCGAACGGATGCCGAGGGAGCGGAGCGTGCGGATGATGCGGCAGGCGATCTCGCCGCGATTCGCGATCAGAACGGTGGTGAACATGCGGGTCACATCCGGAAGACGCCGTAGCCCGGCGCGTCGAGGGGAGAACGGGTGACGACATCGAGGGCGAGGGCGAGGACGTCGCGGGTCTCGGACGGCTCGATGATCCCGTCGTCCCACAGCCGCGCGGTCGAGTAGTAGGGGCTCCCCTGCCGCTCGTACTGCTCGCGGACCGGAGCCTCGAAAGCGGCCTGCTCGTCCGCCGACCACGCCCCGCCACCGGCCTCGATCTGATCGCGGCGGACGGTGGAGAGGACGGATGCCGCCTGCGGCCCGCCCATGACCGAGACGCGTGCGCCGGGCCAGAGCCAGAGGAAGCGCGGTGAGTACGCGCGTCCGCACATCGAGTCCCGACTCGTACTCGCGGCCGACCATGAAGCCGGTGATGTTCTGCAGGAAGACCAGGGGGATGCCGCGCTGGTCGCAGAGCTCGATGAAGTGCGCACCCTTGAGCGCCGATTCGCCGAAGAGGACGCCGTTGTTCACGACGATGCCGACGCGATGCCCCTCGATCCGGGCGAACGCCGTGACGAGCGTCTCGCCGTACTCGCGTTTGAACTCGTGGATGCTGCCGGCGTCGACGATCCGCGTGAGGATCTCGCGCGCGTCGTAGGGGGTGGTGAGCTCGACGGGGACGAGGTCCTCGAGCTCTCGCGGGTCGTTCTCGGGTTCGGCGGCGGGCTCTGGCATCCGCTGTTCGGCGGGAGGGAACGTCGCCACGATGTCGCGCACGATGCCCAACGCGTGCTCGTCGTCCTCGGCGAGATGGTCGGCGACGCCCGAGACGCGCGTGTGCACGACGCCGCCGCCCAGGTCTTCGGCGGTGACGACCTCTCCGGTCGCGGCTTTCACGAGGGGCGGTCCGCCGAGGAAGATCGTGCCCTGGTTCCGCACGATCACGGTCTCGTCGCTCATCGCCGGGACGTACGCGCCGCCCGCGGTCGACGAGCCGAGCACGGCGGCGATCTGCGGGATGCCGTCGCGCGACATGCGCGCCTGGTTGTAGAAGATGCGGCCGAAG
>JARBUN010000201.1 GCA_029239635.1 Microbacterium sp. | reverse complement strand
CGCGCCGCCGGTGCCGCCGCGGTGGCCGCCCGCGTCACGCCGGAGAAGCCGCCGTTCGTTCCCGGCTCCGTGCCGCCGTTCGACGACGAATCGACCTGAGTCGCACCGTCGAGTCCGCCTCCGAGGCCTCAGGCGGAGGGGGTCACGCGCAGTGCCCGCCCGGAGAGGCCGCGCGGGTTCCGGGCCAGAGCGGCCGCGGCCGCGTCGATGGCGCGCGATGCCGGGTCATCCGGTGAGGTGAGCACGACAGGCCGACCCTCGTCTCCGCCCCCGCGAAGGGCGGGGCTGAGGGGGACGGATGCCAACAGCGGCACGTTCGCGTCGTCGGTGGACAGGGCGCGGGCCACCGCCTCGCCTCCCCCCGAGCCGAAGAGGTCGAGCGAGGTCCCGTCCGGGAGGCTCATCGCGGACATGTTCTCGATGACCCCGATCACGCGCTGACCCGTCTGCCGGGCCACCGTGCCGGAACGAACCGCGACGTCGGCGGCGGCAGCCTGCGGCGTCGTCACGACCAGCACGTCGGCGTGGGGGAGGAGCTGGCCGACCGAGATCGCCACGTCGCCCGTGCCCGGCGGCATGTCGAGCAGCAGCACGTCGAGGTCGCCGAAGAACACGTCGGTGAGGAACTGCTGCACCGTGCGGTGCAGCATCGGGCCTCGCCATGCGACCGCGCCCGCGGCATCCTCTCCCGGGCGGCGCAGGAACATGCCGATCGAGATCACCTTCACGCCGTAGGCGACCGGGGGCAGGATCAACTCGTCGATCCGCGTGGGGGCCGGAGGAAGCCCGTCGGGGTCGATGAGTCCGAGAAGACCCGGGATCGAGAAGCCGTGGACGTCGGCGTCGATCAGGCCGACACGCAGGCCGCGCGCTGCGAGAGCCACTGCGAGGTTCGCGGTCAACGTCGATTTCCCGACGCCGCCCTTGCCGCTCGTCACGGCGATCACGCGGGTGAGCGAGTCCGGTCCGAAGGGCATCTCGCGCCGGGCGCGCCCGCCGCGGAGCTTCTCCGTGAGCGCCTTCCGCTCGTCGGGTGACATCACGCCGACCCGCACGTCGACCGCGTCGATCCCGGGGACCGAGGCTGCGGCATCCCGGACATCCCGTTCGATCCGATCGGCGGCGGGGCATCCCACGATGGTGAGCGCGATGCCCACGGCCGCGGTCGCTCCCTCGACGTCGATCTCCCGCACCATGTCGAGCTCGCCGAGAGGACGGCGCAGTTCAGGATCGGTGACCGCCGCGACGGCCGTACGCACCCGCTCGGCGAGATCGGCGCTCACGGCGCGGGCCGAGACGGCTCGTCGTGCTCGTCGAGGCGCTCCAGCGCAGCCATGCGCAGGGCGACGATCTCGCGGGCAAGGTACTCGGTGTCGGCGAGGTTGCGTTCCGCGCGCTGTCGGTCCTGCTCGATCTGCACGCGGTCGCGGTCGTCCTGACGGTTCTGCGCGAGCAGGATGAGGGGAGCCGCGTACGACGCCTGCAGCGAGAGCACGAGGGTCAGCGCCGTGAAACCGATCGCCGCCGAATCGAAGCGCAGCTCGTCGGGCGCCAGAGAGTTCCACCCCATCCAGACCACGCAGAAAAGAGTCAGCGAGAGCAGGAAGGTCGGCGTGCCCATCGCTCGCGCGACCCACTCGGTGAAACGACCGAAGCGGTCGCGTGAGGGCTGCGGGGCCCGCGGGGCGAGAACGCGGCCGCGGCCGCGGGGCGCATCGAGAGCGGGCTGGCGGTTGTTCCGAGCCATCAGCGCCTCCTCGGGGTCGGTGGGGTCTGGACGGGGATGCTCTGGGTCGCGGTCGGTCGTCGAGTGACCTTCGGCGTCGGATCATCACTGTCGTGTGTGCGCCAGTCGTCGGGCAGCAGGTAATCGAGCACGTCGTCGACGCTGACGCAGCCGACGAGGCGGTGCGCCTGGTCGATGACGGGGAGCGACACGAGGTTGTAGCTGGCGAGCAGGCGTGCGACCTCGGCGGCCGTGGCATCGGCGGGCACCGGCTCGAGCGTGTCGTCGATGATCGCGCCCAGCCGCTCGTGCGGCGGGTAGCGGAGCATCCGCTGGAAGTGCACGGTCCCCAACAGCCGGCCGGTAGGGGTCTCGTACGGAGGCAGGGTGATGAACACGGATGCCGCGAGTGCGGGATGCAACTCGTGCCGGCGGATGAGGGCCAGGGCCTCCGCCACGGTGGCATCGGCCGACAGCACGATCGGCTCCGGCGTCATCAGACCACCGGCCGTGTCGGGCCCGTACTGCAGGAGGGCGCGCACGTCGTCGGCCTCCTCGGGCTCCATCAGGTCGAGGAGCTGCTCCGAGCGCGACTCCGGCAGCTGACCGAGGAGGTCGGCCGCGTCGTCGGGCTCCATGGCATCCAGGATGTCGGCGGCGCGCTCGTCGCCCAGCTGCTCGAGGATGTGGACCTGCTCGTCCTCGGGCATCTCTTCGAGGGCGTCGGCGAGGCGATCGTCGCTGAGCTCTTCGGCGACCTCGATGAGGCGCTCCTCGGGAAGGTCGAGCAGCGTGTTGGCGAGGTCGGCGGGCTTGAGCTCGGAGTACGTCGCGACGAGCTGCTCGGCGGACTGCGCCTCGCCCGGTGTCTGGTTCTCGCGTACCTCGGTCCACGCCGCGAACGTCGTCGGGCCCTTGGCGAACGGCGAGGCGCTCGTGCGGGGACGGCGGAGGAACAGCTGCCCGACATCCCACTCGCCGAGGCGGTTGCGCTCGATCGCGACGTCTTCGATGACGGCGGAGCCGGAACCGTCGACGAGGCTTACGCGACGGCCGAGCATCTCTGCCATGACGCGGACTTCGGATGCGCGGTAGATCACCACGACGTCGCGCACCTTGCCCAGACGGTCTCCCGCCGGGTCGAACACCGTGCAGCCCGCCAAGCGGGCGACGAAAACCCTTTGCGTGCTCACCGGTCCAGCGTAGTCCGCGCCTCCTATGCAAGACCGGTGGAACGGTCAGGCGCGCGTGACAGGATGGTGAAATGAGTATGTTGGCGGGGCGACCCGGGGCAGGACGCGACGAGGTCGGCGAGAAGGTCGCGTCGTTTCCCACGTACGAGCAGGCGCAGAAGGCCGTGTCCTCCCTGATCGCGGGCGAGGTTCCCGCACGGGACATCGCCATCGTCGGGACGGGGCTGCGCTCGATCGAACGGATCACGGGCCGGCTCGGCTACGCCACGGCGGCGCGATCCGGTGCGCTGAACGGCCTGATGATCGGCCTGCTCTTCGCGTTCATCTTCGTGCTCGGCCAGCCGACTGTGCAGATCGCGACCTTCCTCGGCGTCCTTCTGGTGGGCATGGCCCTCGGCATGCTGCTCAGCCTCGGCACCTATTCGCTCATCCGGCGTCGTCGCGACTTCGCGTCGGTGATGCAGGTGAGCGCCGACCACTACGACGTGTGCGTCGCGGCGGCGAGCTTGCACAAGGCGCGCGGGGTGCTCGGGCCCACCGGCACCGCGCGCACCGTGGTGGCGCGCCCGCCGGTCAGCGTCGACGACGCTCGTCATCGACGTCGCGCTCCGCGGCGCCTTCGTCTCCGTCAGCCGGTGACGAGCCGCCCCGCTACGGGGAGCGCATCGTCCCATCGACGCCGCAGCCCCGGCGCGACGCCTCCGTCGACGGCCAGGCTGCTCCCGAGTCTGCCGCCGAGCCGTCCGGAGCCGAGCCGTCCAGTTCCCAGCCGTCCGGTGCTGAGGCGCCCGAGGCTCCGCGCGACGAGCGGTGACCGCCGAGCCCGTCCGCATCCCCGTCGACCTGCCGAGCGGCGTCTCGAGCGTCTCGGGCCTGTGGGACGCGCCCGCTCATACGTCCGCCACGATCGCTCTGGCGCACGGAGCGGGAGCGGGCATGACCCATCCCTTCCTCGAGGGCCTCGCCACCGCCCTCGTCGCCGACGGCTTCGCCGTGTTGCGGTTCGTCTTCCCCTACGTCGAGGCAGGACGCCGGATGCCAGGACCCGTCGCTGCGGCGACGCGCACGTGGGCAGCTGTGCAGGAATGGTTCGCCGAGACGTCGGCGCCGGGGGCGTTCGTGGCCGCGGGGAAGTCGTACGGCGGCCCCAGTTCTTCGTCGAAGGGGAGAACGACCCCTTCGTCGACCCGCACGAGCAACTCGTTGAGGCGGTCGCCTCGTGCCCGGATGCCCGTGTGCATTGGATCGCAGGGGCCACCCACTCGTTCGAGGTGAAGGGCGCGCGGCGTCCGGCGGACGAGATCGGTGCCGGGCTGGCTCCGGTTGTCGCGGGGTTCGTGCGCGCGCTGTAGTCGGCTACGGCGCGGGGGTCTCGGGGAGGATGCCGCAGCGGGAGATGGCGAGAAGCTCCACCGCTTTGCGTCCATCGAATGTGGATTCTTCGACGGACAGCGACATTCTCGGTGTGTCTCTCACGAGGTACACCTGGGCAAAGCTGACCGGAACCCCAAGGCTCTCGGAGTGCCATCCATCGCCCAGCGCCGCGGGGAACCTATGGACAAAGCCGGGGATATCAAAGGAGTCCTCCACGAAAACGTGCCATTGACCGGTGTAAAAGCTGCCCTTCCCTCTTCCGAGAGCCAGCGGCTCATCGCACGGGTAGGGCCCTATCTCATCATTGGATTGGACGGTCTTAGGGTCCGGAATGAGATCCGCCACCTGCTGCAACACACCGTCGGTTTCGGTGCGTACCTGCTCGTACGTAGGGGACATCGGTGCGCAGCTACTCGTCATGAGTAGTCCCGTTCCGAGGGCGAGTGATGCCAGTAGTTTCTTCATCCGCGTGATTCTCCTTTCAGGAGCGACTTGACCTTTTGCAGCACCGGTCCGTTGATTGATTCGTCGTCGCTCATCAGCGCGTTGTGGTGGCCCAGGCTGTCTGAGACCATCCCTGGCACGTTGCCGATGATGAGATCGCCCGGGTTGGTCCCAGGGAGGCCGCTGTCCACGATCTGCACCCCAGGGAAGGACTCTGGAGGCACACTGAACCCGAGGTCGGCAAAGTGCAGACCGGCGTAGTAGCGATTGATGTCGTCCGGAGCCTGCGCGGAGAAGTAGTGTGTCTCCGCAGCGGGCGTGTAGGGGCCGATCGCGCCGACCGTCGCGGCCATGAAACGCGCATCGACGATGCCGCCGTAGGCCTCGGCCGCGCTGCCGATGGCACCGGCGTAGGAGTGCTCGTAGCTCATCGTCCATAGATCCGGTCGAGCGGCACTGATCCCCTGGACGAACCTCGCGTATTCCGGCGCGCGCTGCAACGTGTAGGTGTTGAACTGCGGCCCACCTCCCGAGGGGATCTCCTCCAGTCGTGGCATGGGTCCGGTCATCACGGTGAAGCTCACGACCGATCCGTTAGCGGTTGATGTCTGCCAATCCGCGAACCGCGTGATCGGTTGGTCGCCGAAGAACGACGCGGCCTCTGTGTTGGTCCCCGGGACCACGAAGAGGGCGGACGTGGCACGG
>JARBUN010000011.1 GCA_029239635.1 Microbacterium sp. | reverse complement strand
CACGGAGCACGGCGTCCCGCGCGAGTGGCCCTGGTTCTTCCGGCGCACGCGCGTCGAGGAGCAGCAGTGGTGGTACGCCCGGCGCTTCGACGTGCCGGCTGCGTGGCGCGGTGACCGGGTGCGCCTCGCGTTCGACGGCGTCGACGACGCGGCATCCTTCTGGCTCAACGGCGAACCGATCGCGCGGCACGCCGGCATGTACGGCGGTCCCGACATCGACGTGACGGACCTGCTGCGCGGCGACGGCACCGACGAGATCGTCGTCCGCATCGACGCGCCGCCGCGGGACTGGCACGGCGTGCTCAAGCCCTCCCCGGGGTGGGGATGGCACTACGGACACCTCATCTCGATCGGGATCTGGCGCGGCGTCCGTCTCGAACGCGTGCCCGATCTCGAGCTCGAGGATCTGTTCGTCTCGACCGTGCACGCCGCCGAGGGGGCGGCCCGGATCCGCGTGCAGTGGGACCTGATCGCGCACGCCGCCGGCCGCCCTGCCCCGACCCGCGTCCGCGTCCTCGACCCCGAGGGCGGGCTCGTCGCCGACGTCACGGCCGAGGTCGCGGCATCCCGTGGCACGTCCCGCCACGCGGTCGAGATCGACGTGCCGGACGCCCGCCTGTGGTGGCCCCTCGGTTACGGCGCGCAGCCGCTGTACCGGGTCGAGGCGCACGCGGGGGAGTCGGGCCGGGAGGCGACGCTCGGCATCCGCACCGTCGAGATGCGCGCGCTCCCCGAGGTGTCGGGCGACGACGTCTACGACTGGCAGTTCGTCGTGAACGGCCGTCCCCTCTTCCTCAAGGGGGCCAACTGGTGCTTCACCGATCCGATGGCCCGTCGGGGGTTCGAGATCGACCGCCACCTCCTCGACCTCTGCGTGCGCGCGAACCTGCAGATGCTCCGCGCCTGGGGCGGCGGCACGGTCGAGAGCGACGCCTTCTACGACGAGTGCGACCGGCGCGGCATCCTCGTGCTGCAGGAGTTCCCCCTCTCGTTCGGACTGGATGCCACCGGCCGAACGCTCGCGACGGTCGACGAGCAGGCGTCGCGCATCGTCCGATGCCTGCGAAACCACCCGTCCCTGGTCATGTGGGGCGGCGGCAACGAGAACCCCGAGACGGTCTCGGGGGACGACCTGCTCACCGTGATCGGTACGCGGGTGCGGCAGTACGACCCGACGCGTCCTTTCCACCGCACCGACCCGTGGGGCGGGAGCGAGCACTACTACGGGGTCTACCACGAGGGTGAGCCCGTCGAGGAGTACGCGGCGCACGTCCCCCCGGTGTTCGGCGAGTACGGGCTGTCGAGCCAGTGCGACCTCGACAGCATGGCGCGCTTCCTCGACCCGGCCCTGCTGGGGGAGTGGCCCCCGCCCGCCCACGGCGCGATCCTGCAGCACCAGGCGCAGTTCTCGCTCTTCGACCTCTTCAAGCAGGCGCGCTACGCCCACTACGGTCCCCTCACCGACTGGGCGACGTTCGTGGAGTACTCGCAGCTCGCGCAGGGCGATGCGCTGCGGTTCGCCTCGGAGCGTTTGCGCGCACACGCCGGCACCCGCACGGCCGCGTACTGGTTCTACAAGGTCGGCGAGGTCTTCCCCGGCGCCTCCTGGGCGATCGTCGACTACTACGGCCGCGCGAAGCTGTCGTACTACCGCGCGTGTCAGTTCGGCGCCGCGCGCTCGGCGTTCGCGGTGTACGACCGCACCTCGCTCGACGCGGGCGAGGTGTTCACGGCCGAGGTGCACGCGTCGAACGACACGCCCGAGCCCCTGGCCGGCTCGGTGAGCGCCCGTCTCTACGACGCCCGCTTCCGCGTGATCGCCGAGGGCTCGGCATCCGTGGACCTGGATGCCGACGCCCACGCCCGCGCGTTCACGCTCGATGCCGAGGTCCCCTCCGCGGAGGTGCTCGTCCTGGCGGTGCACCTGCGCGATGAGCGCGGCGCGCGCGTCTCGTCGGCCTGGTACGCGCTCAACGCGCAGCCGAAGAGCGCCGAGGTGGCCGCCCTCGAAGCTGAACCGCTGGAGAGACTGACCGACCGGCCGATCGAGGAGCTGCTCGCCCCCTACGCGACGGGGGCGGCGCCGCTGAAGGAGCAGCCTCGCACGCGCCTGGAAGCCCGTCTCGGCGACGGCGTGCTGCACGTGCGCAACGTCGGCGAGGTTCCGGCGCCGATCGTGCTCATCGACGGCTTCCCCACCGCCCCGGGCGCGTGGCTCGACGACAACGCCTTCGGCCTCGAGGCGGGGGAGGAGCGCGCGATCGCGTTCGATCTCGCCGGGGCTTCCTGGCCGCGTGCGCGGGTGCGGGCCTGGAACGCGGATGCCGTGGAGGTCGTGCCGTGACCACCCCGCGCCTCCTCGCCACCTGCGGCGGGTGGGCCGACGCGTCGTGGGGCGACCTGGCGTTCGGGCCTCTGCTCCGGCACGCGCTCGATCTCACCGGGGTCGAGGGGCGGCCCCGGATCGTGTTCCTCGGCACCGCGGGTGGCGACCAGCGCATCGACGAGGGGCGTGAGCTCGCCGCGGCGATGGCGGCGGGAGTGGATGCCGTGCACCTGCGCCTGTTCGGGAGGACGGCGCTCGACCTTGCCGAGGTCGTGCATTCGGGTGGACGGGCGGCGGCAGCGTCGTGAACCTGCTCGCGGTGTGGCGCGCGCACGGCCTCGACGCCGTGCTGCGTGCGGCGTGGGAGAGCGGCATCCTGCTCGCCGGCACGTCGGCCGGGGCGCTGTGCTGGCACGAGGGCGGTCCCACGTCGGGCTTCGGGGAGGTGCGCACGATCCGCGACGGCCTGGGGTTCATCCCCGGCTCGCTCGGGGTGCACTACGACTCGCAGACCGAACGACGGACCGCGCTGCACGCGGCGGTGGGCTCGGGCGCGCTTCCGGGCGGATTCGGCCTCGACGAGGGCACCGGGGTGCTCTACGAGGGGACGCGCGCGGTGGACTTCGTCACCGAGCTGCCCGGGGGCGCCGTGCATCGGGTCGACCGCGCGGGCGACGGGGTGGTCGAGGAGGCCGTGCCCACGAGGGCGTTGTGACGCGGCGGACGCGGCGCGGAGACGCGCCGAGAACAGGGGATGCGTCGAGAACAGGGCGCTGGCGCGCGTTGCGGCCTGTTCCGGTGGCGTCCCCTGTTCCGGTGGCGCGGGCGCGGTGCGCGGACCGGCCGCCGCGGGCCCGTGTCGGAGGCCACCCGTAACCTGTGGGCATGAACGATCTCGTGACCGGCTGTTCGAGAAGATGAGCCTCGAGGGCTTCCAGGCGGGCCTCGCGTGGATCACGATCCTGCGCAAGCGCCCGCGCTTCCGCGAGGTGTTCCACGGCTTCGATCCGGCGGTCGTCGCCGCGTTCGGTCCCGACGACGTCGAGCTCTTGCTGCAGGATGCCGGCATCATCCGCCACCGCGGAAAGATCGAGGCCGTGATCGGCAACGCGACGATCGTGGCGGGTATGACCGCGGGCGAGTTGGACGCCCTCCTGTGGTCGTTCGCCCCGGCGACGCACGAGCCGCCGCGCACCTTCGCCGAGGTGCCCGCCGTGACGCCGGAATCGACCGCGATGAGCAAGGAGCTGCGTCGCCGCGGCTTCCGTTTCGTCGGACCGACCACGATGTACGCGCTCATGCAGTCCTCCGGCATGGTGGACGATCACGTCGCGGGGTGCTGGCGCGCGACCTCTCCCCGCCCCGCGGGGTAGCGCGTGGCCGCCTAGCTGTATTTCCCCGTGACGTTGTGGACGCGGGCCGAAGGGGTTTCTCCGCCGATGCCGGTGTGGGGCCTGTGGTGGTTGTAGTGATGGAGCCAGGTCTCGTAGGCGGCGGCTCGCTCGGCTTCGCTTGTGTAGGGCTTCGAATATGCCCACTCGTCGGCGAGGGTGCGGTTGAACCGTTCGACTTTCCCGTTGGTCTGCGGCCGGTAAGGCTTGGTCCGCTTGTGCTTGATGTTCTCGCCGAGTGCGGCGGCGAACGCGTGTGATTGGTAGCAGGCGCCATTGTCAGTCATCACCGCGGTCACTGTCACGCCGAGCCCCTCGAAGAAGGCGTTCGCACGTCTCCAGAACCCGGCCGCGGTCTCTTTGCGCTCATCATCAAGGATCTCGGAGTGCGCAACCCGGGAGTGGTCATCGACAGCATGGTGGAGGTACCGGTAGCCGCGTGAGCCGGCCGCACCGGCCCGCGCAGCCTTGCCGCGCGCGACGTCGGTCTTCCTCGCCTGCGTGGATCCGCGCCCGTGGACACGCCATCCACCGCCGTCGGGAATCTTGCCCTGCTTCTTGATGTCCACGTGTACGAGCTGACCGGGCGCCGCGACCTCGTAGCGCCTCGGCTTCGGTTGACGCACCGGTAGCCCGGTCGCGTGATCAACATTCGCGAGCTTCGGCATCCGGTACCGGCTGAGGACCCGACCGACCGTGGATCGATGCAGCCCCAGGTGATACGCGATACGGTGCGGACCCCACCTGCGCGTGAAGCGCAGCGCGACAATTCGCCGCTCGGTGCGTTGCATCGTGCGGCGGGGTGAGGTTTTCGGCTTCGAGTGTCTATCCGTGAGCGGTAGGCCTTGGCGGTAGCGCGCAGCCCACTTCGATGCGGTCGATGGGGAACACTGGAAGCGTTCCGCGGCGCGGCGAACACCCCACCCGTCATCGACGATCAGTTGCGCGAGCCGGCGTCGGCCCTCGGGAGTGAACGGAGCGTTCGCGTGGGTCATGAGGCGTTCTCCTCAACATCGCGCGGTGCGGAGGCGAGAATCTTCTCGGCGCGCCGTCGCACGATCACGATCGCGGCAAGTCGGTTGGTGCCGAACGAGAGGAGGATCAGGCCGGTGGCCTCGGCGAGGTTCGCTCCGAGGGTAGATGCCAGATAGAAGCATCCGACGCGAATGAGGATGAACAAGGCCCATAGCCAGACCCCGACGGGGATGAGTTTGTACTGGAGGTGTTCGTCGACCGTGCGGAAGCGGGTGACATATCCCATGATCGTTCCCGTCACCGCGACCAGAAGCAGTTCACCGATGATGATCCAGTCCGCCGGCACCCACCGGAGCCCGCCCCAGAGCTCGATGACCAGGTAGACCAGTCCGGCAGCGATGATCGCTACAGGCAACCGAAGCATCCGATGCAGTTGCGTCGATCTCCAGATGAACTGTCGCACGATGAGAACTGCGATTCCCACCGTGATGATCACGTCGTCGACCACCTGGTTCGCTACGCCCCAGTCCCAATGCATCGCACACCTCTTTTCAATCACTAGTGATGGGATGAAATCTATCACCAGTGATTGAATGAGGTCATGCGCGCTTCCGAACTTCACCGTCTCGCTCGAATGCTGCGGGAGATCGCGCTGGACGCGACCGGCAACGTCGGGAACGATCGCGTCAATGCCGGCCAGCTAGCAGTGTTCGAAGACGTCGCACGCAACCCCGGCGCATCGATCGCGGAGATCACCGCACGAACCGGGCTCGCGCAGAGCCTCGTCTCGCGAATCGTCCACGCCGCTGCGATCGAAGATGCCATCACAGTGAGCGCCGACCCGCGGGACCGCCGGAAGGTCCGCATCGAACTCAGCACGGCAGCGCGCAAGGCAATGATGCAGCGAGCAGGCAACTCTCTCGACTCGGCTCTTGCCGCCCACACCCCTGCGCTCACCGAGAGCGAGCGCGCGGAGTTGCATCAACATCTCACCGCCGCAGCTGAACTCCTCCTGCGCTGATTGCAGCCCTCGCGCCCACGTTCGCAACCTCCCGGGGAACTACACCTAGCGCTCGGCCTCCCCGTCTTCGGCGACGTTCTTCGCGTCGATCTCGCGGAGGCGACGCATCTGCGCCCACGGATAGAAGGCGATCCAGGCGACGGACGCGATCGCCGCGCCCATGATCATCGAGGAGATGTCCATACCGTCGACGCTACGAGAGGCGACGCGGCAGCGAATCCCCCGCGCGACGGAGACGGCCCCTCACCCGCTAGACTTGTCGGCGGAGCTCTCGCTCCCCGCGTCGTCGAACGCACCGGCCCCTTCCTCTCGGGCCTTTGACCTTCACGGCGAACGGATGCGCCACCCGGCGCCTTCGCCCATGCAGCCGCAGCATCGCGGCATCCCGAACCGCCGTGCGCGCGTGCGCCGCGGCAGGAGTATTCATGACGTCCCAGACTTTCGCCGACCTCGGCGTGCCCGCCCCCCTCATCGACGTTCTCGCCGCGCAGGGCAAGAACGAGCCCTTCCCGATCCAGGCTGACACCCTGCCCGACACCCTCGCCGGGCGCGACGTGCTCGGCCGCGGCAAGACCGGCTCGGGCAAGACCCTCGCCTTCTCGCTGCCGCTCGTCGCCCGCCTCGCCGCGAGCACCGATCGTCGCCGTGGCCGCAAGCCCCGCGCGCTCGTGCTCGCCCCCACCCGCGAGCTGGCCAACCAGATCGACGAGGTCATCAAGCCCCTCGCCCAGCCTTTCGGTCTGGTCACCACGACCGTCTACGGCGGCGTGAACCAGAAGCGTCAGGTCGACGCGCTCAACGCCGGCGTCGACATCCTCGTCGCCTGCCCCGGTCGCCTCGAAGACCTCATCGGCCAGGGCTTCGCGAACCTCGGTGACATCGAGATCACCGTCCTCGACGAGGCCGACCACATGGCCGACCTCGGCTTCCTCCCGGGTGTCACGCGCCTGCTCGCCCGCACGCCCGCCGACGGCCAGCGCCTGCTGTTCTCGGCGACGCTCGACAACGGCGTGGACAAGCTCGTGAAGCGCTTCCTCCGCAACGAGGTGCTGCACTCGGTCGACGAGGCGCACTCGCACGTCGCCGCGATGACCCACCACGTCTTCGCCCCGGCCGACGCCGACGCGAAGAACCGCCTCGTGCAGACGCTCGCTTCGGGCACGGCCCGTCGCATCCTGTTCATGCGGACGAAGCACCAGGCCAAGAAGCTCGCGAAGACGCTGACCGCGGCGGGCATCCCGGCGGTCGATCTGCACGGCAACCTCTCGCAGCCGGCCCGTGACCGCAACCTCGCCGCGTTCGGCGACGGCCGCGCGAAGGTGCTCGTCGCCACCGACGTCGCCGCCCGCGGTGTGCACGTCGACGGCGTCGAGCTGGTCGTGCACGTCGACCCGCCCGTCGAGCACAAGGCGTACCTGCACCGCTCGGGTCGCACCGCGCGCGCGGGCTCGGCCGGAGACGTCGTCACGATCATGCTGCCCGAGCAGCGTCGCGACACCCTCGACATCCTCCGCAAAGCCAAGATCACGGCCACGCCGACCCCGGTGACCCCGACCTCGCCCGAGGTCGTCGCCCTCGTCGGCGAGGTCGCCCCGTACGTCAAGCCCGAGCCCATCATCGCGCAGCCCCAGGGCGGCGGACGTTCGCAGGGCGCCAACGCGCAGCGCAAGCGCGCGGCGCGCGGTGAGGGCCAGCAGCCCTCGAGCCGCGGCGGCGCGCAGGGCGGCGGCGGGCGTCGCCGCGGTGCGGGTGCCCCGGCATCCGACGCTCCGGCCGCCGGCCGCGCTCCCCAGGGCGGACGCGGCGGTCAGCGCTCCGGCGCGGGCCGCGGCCAGGGCGCCGGTGGCACGCAGCGCGCCGGCGCGGGCACGGCTCGTCCGCAGGGCGCCGGCCGCTCGGCATCCGGCGCTCCCACGACCGGCATGGTCGTCGGCGCCCGCACCCCGCGCACGAACCGTCGCGCCCAGGGCTGATCCTCTCCGTCGGTGCCCCCGCAGATCCGTCTGCGGGGGCACCGTCGTCTCCTGAACCGCGCGGCGCACCCGCTCGGCCCGGCCCGCGCAAGGACGCGGCGGCGGCCGGAGGCGTCGCGAATGTCGGAGGTGTCCGCCACACTGGGACGACCCCGAGGAGGCGCCCATGACCGACCCCGACGCCCACGACGTCATCCGCGTGCGCGGCGCGCGCGAGAACAACCTCCAGAACGTCGACCTCGACGTCCCGAAGCGTCGGCTCACCGTGTTCACGGGAGTGAGCGGCTCGGGGAAGTCGTCGCTGGTGTTCGGCACGATCGCCGCCGAGTCGCAGCGGCTCATCAACGAGACGTACCCCACCTTCGTGCAGCAGTTCATGGGGCAGCTCTCCCGCCCCGACGTCGACGCGCTCGAGAACCTCAGCGCCACGATCCGCGTCGACCAGGAACGCATGGCCGCCAACGCCCGCTCCACCGTGGGCACGGCGACCGATGTGCACGCGATGCTGCGTGTGCTCTTCAGCCGCCTCGGGCAGCCGCACGTGGGCTCGTCGCAGGCGTTCTCCTTCAACGTCCCCTCGATCTCGGGCGCCGGGGCCGTCACCATCGCCACGGGGGCGCGCAAGGGGCAGAAGGAGCGCCGCTCGTTCGAGATCACCGGGGGCATGTGTCCCGACTGCGAGGGTCTGGGCCAGGTGAGCGACATCGACCTCTCGCAACTCCTCGACGAGAGCAAGTCGCTCAACGAGGGCGCGATCACCGTGCCCGGTTACACCGCCGACGGCTGGATGGTCCGCGTCTTCAGCGAGTCGGGTTTCTTCGACGGCGACAAGCCCGTCTCCGCGTTCACGGAGCAGGAGCGGCACGATCTGCTCTACAAAGAGCAGGTCAAGGTCCGCATCGCGAACACGAACATGACCTACGAGGGCCTGGTCCCGAAGGTCACCAAGAGCATGCTGCAGAAAGACCGCGACGCCCTGCAGCCCCACATCCGCGCCTTCGTCGACCGGGCCGTCACCTTCATCGCCTGCCCGGCGTGCGGAGGAACCCGTCTCAATGAGGGCGCGCGATCGTCGCGTATCGGCGAGGTGAACATCGCGGATGCCGCCGCCATGCAGATCACCGACCTCGCCGCCTGGGTGCGCACGGTCGACGACCCCTCGGTGGCCCCGCTCGTGGAGGGGCTCCGCGACACCCTCGACGCCTTCGTGCACATCGGACTCGGTTACCTCTCTCTCGACCGGGCGAGCGGAACCCTCTCGGGTGGCGAGGCGCAGCGCACCAAGATGATCCGCCACCTGGGCTCGAGCCTCAGCGACATCACCTACGTGTTCGACGAGCCGACGGCCGGCCTGCATCCCCACGACATCCAACGGATGAACGAGACCCTCCTCCAGCTGCGCGACAAGGGCAACACCGTGCTCGTCGTCGAGCACAAGCCGGAAGTCATCGACATCGCCGACCACGTCGTCGACCTCGGTCCGCGCGCGGGCCGCGAGGGCGGCACGGTGCAGTACGAGGGCGACGTGGCGGGTCTGCGCGCCTCCGACACGCTGACGGGGTGTTTCCTGGATCACCGCGCGGAGCTCAAGAGCGCGGTGCGTTCCGCGACCGGGGCGCTCCCGATCCGCGGGGCGACCCGGCACAACCTCCGAGACGTCGACGTCGACGTCCCCCTGGGAGTGCTCACGGTCGTCACCGGCGTCGCCGGATCCGGAAAATCCTCCCTCATCCACGGCGCCCTCCCCGCCTTCGGTGACGTCGTGGTCGTCGATCAGACGGCCATCAAGGGGTCGCGGCGCAGCAGCCCCGCCACCTACACCGGCATCCTCGATGCGGTCCGCGCCGCGTTCGCGAAGGCGAACGGCGTGAAGCCCGCCCTGTTCAGCGCGAACTCCGAGGGCGCCTGCGCCGCGTGCAAGGGCCTCGGCGTGATCGTCACGCAGCTCGGCTTCCAATCCACGGTCGAGACGGACTGCGAGCTGTGCGGCGGTACCGGGTTCTCCGACGAGGTGCTCGAGTACACGCTGCACGGCAAGAACATCGCAGAGGTCCTCGCGATGTCGGTCTCCGAGGCGGCCGCGTTCCTGACCACCGGCCCGGCCGTCGCGGTCCTGGGCCGTCTGGTCGACGTCGGTCTCGGCTACCTGACGCTCGGACAGGCCCTCAACACGCTCTCGGGCGGCGAACGCCAGCGCCTGAAGCTCGCGATCTCGATGGCCAAGTCAGGTGCGGTCTACGTCCTCGACGAACCGACCACGGGTCTCCACCTCGCCGACGTCGACAACCTCCTCGGCCTGCTCGACCGACTCGTGGATGCCGGCAACACCGTCGTCGTGATCGAGCATCACCAGGCGGTCATGGCGCACGCCGACTGGATCATCGATCTCGGGCCGGGGGCGGGGCACGACGGCGGACGCGTCGTGTTCGAGGGAACCCCGGCCGCCCTGGTCGACGCGCGGTCGACGCTCACCGGCGAGCATCTCGCGCGCTACGTGGGGGGCTGAGAGGGCATCCGCCGTGACGGCTTCGGCGCCCGGCGTCGGGCGCTCACCCCTCCGCTGGCCCGCCCGAGCGAGGCGTCCCGTCAGAGCGGAGCGACCGCGTCATGCAGGTGCCGCTCGCCGTGCGACAGCACCTTCACGATGACCCCGCGCCGACGCAGGTCGGCGATGGCGCGCGTCTCGTCGTCGCGCGTGAGGCCGAGGGAGTGCGCGCTGGTCACCACGAGGACATCGCCACGGGTGAGCGTTCCGAAGAAGCGATCCAGGCGGGCGGTCCATCCCTCGAGCGTCTCGGGCGCCGGGTGACGGAACCCCTCGATCGGCACGCCGAAGCGGGTCAGGTCCTCGCGCTGCTGCACGACGCTCGGCATCCCGCTCCGCGACACCACCAAGCCCACGAGGCGGGACCCGGCGGGTCGGGCGCGCCACCAGTCGCGGTCGCTCTGCAACTCGGTGAAGCACTTCGGGCATTCGGCCGCGGCATGCTCGACGGGCACCGCGCCGGTCCCGGCGTCATCCGCGGGTGACGTCGTCGTCGGGATCGGATCGCTCATGGAAACCTCCGTCTCCATTGTGCCGCACGGGGCGTCGTCCGACATGCCGTGTTCTTCCTCCGCGGGGAGGGTCAGTCGTCGTCCTCGTCGTCGATGCGCAGTTCGAGGCTGATCTGATCGGCGTCCAGCTCGGCGAGGGCATGGCGCAGGGCCGCCGTGCTGTATCGACCGTCGTTCGCGAGGTCGTTGAGGCGCTTGCGCATGACCTCGATCGAGGCGAGACGCAACTGCAGGAGGTCTCGTACGCGCGTCGTCGCCTCCTCGTCGGGCGGCTCGGTCAGCCGTGCGCCTGCCCGTTCGATGATGTCGGCGGGGAAGCTCTCCCCCTCGCGACGCGTGAGAGAGCCCGACTGCAGCGCCGAGACCGCGGCATCCCGAAGCTCCGCGTCCAGGGAGCGCTGTTCCTCGCGCGAGGGTCTCTCACCGCCCTCGCCGCCCAGGCCGACCGCGCGCACGACGGCGGGGAGCGTGACGCCCTGCAGGACGAGGCTCAGCAACGCGACGAGGAACGCCACGAAGATCAGCAGCGGGCGATCGGTGACGCCGTCGCGCGGGAGCGTCTGCGCGGCCGCGAGGGTGACGACTCCGCGCATCCCCGCCCAGACGATCACGACGCCGTGCCGCCAGCCCAGGGGCGTGTCGCGGTAGTAGTCGAGGTCGGCGACCGTCCGGGTGATGCGCGAGCGCATCCACCCGATGCGGCGAGCGGCGCGGGCCGGATCCTCCACGGGTCGAGACAGGCTCGTGGGGTCGTTGTGGACCGCGTCCTCGAAGCGGTCGAGGCGTTCCTGAGCGGCATCCATCCGCCAGCGGTGCCGTGCCATCGTCCGGCTGCGCCGCCCCTGGACCCAGATGAGTCCCGCGACGTACACGGCGCGGACGGCGAGGGCGATCCCGAGGGCCGACAGCGCGAGCCATGCGCCATGCCAGAGGCCCTCGTTCTCGCGGAGGTTGCTCGTGACGATGTCTTTCAGCTCGAGCCCGAAGACGAGGAAGACGCCTCCCTCGAGGAGCAGCTCGATCGTGCGCCAGTTGACGCGATCGCTCAGCCGCTGCTCGGGCGTGAATCGTCGCGCGGCGCCCTGGCCCGTCACGATCCCGGCGACGACCGCCGCCACCAGTCCCGACCCGCCGAGGTGTTCCGTCGGCAGGTAGGCGATGAACGGAACGGTGAAGCTGAGCGCGGTGTTGGCGGCCGAGTTCGTCACCCGTTCGCGCACGCGCAGGTTGCCCCAGCCGACGAGCGCGCCGAACACCAGGGCGAGGATGACACCCCACGCGAAGTTGCCGACGGCGTCTCCGAACGCGAACCCGGATGCCAGAGCCGCCACCGCGGTACGCAGCAGCACCAGCGCGGTGGCGTCGTTCAGCAGGCTCTCGCCTTCGAGGGTGGTGACGACGCGCGGGGCGATGCCGAGCCTTTTCGCGATCGAGGTGGCCACGGCATCCGTGGGACTCAGGATGGCCCCGAGCGCGATGCCGAGGGCGAGACCGACGTCGGGGATGACGGCCCAGAAGAACAGTCCCAGCACCACCGAGCTGAGCACCACGAGGAGGACCGACAGCCCCGCGATCGGCGCGAAGTCCCGGCGGAACTCGATGGCCGGGAGCTGCACCGCCGCCGAGTAGAGCAGCGGGGGGAGCACCCCCACGAGGATGACCTCGGGGTCGAGCACGAACGGGGGGAAGAACGGCAGCAGGCTCACGGCGAGCCCGATGGCCATGAGCACGAGGGGCCCCGCGACGTTGAATCGGGGCGCGATCACCGTCACCAGTGCCACGACGACGACACCGGCCACCACGATGAGGAGGGGTTCGGTCACGGTTCGAGGCTAGTCCTCGGTGCTTCCGGCGGCGGCGCTCGCTCTCCGTCCTGGCATGTGACCACGGCGACGGATGCCGTCGCCCCTCAGGCGCGGGCCGCGTGAGCGGCGATCTTGGCGAAGAAGTCCTCGAGCAGATACCGCGTGTCCACCTGTTCGCAGACCCGCACGTCCGGTCCCGTTCCCGCCCCGGTCGTCATGAGCGCGTCGTCGGTGAACCGGGGGCGCGGGCGCCGGCGCCAGACCGCCCCGAACGGGTTGAGGGCCACTGCGATCGCCGGGGAGTCGCCGAGCGAGCGGAAGTCCGCGGCGAAACCCGGCTTGGCCTCGTTGTATTCGAGCACCGTCTGCGCGAGGTAGGCACCGATCTCCCCGTGCGGGCGTACCCGGCGGTCGAGCTCGGCCTGGCCGACGCCGACGTGCGTGTACACCGGCATCGGAATCTGCCAGAGGGCGATCTCGGAGTCGAAGACGACGTTGGCCGACGCGATGTCGTTGTTGAGGTTGTACTCGGGTCCGTACACGGCCTCGATGCCGTCGTAGGGGGGTCCGCCGATCCAGATCACCGTGACGTCGCGGTGCGCGAAGTCACGGTCGATCAAGAGCGCCGAGGCGATGTCGGTGAGAGGTCCGAGCACGCACACGGTGACCGGGCCCTCGAGGCTCGCGGCGAGGAGGAGATCGGATGCCGCCGACGGTCGCGCCGTGGTCTCGTCGTCGAGCGCGCGGTCGGTGCCGTCGCGGACGATCGCATCCGGGCGGTCCAGCAGGGCCAAAAGACGGTCGACCTCGGCCCGGCTCCTCTGCATCGAGCCCGGGGCACCGAAATGCGCGGGGGCGATTCCGACGATGTCGAGCACGGGGGAGAGGAGGGCGTGGACGATCGCGAATTGATCGTCGGCTTCGTTCGCCGCGTCGGTGCTGATCACCACGCGTCGTCGCGTCGTCGTCATGGAAGTCCTTTTTTCATGTCCTTTATTAACACCTTGTAATTAGTGTCGCACAGTTGCTAACGTCGGTCCGGCCCAGCAAGGGAGCTCGAGGAGGACGCCATGACGGGACAGCCCCGATGACCGCGACGATGCAGTCCGTGCGGCGGCGGACCCCGCCGACGCCCGCCCCGCAGCGCCCTCGCGGGCGTGGGATCGGCGTGCGGGCGCCGTGGTGGTTCCTGCTTCCCGCGCTCGCCGTGTACGCGTTGATCGTGGTCTGGCCGAGCCTGACCGGCGCGTTCTTCTCGGTCACCGACTGGAACGGCGTCTCGCCGGACTGGTCGTTCGTCGGTCTCGACAACTTCATCGCCGTCCTCGAGGGGCGACGCGGCCTCACCGCGCTGACGAACACGCTCGTCCTCGCCTTCGTCGTCACCGTCGTGCAGAACCTCGTCGGTCTGGCGCTGGCGCTCGGGCTGAACTCGCTCGTCAAGACACGCGGCATCCTGAAGGTCATCTTCTTCGCTCCCGTCGTGCTGACGCCGCTGGTGGCGGGGTACATCTGGAGCTACCTGCTCGCACCCTCGGGAGCGCTCAACGAGTTCCTCGGCGCGGTCGGTCTTTCGACGCTGCAGCGCGACTGGCTCGGTGACCCGCAGACGGCTCTGCTGGCCGTCAGCGCCGAGATCGTCTGGCAGTTCTCGGGATACTCGATGGTCATCTTCCTCGCGGGCCTGCAGGCGATCCCGGAGGAGGTCCTCGAGGCCGCGACGATCGACGGGGCGGGGCCGTGGCGCCGGTTCGTCAGCGTCGTCCTGCCCCTGCTCAACGGCGCGGTCGTCATCAACGTGATGCTCTCGCTGATCGGCGGCCTGAAGCAGTTCGACCAGGTCGTCGCCATGACCGGCGGGGGGCCGGGCATCGCGACCGAGACCCTGTCCACGACCATCTACAAGAGCGCCTTCACCACCGGCGACTACCCGGGATCGATCGCGCTCGCCGTTCTCATGACGCTGCTCATCGCGGTGCTCGCGGGCGTGCAGTACCGCCTCACCCTTCGGAAGGCGGACGCGTGAATCGCTACACCTGGCGCACGGGCGTGCGCGAGATCGCCCTGATCGCGGTGGCGCTGGTCTACCTCATCCCCATCGCCGCTCTCGTGAACGTCGCGTTCCGCCCCGCGGAGTCGCGCGCGGGCGCCCTCACGCCGTCGTGGCCGCCGACCTTCGACAACTTCGCCCAGGCCTGGACGCAGGGCGCCCTGGGGCCGGCACTGGTCAACAGCGTGATCGTGTCGGTGGCGAGCGTGCTCGGCGTCACCGTGATCTCGGCCTTCGCTGCGTACCCGCTGGCTCGGGTGGGGCGGCGCTGGTCGCGGGTCGCGTTCTACGGCTTCCTCGGCGGCCTGCTCCTGCCGGGGCAGCTCGCGCTGCTGCCGCTGTACACGACGATGCGCGACCTCGGGCTGCTGGGGGGTCTGCCCGCGCTCATCCTCATCAACATCGGCGGGCAGCTTCCGTTCTCGATCTTCCTGTACACGACGTTCCTGCGGGAGATGCCGCGCGACTACGAGGAGGCCGCTCTGCTGGACGGGTGCGGTCCCGTGCGCGCCTTCGTCAGCGTCGTGTTCCCGATGCTGCGCGCGGTCACCGGCACGGTGGTGATCCTCAACTCGGTGTCGGTGTGGAACGAGTTCTTCAACCCCCTGCTCTACCTCTCGGGCAGCGGCAACACCACGGCACCCGTGGCGATCTACAACTTCGTGGGGCAGTACGTCGCCCAGTGGCCCCTCGTGTTCGCGGGTCTGGTCATCACCACGATCCCCGTGCTGCTGCTCTACTTCGCACTGCAGAAATACATCATCAAAGGCTTCGCGGGCGGGCTCAAAGGCTGAGTCGACGCGCAGACCCGGGGCTCACGGCCCCGGCGCATCAAGGAGAAGACATGACATCACACCGCAGTGCTCTCACCGTCGCGGCCCTGGCGGGCGCCGCAGCGCTCATGCTCAGTGGCTGCTCGACGGCGACCGGGGGAGGGGCGCAGGACGCGAACGTCCTCACCTTCGCCTCGGGGAGCGAAGAGACGACGCAGAAGCTCATCGACGGATTCGAGGCCGCCAACCCCGGAGTCTCGGTCCAGGCCGAGTTCATCGAGTCCGACGCCTCGTACATCCAGCAGCTGCGCACGCGCCTGTCGGGCGGCACCGCTCCCGACGTGTTCAAGGTCTGGGCGGGCGGCGGCGGCACCATGGCGACGTGGAAGGTCGCCTCCGACGGCCTCGTCGCAGAGCTCGACGATCAGCCCTGGGCAGCCGACGTCCCCGACAACGTGCGATACGTCAGCAGCCTCGACGACAAGCTCTACGCCCTCCCGTCGAACCTCGGCGCGATCGGCGCGTTGTACAACGACCAGGCTCTGGCTTCGGTGGGGGCGACGATCCCGCAGACGTGGACGCAGGTGCTCGACCTGTGCAAGACGGCCGCGGCGAACGGGAAGGTCGCGTACGCCCTCGGCAACAAGGACGCGTGGACGACTCAGCTCATCCCGTACGCTTTGACCGCGACGCTGGTGTACGGCCCGAACCCCGGGTTCTCCGAGGAGCAGTCGGCCGGCACGGCGACGTTCGCCGACTCGAAGTGGAGCGACGCGCTCGACAAGACGAAGCAGATGATGGATGCCGGGTGCTTCAACGCCGGTCCCAACGGCACCAGCTACGACGCTCAGATGACCCTGCTCGGTCAGGGCGATGCGCTAGGCGCGGTGCAGGTGAGCCAGGCGATCTCGGCGGCGGAGCAGTACGCCGCGGACGGCGCGACGTTCTCGATGGCGCCGCTGCCGGCCACCGACGAGGCCGGGGCTCAGTATTACCCGACCGGCGTGGGGGTGTCGTTCGCCATCAATGCGAAGGCGAAGAACCCCGAGCTCGCGCAGAAGTTCCTCGCCTATGTCGCTTCCCCGGCCGGCCAGAAGCTCTGGGCCGAGGTGTCCGGGAGCATGCCCGCCCTTCCCTCCGACGAGCGGGAGCTCAGCCCCGTGCTCGAGGCGGTCGAGACCGCGCGTGCCGCGGGCCTGACCACGCAGTACTACCCCGACCAGGTGTGGGCCTCCACGGCCGTCCAGGACGGTCTGCTCGTCGACATGCAGCGCTTCTACAACGGAGAGATCTCCGGCGCCACCGTCCTGGAGAACATGGACAAGGCCTACAAGGCATCCTGATCCGCCGATCGGACACCCCTCGAAGGGCGGTGCGGCAGCGACTGCCGTGCCGCCCTTCGCCGTTGCCCGGGTCAGCGCGCCGGAGCCGTCGAGGCGCGCACGATCAGCTCCGGTGAGGGAGCGGTCATTACCGGATGGGCGTCGTGCCCCAGCGCCTGCAGGATCGCCGTCCCCGCGCGCTCGCCCAGGAGGGCGATGTCGCGAGCCATCGCGCTGAGCGACGGCACCGTCGACCGGCACAGCACCGAGTCGTCCCAGGCGAGCAGGGAGAGCTCGCCCGGCACGTCGACCCCGCGCGCGGTGAGAGCGGATGCCGCGGCCGCAGCCATCACGTCGTTGTCGAAGACGATCGCGGTCGGGGCCTTCGCGCCCGCCATGAGGCGATCGACGGCGGCGACGCCACCGGCGCCGCTGAAGTCGCCGACCTCTATGCGGGCATCGAGGCCCAGACGCGCCGCGACCGCCTCGAAGGCATGCGTGCGGCGGACGGTGTGGGCGAGGTTGTCCGGGCCCGAGACCCGTCCGATGCGGGTGTGGCCGAGTTCGCGCAGATACTCCACGGCGGTCTGCATCGGCGCCTCGTCGTCGACCCAGACGACCGCGTGGTCGGGGGCGTCGTTGGGGTGCGCCAGGGCGACGCTCGCGAAGCCGAGCCGGTCCACGAGGTCGAGGCGGGGATCCTGCTGCTCCAAGATGTCGACCAGTACGATCCCCGCGACGCGACCCGACTGGGCCCACCGATGATACGCGTCGAGCTCCTCGTCGAGGTCGGGCACCACCTGCAGCACGAAGGGGCGACCATGCTCGGTGAGCACCTCTTCGAGACCCGCCATGAAGTCGCTGTAGAACGCTTCGACGCCGAGCTGGCGCACCGGGCGCCGCAGGGCGAGGCCGACGGAGCGCCGCAGGGTCGAGGGGGGTGCGGGCTCGTCCATCATCGTCCGCAAGTATCGCCTATCTGACGCGCGCGCGGGCGACCAGGTCGTTGGCTGTGCGCAGGACCCGGGCGTCCGCGAAGGCGGCCGGATCGATGCCGGCGGGCGCCGCGACGCGGAAGACGTGCTCTTCGCCGGCGGTCAGCGTGACCATGCTCGAGTCGACGCGCGCGGTGGGCTCCACGAGGTCGACGAGCAGCGTGGCATCCTTCACCAGCGAGCTCGCGCTCACCGTGACCTCGTACCCGCCATCGACCGCGCGCGCGTGCGCCGTGATGCCGTCGTCGAGGGCGAGCGCCGTGTCGTCGACGAAATAGTGCAGGCCGCGCTCGCCCGTGCTCGCGCGGGCGACGAGCACCTCGCGGTGGGGTTCGACCGCGGAGGCGAGGGCGGGGTCGACGGGGGCCGTCCAGGCCGATCGCGGCCCCACCTCGAGATCGAGGATCGCGGATGCCAGGACGCGGCCGTCGATGTCCTCTCGCCGCAGCTCGACACGGCCCGAGATCGCGTCGTCGCTGTCGTTGTGGAGGGTCACGCGCAGACCGTCGCCCTCGAGCGCGGGCTGGATGGTCAGCAGCCGCGGTGCCGAGACGCGGCGCAGCTCATACCAGAGGGGCTTGCGGTGGCGGTGGCTGTCGACCGCGGCCCACGACACGACGGGCCAGCAGTCGTTCAGCTGCCAGACGACCCACCCGCGGTTCAGGGGGAAGAGGGAGCGGAACCACTCGATCCCGAAGGACACCGCGCGCGCCTGGTTCAGCTGCATCGTCCAGTGCCAGTCGGCGTAGTCGCCGGGTTCGGGAAGGTGCGTGCCGAGCCCGCGCTCGAGCTTGTCGTTGCCCTCGTTCGCTTTCTGGTGCGCGAGCATCTCGCGTCCGAACGGGCTGCGCGGTTCGTCGCGCACGACGCTCTCCAGGGTCGAGAACGCCGGTGGCCCCTGGAAGCCGAACTCCGAGACGAAACGGGGCCGATAGGCGCGGTAGCCGTCGTAGTCGCGCGTGTTCCACACGTCCCAGATGTGCATCGTGCCGTGCGCGTCGTCGTTCGGGTGCACGTAGGAGCTGAACGAGAAGGGGCTCCCGTCCGAGTAGAACGTCGTCGGCGCGAGCTCGGCGACGATGCGGGGGAAGAGGTCGCGGTAGTAGCCCTCGCCCCAGCTGCGCCCGTCCAGACGCGATCGCCAGTTCCAGTCGACGTAGCCCCAGATGTTCTCGTTGCCGCCGTTCCAGATCACGAGGCTCGGGTGGGTCGTGAGACGCGTGACGGCTTCGCGCGCCTCCGCCTCGAACTCGTCCCACAGCTCGGCATCCTCCGAGTAGGCGGCGCACGCGAGCAGGAAGTCCTGCCAGACGAGGATGCCCTCTCGGTCGCAGATGTCGTAGAAGTCGTCGCTCTCGTAGAGCCCGCCGCCCCACACCCGCAACAGGTTGAGGCCGGCGTCCGTGGCATCCGCGATCGACGCCGCCAGGCTCTCGGGGGTGATGCGGGTGACGAAGACGTCGTCCGGGATCCAGTTGGCGCCGTGGATGTAGACGTCGCGCCCGTTGATGCGCACCGAGAAGGGGCTGCCCTGCTCGTCGGGGGCGATGTCGACCTCGACGTGCCGGAACCCGATCGCCCGCGACCACCGCGTCGACTCGTCCGCGCCGTCGCCCACGCGGACGGTCAGGTCGTGGAGTCGCGCCTCGCCGTGGCCGCGCGGCCACCAGGGTTCGGCATCCGGAACATCGATGTCGATCACGACCGGCTGACCGGGTCGCGCCTCGAGTCGGGCCGAAGCGCCCGCGACCTCGATCTGGACGATGACCGGTTCCACATCGCCGTGCTGCCACTCGAGGTCGACGTGGGCGGTGAGATGCGGGATGCCGTCGACGATGTCGACCACCGGGCGCACCGCGGCGATGCGTGCACCCGCCCACTCCTGAAGGCCGATCGGGCGCCAGATACCGGCCGTCGCGAAGTCGGGACCCCAGTCCCATCCGAAATTGCAGGCGCTCTTGCGGATGGTGTTGAACGGGTGCGCGTAGGAGTGGGGACGCTCGCCCAGGACCGCTTCCCGCTCGCGGGCGTACCGCACGGGCGAGCGGAAATCGACCTCGATGGTGTTCTCGCCCTCGCGCAGCACGCTGGCGAGGTCAGCGCGATAGCTGCGGTGCTGGTTCACCGTCTCGAGCACGACCACGTCGTTCACGCGGACCGCCGCGACCGTATCCAGCCCCTCCGCGACGAGGTCGACTCGCGCGCCTTCGAGGGCGGGACTCCACGAGAACACGGTGCGGTAGCGCCAGTTCGACTCGCCGATCCAGGCGAGCTCCTCCTCCTGCGCGCCGGGGAAGGGGTCGTCCATCAGACCGGCGGAGAGCAGATCGGTGTGGACGATGCCCGGAACGGTCGCGGGGATTCCGAGGTCGAGCGCCGCGTACGCGTCCGGACGCTCTCCGCTGAGGAGGGTCAGGGTCCAGCCTGCGTCGAGGGGGTGGTACATCAGCGTCGGTGTTCCTTCCAGGAGAGACCCGCGGTCGCGCCCCGGGAAGGGGGGCGGAGGGTAGTATCGAGACGATCACGGGTGTTATTCAACCTACTAAATTAAGCGGATGAGGGAAAGTATGCCGGGAGAGATGTCCGGCGCTTCCACGCCGTCGCTGGTGCTGGACGTCATCCGCACACGCGGGCCGATCAGCCGCATCGAGCTCGCCGCGGTGACCGGCCTCACTCCCGCGACGATGACGAACGCCGTGCGACACCTCATCGACCAGCGGCTCATCATGTCGGTGGGGCACAGCGAGTCCACGGGCGGGAAACGCCGCGAGCTCCTCGACGTCAATCCCACGACGCGCTACGGCCTCGGGGTGCAACTCGGACCGGAATCGGTGCAGGTCGTCGTGGCGAACCTCTGGGGTGCTGTCGTCGGACGTATCGGTGTCGCCGGCACGGCGGGTGCCACACCGGAGGACATCGTCCGCTCCGTGACGTCGGCCGTGACGGAGCTGCTCTCCGCGACCTCGCTGGGCGACGGACTCATCGAGGGCTTGTGCGTCGCCGTGCCCGGGCCGCACGACGAGACCGGCGCGATCGTCGACACGTCCAGCCTCGCTGCTCTCGAGGGGTTCCCTCTGGGACCGACGCTGGAGGCGGCGACGGGATTGCCGGTCCGGCTGGAGAGCGCCGCCCTCCTCTCCGCCGCCGGTGAGGTGTGGACCGGCGCTGCGGCCGATTCTCGCGCCCTGGCGGTGGTCCATCTGGACGGGGAGCTCGGTGCGGGATTGGCGGTCGACGGTCGCCTCGTCCGAGGCTCGCGCGGGCGTGCGGGGGACATCCGGCACCTCCCCGTCGATCCGGCCGGTCCCCTCTGCCGCTGCGGCCAGCGCGGTTGCCTCGCGGTCATGGGAACGCCGGACGCGATCGCGAAGCGGTTCCACGACGACACCGGCACCAGCCTGACCGCGGGACGCATCGCCGCCCGCGCGGGCACCGATCCGCGCGCCGCCCGCGCCGTCGACGAGGCGGTCACCGCCTTCAGCCGCGGGGTCGTCGCGTTCGCCGACGCCCTCGATCTCGACCGTCTCGTGCTGTCGGGGCGCGGCTACGGCCGTCTCCTCGACAGCTACCTCGACGGGGTGCGCGACCACGCTCACGCCCTCGGTCGCACGCATCTCTCGGTGGCGGTGTCGGCGAACCAGCGCGACGCTGGCGCGGTAGGGGCCGCCGGCGCCGTGCTGCGCGCGCACGTCGACGCCCACTGACCGGCGCGGAACTCTCCAGCGCCCTCCCGGTGCCCGTATCCGCCCGCGCTTCCCGTCGTGCGGACCCCGGCTCCCAGGCAGCCGAGTGTCCCCGACACGCCGTATCGGCGCGCTCGGTTGCGGCGCGTCTGGGACACTCGACGGTCGGGGGGCCGCCGGGCGCGGGAGCACGCGGCGCGGCGGAGCTCAGAGCTCGGCGCGCAGCGCGTCGGCCACGGCACCGAGGCCCGTGACCACCTCGGCGAAGCTCGTCGACAGCGGTGAGAGCCCGATGCGCAGGCCACCCGGGTCGCGGTAGTCGGGCAGCACGTCCCGGGCCCAGAGGCGAGCGGTGACCGCGCGCATCGCCGGGTGAGAGAGCGTCACATGGCCGCCGCGCTCGGTCGCGTCGCGGGGAGAGGCGACGCGCACACCGAGCGGAGACAGGATGCCGTCGCTCACGCGCAGGGCGAACTCGGTCAGAGCGACGGACTTGCGACGCACGGCCGCGATCCCGGCGTCCTCGAGGAGGTCGAGGGTGTCCTGCATCGCGATCATCGCGAGCACGGGCGGTGTGCCGGAGAGGAAGCGACGCATGCCCGCCGCCGGCCGGTACTCCGGCCCCATCGCGAAGACGTCGGCCGTCCCCATCCATCCCTGCACCGGCTGCGCGAGGGCATCGTGGTGCCGCGCGGCGACGTAGGCGAAAGCCGGCGAGCCCGGCCCGCCGTTGAGGTACTTGTACGTGCAGCCCACGGCGAGGTCGGCACCCCACGCGTCGAGCTCGACCGGCACCGAACCCGCGGAGTGGCACAGGTCCCACAGCACCAGCGCTTCGGCATCCTGCGCGATCCGCGTCAGTGCGGCGCCGTCGGCGAGGAATCCCGAGCGGTAGGACACGTGGCTCAGGAGGACGGCCGCTGTGCGGGGTCCGACCGCCGCGCGCAGGAGAGCCGGCTCCACGCCTCTCGCCGTGTCGACCTCCACCCACACCACGCGCGCACCGCGCTCGGCGGCGATGCCCTCGACCAGATACCGGTCGGTGGGGAAGTCGTCGCGGCCCACGACGATCTCGAGGCGCTCCGGATCCCTGGCCGTCTGCGCGTCCAGTGCGGCGCGCAGGAGCTTGTAGAGCAGGACCGTGGTCGAATCGCCGATCACGGTCTGCCCGGGGGCCGCGCCCAGGGTCAGCGCACCGATGCGATCGCCGATCGCGAAAGGCAGGTGCATCCAGGATTCGTCCCAGCCGCGGATGAGGCGGCCGCCCCACTCGTCGGACACGAAGCGGGAGAGACGGTCCGCGGTCGCCCGCGGGGGACGCCCGAGGGAGTTGCCGTCGAAATAGATCAGCGACGTCTCGGCACCGACGAACGCGTCGCGATGATGCGCGAGCGGGTCGGCGGCGTCGAGCGCCGTCGCCTCGGACGCGAACGCGGCCGTCACCTCGGTCGACAACGCGTCAGATCAGCGACAGTTCGCGGAGCTTCGCCTCGACGTCCGCGTTGCTCGGCTCGACGTGGTGGCTCGAGTCGGGGTAGACGACGACGGGGATGCTGGTGCGGCCCGAGATCTCCTTCGCCACGTCGGCGGCGGCGGGGTCGGCCACGAGGTCGACGTACTCGTAGGCGATGCCGAGCTCGTCGAGCTGCTTCTTCGTGCGGATGCAGTCGCGGCACCAGTCGGCGCCGAACATACGGATGGGAGCGTCAGAGGACATGCTTCCAGGGTACGCCGACCCGCGGTGACGCCGGCGATCCGCAGCTCAGGCGGCGAGCTCGTCCTCGAGCGGCTCGCGCACGGGCGCCACGGCCGCGGCCGGGGCCTTCTTGGGGGCGTACACGACGAGCGCGTGGAACACGAAGCGCACGACGAACGCGGCGATGAGCGTGAGGGCCGCCGCGAGCACGCTCTGGATGTGCGCCTCGTTGACGAGCAACCAGATGACCGGGATGCGGACGATCGCCTCGATGCCGTTGAAGGTGAACGACTTGATGAAGCGGTGCCGCATGAGCCCCGACTCCTGGCGCATGTCGGCGAAGACGAGGTACTCGAGGGCGATGAAGTTGGCGATGATCGTCAGCACGCTCGCGATGACCGCGGCGACGAGGTACTGGACCCCGAACATCTGCAGTCCCCACATGATCGCCAGGTTGGCCACGGCTCCGAGGCCGCCGACGACGGCGAACGCCGACATGCGTCCGAAGCGGAGCATGGTCAGCTGCGTCAGGAAGCGCATGCCCTGGCTGAAGGAGGCCTTGCTCTCGCCGGCGAACCGCGGAGCGAAGTCGAACGGCACCTCGGCGACGCGCATCTGCTTGCGGGCCAGGATCTCGAGCAGGATCTTGAAGCCGCGCGGACGCAGCTCCTCGATGTCGAGGGAGCGGCGGTCGATGAGGAAGAAGCCCGTCATCGGGTCGGAGCAGTTGTGCAGCTTCTTCGGGAACATCGCCTTGGTGAGCATCGTCGACGCGCGCGAGACCGTCGTGCGCACGGCGTTGGCCAGGCCGTCGGACGTGCCGCCGTCGACGTACCGCGACGCGACGACCACGTCGGCGTCGCCGACCTCGGCGCGCGCGAGCAGATCGGCGATCACCTCGGGCGGGTGCTGCAGATCGCCGTCCATGACGACGCAGAAGTCGGATGCCGCGGCCTTGATGCCCTCGACGACCGCTCCGCCGAGTCCGCCGAGGGGCTCGTCGCGGTGGATCAGTCGGACGGGGACCGGAGCGCTCGACGCGACACCGCGGATGATCTCGGGGGTGTCGTCGGTGGAGTCGTCGACGAAGATGATCTCGATGTCACGACCGGGAAGAGCTGCCGCCGTACGTCGAACGAGTTCGGCGACGTTCGGACCCTCGTTGAAGGTCGGAACGATGACGGAAAGGATCATGGGCGCTCGCGTTTCGAAAGTGAAGCCAGGATTACACAGCGTAGACCGGCCGACGCGTGCTCAACTTGGTATTGTGGATCAGTTACCTGGGAGGTAGCAGGTGTTCACCCCCGTTACGCCCTGGTAAGACGCGTTATCCGGCGAGACTCAGCCGATGGCGTCCTTCAGGTCGTCGACGGTCATGCCGTAGTTCATCCGGATGACCGGCAGAGCCAGTTTGTCCGTCCCGATGCGCACGTAGCCGTGTTCGATGGTGCGTCCCAGCTCGAATCCGGCCTCGCGCACGCCCTCTTTGGTCGTGTCGTTGTAGTGCCCGAACGGGTAGGCGACGACTTCCTTCGCGCCGAGGATCTTCGCGGACTGCTCGAGGTCGGCCGCGATCGTGGCCGCATCCTCGTTGACCATGCGCCCCTTGCCGTTGTCGCCGGCACGGTGCATGTCGTGCGTGTGCGAGCGCTGCAGCACGAAGCGGTTGGGCGTCGGTTCGGTGCGCGCCGAGGTGATGACGAACGACGTCGTGAGCAGGTGGCGCTTGTCGACGACCGGCGCGGCGAGCTCGAGCCACGTGCTGTCGGCGTCATCGTCCGTGATGATCACCGAGTGCTTCGGCAGGAACACCTTGCCGTCGATGAACGCGCTCAGCTCGTCCCACGTGGGCAGGTAGAAGCCCGACTCCTGGATGTGCGCCATCTGCGCGTCGAAGTCGCCGATGTAGGCGTAGTTGAGTCGCAACCAGTTGTCCTCGCCCTCGGGCTTCGTCGTGAACTGGTGATACATCAGGATCGGGATGCTGGCCTCTTCGGCCGCGTTCGCCTCGGGCGTCGTCCACCCGGCGTACAGCGTCTTCTCCTGCGCCGTGCAGGAGACGAGGTCGGCGCCGTTGACGCGCGCGGGAAGCGTCATCGCCGCAGCGTCGGCGGCCGTGTCGTACCACCCGGCGAACACGCGACCGTCCGCCTGGGGGAGAGGGAGAGCCGCGTACAGCGCATCCTGCGTCTGAAGCTGCGGGGCGAGGGCGATCCCGTCGCCCGAGAACGACACGGCGCACGCTTTCGGGTCGGTGGTCGACGCCAGGAGCTGCTCGGACGCGGTCTTCGGCGTCGGTGTCGGTGTGGGCGTGTCCTCGACGACGGGAGAGGAGGTCGCGTCGGCCGTCGGGTCGGGGGCGCCGCGCGTGAGGGCGAATGCCGCCACTCCGCCGACGACCACGACCATCGCGGCGGCCGCGACGATGGTTCGGCGAAGGCGCACGCGCCGGGTGGCGCGGCGACGGTGCTGGGCGCGTGTCGTTGTCATGATCCCTCGGGTCGGGTGCGATCGGCAGCGATCATCGCGATCCTAGCGGGCCGATTCGCGCACTCCCTGGCCACGCCGCGGGGGCTGGAGCGGGCGACCCGCGATGATGGGGGGATGATCCGCATCGGCATCGTCGGCACCAGCAGCATCTCCGAACGCTTCGCCGAGGCGGTCGGTGTCGTGGACGGGGTCGAGGTGAGCCGCGTCGCCTCGCGTGACGCGCAGCGCGCGCGGGAGTTCGCCGAGAAGGTCGGTGCCGCGGGCATCGCGGTGGGACTCGAGGAGCTCCTCGCCGTCGACGATGTCGACGCCGTGTACCTGGCGAGCCCGAACTCCGCGCACGTCGCGCAGACGCAGACGGCTCTGGATGCCGGCATCCCGGTCCTCGTCGAGAAGCCCGCGACGCTGACCGCCCCGCAGTGGGAAGAGCTCGTCGGGCGGGCCGCGGCGCGGGGGGTCGTGCTGCTGGAGGCGATGCGGTCCGCCTACGACCCGGGGATCGCGGCCGTGGCCGGCCTTCTGCCGCGGCTCGGCACGGTGCGCCGCGTCTCGTTGCGCTACGAGAAGCGCTCGGCCCGGTACGACCACGTGCTCGCGGGCGAGCAGACGAACATCTTCGACCCGGCGCTGGGCGGGAGCGCGTTACGCGATCTCGGGGTCTACCCCCTGCACGCCCTCGTGCAGCTCTTCGGTGTGCCGCGAACCGTCCAGGGCGTGCGCGTCGGCATCGCCTCGGGAACGGATGGGCTGGGCAGCGCCCTCGCGACCTACGACGGATTCGTCGCCGACATCGCCTGGTCGAAGATCACCGACACCGGTCTGTCGAGCGAGATCCAGGGGGAGGAAGGCTCTCTGCGGATCGACGCGATCGACGCTCCGCGCTCGCTCGCGCTCACCCCGCACGGCGCGAGCGCGGAGGCGATCCGGGTCGAAGCGCCCGAGAACGTCATGGTCGGTGAGGTCGAGCGGCTGCGCGACGCGATCCACGGTGCCGACATTCGCGCGGACCAGGACCGCACGACCGCGACCCTGCGGCTCGTCGACGCCCTGCTCGCCGAGCCCTTGCGCTGATCTCGTTCACCCGCTGTTCGCCCGAGGTGGGTAAGACGGATCGATGCGCAGAACAGGCAGCCCGTGGGAGGTCTTCCGGGCGTTCCTCCGCCTCGGTTTGACCTCATTCGGCGGACCCGTCGCGCACCTCGGGTACTTCCGCGACGACCTCGTCGTCCGGCGGAAGTGGATGGACGATCGCGCCTACGCCGACCTCGTCGCCCTGTGCCAGTTCCTCCCGGGGCCGGCGTCGAGCCAGGTCGGCTTCGCGATGGGGCTGCAGCGCGCGGGCTTCCTCGGCGCGATCGCCGCGTTCCTCGCCTTCACCCTCCCGTCCGCCGTGCTGCTCGTCGCGTTCGCGGGCGGGGCGGCGATCTTCGGCGGTCCGATCGGCGCCGGGGTGCTCGAGGGGCTCACGGTCATCGCCGTCGCGATCGTCGCGCAAGCGGTGTGGGGGATGGCGCGGACGCTCACCCCCGACGCGACCCGCGCGGGTATCGCCGTCGCGGCCGCGGCCCTGGCCCTGCTCGCTCCCGGAGCGGTCGGCCAGCTCGGAGCACTCGGGGTCGGAGTCATCGCCGGTCTCCTGCTTCTGCGCGGCGTGACGGAGGCCGCGTCCGCACCGCTCCCCTCCTTCGGCGTCCCCCGCGGGATCGCGATCGGATGCCTCGTGCTCGCCGGCGCGGGGCTGGTCGGTCTCCCGGCGCTCGCCGCCGTCAGCGGCTCCGGCATCCTGACGCTCGCCGACGCGTTCTTCCGCTCGGGTGCCCTCGTCTTCGGCGGCGGACACGTCGTGCTCCCGCTCCTGCAGGCCGAGGTGGTGCAGACGGGCTGGGTCTCGCCCGAGACGTTCCTCGCCGGCTACGGCGCCGCCCAGGCCGTTCCCGGCCCGCTGTTCACGTTCGCCGCGTTCCTCGGTGCGGTGAGCACGGTCGGCCCGGGCGGGGTGGCGGGCGCGGCGATCGCCCTGGCCGCGATCTTCCTCCCGGGGTTCCTCGTGCTCGTGGGTGTGCTCCCGTTCTGGGACTCCGTGCGCGAACGGCCGCTCGTGCGCGCGGCGATGCGCGGGGCGAACGCGGCGGTCGTCGGCATCCTGGGCGCCGCTCTCTACACACCGGTCTTCACGACCGCGGTGACCGGGCCCGCTCCGTTCCTCCTGGCGCTCCTCGGGTTCGTGCTGCTGACGAGGTTCCGCGTGCCGGCGTGGGCGGTCGTGCTGGTCGGTGCCGTGGGCGGGGTGGCGATCCGGCTCCTCGCCTAGGCGGCGATTCCCGGTCCCGTGGTCCGTGACACCGGGTCCCGAGGGTGCCAGGATGGGCGAACGCCGCCCGGTTTCGAAGGAGAAGCCCGTGTTCCAGAGCCCGTACCCGCGTATCGACATCCCCGACGCGAGCATCTACGACGACCTGTTCGGCTCGCTCGACGAGGGCGACTTCGACCGTGTCGCCCTGATCGACCCGGCGAGCGGAGCCGAGACGACCTACGGCGCGCTGCGCGCCCACGTCGATGCGTTCGCCGGGGCGCTCGCCGCCCGCGGAGTCGACACCACGACCGTGGTGGCCGTGCTCTGCCCCAACGTGCCCGCGTTCGCGACGGTGTTCCACGGCATCCTGCGTCTGGGCGCGATCGTCACGACGATCAACTCCCTCTATACGGCGCACGAGATCGAGAACCAGATCCGGGATGCCGAGGCCACCTGGCTCGTGACCGTGTCGCCGCTGCTCGGGCCCGCGGCCGACGCGGCGCGGGCGGCGGGCATCCCCGATGACCGGGTGATCGTGCTCGACGGGGCCGAGGGGCACCTCGACCTGCGGAGCATGCTCGCGGAGGGCCGCACGCCACCGGAGGTGAGCTTCGACCCGGCGACGCACGTGGCCGTGCTGCCGTACTCGTCGGGGACGACCGGCAACCCCAAGGGCGTCATGCTCACCCACCGCAACCTCGTGGCGAACGTCCACCAGTGCCGGGTCGTCATCGACCTGCATCGCGACGACCGGGTGCTCGCCGTCCTGCCGTTCTTCCACATCTACGGCATGACGGTGCTGCTCAACCTGGCGCTGCGTCAGCGCGCGAGCCTCGTGACGATGCCGCGGTTCGATCTCGTCGACTTCCTCCGCAACATCCAGCAATACCGCTGCACGTTCCTCTTCATCGCGCCGCCGATCGCGGTCGCCCTGGCGAAGCACCCCGTCGTCGACGATTTCGACATCACGTCCGTCCGGACGGTGTTCTCGGGTGCTGCGCCCCTCGACGGCGAGACCGCCGAGGCCGCCGCCGGCCGGATGGGCGCCCGCATCCTCCAGGGCTACGGCATGAGCGAGCTCAGCCCCGTGTCTCACGCCGTCCCCGACGATCGCGTCGACATGCCCGCGAGCTCGGTCGGGGTGCTGCTGCCGAACGTCGACGCGAAGCTCATCGACCCCGAGACGGGCGCCGAGATCGACGCGCACGGGGACGACGGCCTCACGCTGCCGGGGGAGATCTGGGTGCGCGGACCGAACGTCATGCTCGGCTACCTCAACCGCCCCGACGCGACGGAGGAGACCTTGGATGCCGACGGCTTCCTCCACACGGGCGACATCGGCGTGCACCACGTCAGCGGATACTTCTCGATCGTCGATCGACTGAAGGAGCTGATCAAGTACAAGGGCTACCAGATCGCCCCCGCCGAGCTCGAAGCCCTCCTGCTGTCGCATCCGAGAATCATGGATGCCGCCGTCATCGGCGTGGACGACGACGACAAGCAGGAGATCCCCAAGGCCTTCGTGGTCGCGTCCCCCGACTCGGGGCTGACGGCGGACGAGGTGATGGCGTTCGTGGCCGCGGAGGTGGCCCCCCACAAGAAGGTGCGGCGCGTCGAGTTCATCGAGGCGATCCCGAAGTCGACCTCGGGCAAGATCCTGCGAAAGGACCTCCGGGCGCGCGAGCGCGGATAGCGCGCGTGAAGCGAGAGCGCTGAAGGGCGGGGCGTCGTATCGACGGCCCCGCCCTTCCGCGTGTGCAGTGCGCTTACGGCGCGATCAGTGCGCCGGTCTGTGCGGCGGACTCTTCGGCGCGCTTCTCCTCGTCCTCGCGACCGCGGCGCTCGTCGGCGGCCTCCTGCAGCGCCGACTTCGCACGCAGCGGCGGGGTGCGGAATAACAGCGACAGGACGAAGGCGAGCAGCACGACGAACATCGCGACCCAGTAGACCGTCACGGCCGAGGAGTTGAACCCGACGAGGAACGGCTTCGTCAGACGGGCGTCCGCCCCGACGAGGAACGACGTGTCGTCGAGGGTCGAGTCGCCGATCGAGGTGTTCTCGTCGCCCGCCGAGAACTGGTCCTCGAGGGTGGTCGCGACGGTGTCGACGAAGGCCGCGCGCTGCGCCGGGTCCGAGAAGTCGAGCGAGACGGATCCGTCGGCGGCGACGCGCGCGACCGGGATCTGCTCCTGGATCTTCGTCGTGGCCGCGGCGACGGCTTGCGACACGGCGGCCTGGGTCGCCTGCGCCTGCGCGGCCGCCGGGATCTGCCCCGCGGCGACCTGCTGCGCGACCGCCTGGGTCGCGGCATCCGTCGCCTGCTGCACGCCCTGCTGCACCTGCTGGGTGATGGCATCCGAGGTCTTCGAGACGATCGGGGCGTAGATCCCGGTCATGATCTTCTCGTTCGCCGGCGCCGACGAGACGGTGGGATCGAAGGCCGCGTCGAGCGCGTCGGTCAGGGTCGTGCGGTCGCTGAACGAGCCGATGATGTTCGACGGCATGAGAGTGAACAGCAGCGACAGCAGAACGGCCGTGCCGAGCGTTCCACCGATCTGGCGGAAGAACGTCGAGCCGCTGGTGGCCACACCCATGTCGCGCAGGCCCACGGAGTTCTGGCTCGCGATGGTCAGCGTCTGCATGAGCTGGCCGAGGCCGAGGCCGATCACGAGCATCGAGAGGGCGACCTGCCAGTACGGGGTGTCGTACTTCAGGAAGGTCAGCGTGAAGAACCCGAGCGTGAGCAGGGCCGTGCCGAGGATGGGGAACATGCGGTAGCGGCCGGTGCGGGCGATGAGCTGCCCGCTCACGATCGACGCGATCATGAGGCCGAGGATCATCGGCAGCATCTCGAAACCGCTCTGCGTGGGCGTGGAGCCGAGCACGAGCTGCAGGTACAGCGGGAGCGTCAGCATCGCGCCGAACATGCCGAAGCCGACGAGCACACCGATGACGGTCGCCATCGAGAAGGTCGACGAGCGGAAGAGCTTCAGCGGGATGAGCGCGTCGTCCTTCATGTAGGTCTCGGCGATGACGAAGGCCAGGATGCCGAGAGCCCCCACGACGTAGCAGGCGATCGCGATCGGCGAGCCCCAGCCCCATTCGCGACCCTGTTCGGCGACGAGAAGAAGCGGGACGAGAGCGACGATGACCGTGGTCGCGCCCCACCAGTCGATGCGCACGGAGTGGCGCGGCTGCTTCGGAATGTGCAGGAACCGCCAGACGATCGCGAGGGCCGCGATACCGATCGGCACGTTGATGAGGAAGACCCAGCGCCAGCCGGTGATCCACAGGATCTGGCTCGCCCCGGCGAAGATGCCGCCGACGAGGGGGCCGATGACGCTGGAGATGCCGAAGACCGCGAGGAAGTACCCCTGGTACTTCGCACGCTCACGCGGGGCGAGGATGTCGCCCATGATCGCGAGCGGCATCGACATCAGACCACCGGCGCCGAGGCCCTGGATCGCGCGGAACGCGGCGAGCTCGATCATCGAGGTCGAGAAGCTCGCGAGGATCGATCCGATGATGAAGATGAGGATCGCGATGAGGAACAGCGGGCGGCGTCCGAAGATGTCGGAGAGCTTGCCGTAGATGGGCGTCGAGATCGTCGACACGATCAGATAGGCGGTGGTGACCCACGCCTGCAGGCTGAGGCCCTGCAGGTCGTCGCCGATCGTGCGGATCGAGGTGCCGACGACCGTCTGGTCGAGGGCGGACAGGAACATGCCGGCCATGAGGCCGAAGATCACGAACATGATCATCCGGTGGGTCATGACCGTGTCGGTTGCCGCGGTATGCGCGCGGCGGGTTCGGGTGATGTCTGACATCGGGGCCTCTTCGAGAGAAGGCCTGGCGGACGGCTCGGGAAGCTCAGTCGGGCGCCAGGTGTTTGCTAAAAGTCAACAAAGTGTAGCGCGTCTCGGAGTGGGCGGTGGTCGCGCTGGGGAAACGCGATTCGCTGCACGAGAGTAGGGGATGTCACGAGAACAGGGCGATGACGCCGCGGATGGCCTGTTTTCGTCGCGTCGCCTGTTCTCGGTGCAGGGCTGCGAACCCTCTGCACTCAGAGTCGCGACTTGAACAGGGCGAACAGCCGACTCTCGCGTGTGAGCAGAGCAGGGACCGTAGCGCCGCAAAGCGCTGCGCCGACAGCCAGAGCCAGCGTGACGGTAAGTGAGGGCAGAAGTCCCGGGACATGTTCTTCGAGGAGAAGTCTGGTCGCCAGGCGCGTGAGGCCGAAGGTGGCCGCGGCGGACAGGATCGCCCACAGGAACGCTTCGATCGCCGCGATCCGCACGAGGTCGCGGCGGCGGGCGCCCGCGTGGAGGTTGCTCGCGAACTCCAGGCGGCGCCGGTGACAGCCCGCGAAGGCGACCACCGCGAAGAGAACGATCACGGTCGGCGCGGCGAAGGCGGTGAGCCGGGAACGGTAGTCCCGCGCGAAATCGAAGAGCTGGCCCACGGTCGGGTTGAGGGGCGCGATCTGCGGTGCCGCGTCCGCCCTTCCGCTGGCTACCGCGGCTCCGTAGGCGAGGGCATCGGTGGCCGTCGTCGCGGGCCACACGCTGAACCAGCACTCGGACGATCTTGAGGGGCTGTCGCCGATCACGACGAGGGCGTTGGTGAATCGGGGATCGCGCCCGTCGTCCGGGTAGAGGAAGGTTCCGTTCACCGTGAGCGGTCCGTTCGTCGTGGCGAGCACGCTTCCCTCCTGTCCCGACCATCGCCGGGCGAGGTCGTCGGACAGGTAGACGCCGCCGGGCGTCATCGACGGGAGGCGGAGCATTCGTGCAACCCCCGAGCTGATCTCGAACACGGGCACGTTCACGCGCGGGAGTGCGACGAGGTGAACGGCGTCCGTCTGCCAGATCGCGCCCGCGTCGTCGACGCCGTCGAGGTGCTCGAGAGCCGCGCACGCGCGCGGGTCGACGGCATCCTTCGCCACGAGTACGCGAACGTCCCCCGCATGGTCGCGGACACTTCGCGCGCGGTCCTGTAATGCCCCGATGGCCCCGACGTCAATCAGCAGGAGTGTCGTCGATGCGACGACGAGGAGCAGGGCCAGGATGCCGGCCCCCGCGGCGCCCGTGCGAAGGTTCCGCAGCGCTTCGCCCACGGCATCCGCGATCCGCATCATGCTGCCACGCGAAGGTCGACGGCCCGGTCACACGCGCGGATGGTGTCGGCGTCGTGAGAGGCGACGAGGACGATGGCCCCGGCCTCGGCGAGTCCCGCCAGGACGCCGTTGACCGTCCGTGCGGAGGCGCGGTCGAGCTGGGCTGTCGGCTCGTCGACGAGGAGCAGGTCGGGCGCTGTGGCGGCGGCGCGAGCGAGCATCAAGCGCTGGGCTTCGCCGCCGGAGAGCTCGAAGAACGCCCGTTCCGCTTTGTCGGCGAGCCCGAACCGGCCGAGAGTCTCGTCGGCGCGGCGATCGGCCTCGCGTCGGCGGGCGCCGCGCACGAGGAAGGGATAGGCGACGTGGTCGCGTGTGGACCGTCGGGGTTGGCCGTGCGGATTCTGGAACACCCAATGGATGCGACGGATGCCATGTCGTTCCACGGTGCCCGTCGTCGGCGGGAGCCACCCCGCGACGATCGACAGCAGCGTGGATTTGCCGGACCCGGACGGTCCGGTCAGGGCGACGACGTCGCCGCGATGAAGCTCCAGGCTGATGTCCTGGAACAACGCGGGACCGGTGCCCCACCGGTGGCCGACGTCGGTGAGTGTGAGGTGCACGTCGTCAACCGACATCGCAGCTCTCGCGATGCGGCTGCAGAAGGACGCTCGTGGGGGTCGCCGCGTCGAACGTGACGAGCGACATGCCGAGGCTCGCGCTGACGACCGTGACGGGGTAGTCCGCGCGATCGTCGACGACGCACGCGTGTCCGCCGGGACCGCCGACAACACTCGACACCGGGATCGGGGCGACGCGCAGCGGCGTTGCCAAGGCGCTCGTCCCGGACACCATGGCCGCGTCGCCGGTCTTGGTGCCGGTCAGGTGTTGACGACCTTCCGGCGAGGAAGCGATTCGAGCGAGTGTGTCGACATCAGTGAGGACCCCGCTCTCGGGAATGCTCGCGTCGACTCCTAGCACCTGGACGGTTCGCTCGCCGGGGACGAGGGCGCCCGCCGCCTGCCCGGACACTGTCAAGGAAGTGAGTGTGGCGACGGTCGTCGCCACCGTGCTCCCTGATGTGAACGCTTGGCCCCGCTGAACGTCGCACGAGGCGACGACGGGAACGGGGCTCGGCATCCAGAGGACATCCGCGAGGACGAAGTCGCCGTCTGTGTGGGCCATCTTCTCGCGATGCTGGAGAGTCGAGAGGGCTCGGCTGACGTCGCGACTGAAGGCTCCGGTGGAGCCGACGTCGAAGCCCAGCGTGGCGAGGGACGTACGGAGGGCGTCGACGTCGCGCCCGGTGTCGCCCCCTGACAGGTCACGGAAGAAAGGGGTGTCGGCGGCGAGGGCGACGACGGGCTGATCGTCGACCCAGAACGCTGCTTCGCCCGGGGTGAGCGACTGACCCGGGATGCAGGCGGTGGCCGTCACGGTCCCGTTCGTGGCGGCGCGCAGAGCGGTTCCCGAGGCGAAAGTGGGGGAGAGGGTGAGCGCGCGCTGATCGCGGAAGTCCGTCATCGTCACGGGGTAGCTCGTCTCGCTCGGAACCTCGGCGAGCGCGCCGGATGGTTCGGGCAGCATGCCGTACGCGACGACGGCGCCGACCACCACTCCGCATCCGAGGGCGAAGGAGATGATGACGGAGAGGGCGCGTTTCACAGGAATGTTCTCCGCCTTCGCCGGAGGGGGCGGTGCGGGTGCATTGACAGCTTGTCTGCAAGCAGCAGTACGAGGAGTCGGACGTTCGGTCGGGTCGCTCTACTTCGCATCGGTCACGACCGCGTATCCCAGGGAGTAAAGGCAGGTCTGAGCCCGGGAATCGGACACGTCGAACGGCCAGTCGGCGACTGGCGAATCGTGTGCCCCGACGACTTTGTCGAAGTCGTCCGTGGTGAAGTCGTCATCGACCACCGCTGCCTTCTTCAGGCAGTTGACCGCGGCCAAGGAGAAGTCAGCGAGCAACTCGGGATTGGCTTGCTGGAGGCCGAAGAAATCCTGTGTGTACGCGTATGTGGACTGGTAGCACTGTGCCTGGATCAGGGCGGCGTTGTCGTCGGAGCCGGTCGCCCCCGAACCTGGCGGTGGCTGAAACTCGACGACTCCGTTGAGAAGTCTCGTGCGCGTCCAATGCAGACCTGCGGAGTTCAGGCAGGTTTCGAAATTGTCGGCGCCCTCGTCGTAGTCCGCCTGTGAGACGGTCCCCGTCCGGCTGGCCTTCTCGATCACGGCGCGATCCCAGTCGGACAGGTCGTCATGAGCGAGCTGTTGCTGTGCGTAGGCCTCCAGCGAGGGGGCAAGGCGCTGCTCCTCCGTCGCGATGGATGGGCTCGCGCAACTCGGCGTGACGAGTGCGAGCAGCGCGAGCACGATGAATGCCTGTGGCTGCGACCGCGTTGACGCCGTCGCGCGCCTGGTGAGGGGACGCGCGACGGCGTGGGTACTGTGTGTCTCGCGCCGCTCGAGTGCGCTGGCCACCAATTACCCGCTCTTCCAGACGCGACCATTCTGGAAGAGGACCGCACTGTGGCTGAAGCTGAACCCGTCAACTTGCGCCTGCGTGTTGTTCGGCGAGTACCTGCCCCACTTGACGTTCCCACCCAAAGCCGCCTTGGCCTGGAAGTACCCGTCTCCGCCCGTGGAGGTCAATGCTGCATACGACTGGACCCAGCTCGAACTGACGTACCACATGCCGATTCCGGCGTGCGCGGGGGTGGCGGCGCCGACCGCGATGCCGAGGACCGCGACGAATGCCAGTGCTGTCGCAAGAGCCCGCCTGCTTACTGCGGAACGCGCTCTTTCGAGCGTTGCCGTTGCGGTCATTTTCCTACCCCTTCGCTATACGCGACATGTATGCATGCCTAGGGGGGAGGCTAGCGACCGGTGACGCAGGGTCAGCGTTCTTCACCCGGTTCGCGCTCAAGCTCACCCTGTTCGGGCATCCGGAAACAGAAGAACCCCCGTGCGTAGAAGCCACACGAGGGTCCCAGTGGCTCCGACGGGCGTCGATCCCGTGACCTCACGATTTTCAGTTGTACTCGCGGGCTCGGTGGGTGCTCACGAGTGCTCGTTTGCCGCGTGATTCCGCGGAAGTCGTGCTCGTTGGTGGTGGCTGGTTTGCGATGGTCTTGGCTGGGTTCCCGGCCCGGGACCGGCCCAGCTAACGGGGGCGACCGATGGTTCTAAGCGTGCCGGGCGTCCGGGATTTTGGTGATGGCGGATTCCCACCACTGCTTGAGTTCCGGGCGAATTCGGGCGTCCAAGTGGACGTCCGGCTGGCCGGCGAGCAGACGGGGGCGGTCGAGCACCATCGCATGGTTGGACATGCTGTAGACACGCCCATATGTCCAGTCGCTTCGTCGGCCGCCAAGACGCCACGGCAGTGCAACTGCACGAACGATGGGTGACTGCCATTGCAGCAGGTTGTCCCATGCAGATATCGACGGATCTCCGAGCTTTGACTTCCAGTTCTGCCCCGCAGCACACTGGATTAGGACGATCAGACTTGCCTCATGGGTATCGTCGAAGGTCATGATCGCGACGACATCAAGCGTTCGATCATTGTCGACTGGTACCACTTTGTGTTTGAGTGAATCGACCGGCACCTCCAGCTCTTTGGCGAGTCTCTTCACTCGCTTCTTGATCGGCGTCGGCCACTCGTGCTCCCGTGGCCATCCAAATCTCTGCGAGCGCCCAAAAATGCCTCGTGTCGCCGCCTCGACTACCTTCTCCATCAGCATTCCACTGTGAGTGTCGGGCTTTAATGCATCCTTGAGCTCCGAGAAGTGGTGCCCTAAATCAGAAACAAGTAGGAACGCATAACTGTCCGGCTCCGCTTCTGCACGAACCGACAGCAGGTCGGTCGTCACTTGAAATGGATATCCGTTTGTTAGCTGAGTTTCCCGTCGTCGGCATTCTGCGAGGATGTCGTCGGCGAGCCGCTCGAGGGAATCGTCGAGACGCTCGTCAGATCCCGATCCGAATTCGTCGACATCCTCGCCGAAGGACTCACCTGGCGCTGCAACGAGCCCGCTGGCTTGGAGCTCCTCCATCACTTCCGATTTGGAAACTGCTCCGTCAGATACGAGTGCGGACGCTTCTAGCCAATCAGCGAGTCTGGGCAGATCCTCGGCACTGCACCCAGGTGGAATCGCCAGCACTTACTTCTCACCTTGAAGGGCGAGGAGGGTCCTGATCTGCTTCATGTAGCGGTGTGCCTCGGTGGCGGCATCACGAACTGCTGGATCATCCACGTGTTCGCTGAGGAGCGGAACTACGTCCGCGAGCAAATAGGAAGCTTTCCAGAGTGCACCAGCGATCGACTCACTCTCGCCACCCGATCGCGACCACGCCTTTTCAAACTTTGGTTCCTCCGCATTTTGCAGATATCGCACGGCGGCCGGGCTCAGGAGGATCTTGCTCCATTTAGTGAGTTCGCGTGACTCGGGCAGTACCCGAGCCTGAGAGTCAGTGCCGAAGGTCCACTTCACGAAGTCTTTGTAAGCGTCCTTCTTATGCTCGGGAACGGGTGCAAGATTCTCGGATGGATCGCTCGCCGGATTCAGCTCCAAGAAGGACCGAACCCCTTCGGTTTGGAGCGAACGAAGCAGCACGCCGAATGCATTGCTCATCTGCTCATAGCCGTCGATCTCCCATTCCTGAGCCTGCTCGACAAGCTGGAACGCTAGATGATGGCGCGCCATGTGGGCTGGGTAGCTCCCCAGCTTCTCGGCGAGTTCCAGGTAGGACGCACCCTTGGAGGCGAGTCTCGCGATGTAGCTCGCTTTCTCCAGCGCCGGCCACGGAAGCACTCCCGTGACGTGTCGAAACCCGATGTACGCGGAGACCTCGGGGTCATCACGGTCTGGGTAGACTCGCACACTCAACGACTTGATCTCGTCGCGGATCGCTGGCTTGAGCGAACCCGCGAGTTGCTTCCAGCGGGTCTGTTTGGTCGGAGGAGCGAGGGAAGGGTCCAGCAGGAGCTTCACAGCCGTCAGTCGACGGTTCCCTTCGACGACCCGGTACGCTCCGTCCTCATTCACCGCGATGAGGGGATCCTGCTCCAGCCAACCCGCGACGGTGATCGACTCTGCGACCTCCTCGACCTTGAATCGGTCAAGCATGATCTTCACGATCTCAGCCTCGGTGGCGCCCTCCTCGTCCTTGCGCAGGCGTGGGTTGAACGGGTCGAGGCGCAGGTCCGTCAGGGAGTCGAGTGTTCGCTGCTCAAAGTTCGGCACCGCCGCTCCAATGTGGATGATGCGCCGTCGGCGCGAGTGTAAGTTGGTCTTCGGCTACCGTATCCTGTCGCGTTCAGCCGTTGTCGTCTTGTGTAGAACCCAAAACTGGCATCGACGGGCGGGCGCTGTCGAGTTGACATTCGCTGCAGGGTCTGATGAGCTCAGCAGGAAGTCTGGAGTTCTGAGCTTGTCGCTAAGTGTTCTGTCGTTGTTTTCCGGCGCCGGTGGAATGGACATCGGTCTGTCCCGTGCTGGGTACGAGCACGTCGGCCTAGTCGAGATAGGCCAGCTACAACGCCAGACAATCGAGTTGAACACCGACTGGCCACTCCTGGGTGACGGAGACGTCAACAGCCTCGCGCAGACCCTCAGGCCGAGTGATCTTGGTCTCGAGCGAGGTGATCTCGGACTAATGGCGGGCGGTCCGCCGTGTCAGCCGTTTTCAATGGCAGCGCAGTGGGCAGCTCGCGGTCGACGCGGGATGCTCGACACTCGCGCTCGGACCGTCGAAAGCACCCTACGACTGGTGCGCACGTTCCTACCTCATGCGGTGATGTTCGAGAACGTGAGCGGATTCGTCCGAGGCCCGCGATCGGCGATGGCTTACCTGGACGAGGAGTTCTCGAGGATTAACCACGAGGAGGGGGTGTCGTATCGCTTGCACGTGGAGATCCTTAACGCGGCGGACTACGGTGTCCCGCAAAACCGTCGCCGGGCGATCGTCGTGGCATTGCGCGACGGGGGTGAGTTTCGTTGGCCGTCGGTGACCCATAAAGAGCGTCCGCGAACAGCCTGGGATGCACTTTGGGATGTTCGGCCCAGTGATCCGCCCATCGCACGGGGCAAGTGGGCGGAACTTCTCCCGCGTATCCCGGAGGGTGGCAACTATCTGTGGTTAACGAGCCGCGGCGGTGGGCCGGAACTATTCGGCTACCGCACGAAGTACTGGAACTTCCTGCTCAAACTGGCCCATGATCAACCATCGTGGACCTTGCCGGCATCGCCCGGTCCCTCCACGGGTCCGTTCCATTGGGAGAACAGGCCGCTGGCAGTCGAGGAGCAGCTCCGAATACAGGGGTTCCCCGATGAGTGGCGCATCGCCGGAAACCATCGGGAACAGACGGTCCAAGTGGGAAATGCGACGCCGGCACTACTCGCAGAGGTGCTTGGAATGTCGATCCGGCGGAGCGTCACGGGAGTCGAGCCCAGCGATCCCTCATTGCTCCGTCGACCTGCAGCGCAGACGCGCCGACCGCTCAAACCGCTCTCGACTGTTCCGGAACGGTTTGCTGGCCTCATCGGGACGAAGTCTGCTCACGCGGGTGAAGGTCTAGGGCCGTCTGGGAGACTCCGGCAGGAGCCAACGCGTACGGGCGAGTCGATCTGATCGAGCTACAGCTCGAAGAGCGGGACTCCGGGCTTGGCGGCGTTTGCAGCCGGGCCGGGCGGGAGCCCATCAGCGCGCCGCCAGGAGAGATCGTCGAACGCGAATGTGGAGTCGTTCTCAAAGAACACAGCCACTCGCAGAACAAGATCGATTCTTCCTCTGACGATCACACGACCGGCAGATGAGGCAGGCTCCGTGTCCCATCCTGGTCCAACTCGAGAGCGGTCGCTCAACTCTGCGATGAACTCGACTATCTCCCCGATGTCGTACTTGGCTATTGACGCTCCGTCCCCTGCGGGCTGTGTTGAAACGCGGTGACAGTTGCCATCCCACTCGACTTCCGAGACTCGAAAGAAGTACGGTGCCGAATCGAATCCGACGGCCTCCGCGCTCGGTGACAGTTCGTCCTGCATGTCGGAGGCGAGGAAGTAGCTGATGAACGCTTCGTCCCGCGCGAGAGCCACCGCCTCACCGAGGGATTCGGCGCCCCACGGCACGTGATCGAGAAGCCACGGTGCGAGATCACGCACGAGCTCGATGCTTCCGCGAAGCTCAGCGACTTCGTCAGCGAGCGACGAGGCGAGGCGACCTTCGCCGTCGCTGAACGCGCGGTCGGCAGAGACGAGCACGACCTCCGCGCCAGCCCGAGCAAGTTCGAGCGCGCTCTCCCAGACCAGTGCGTCGCGGTAGCCACCGCCTTTGTCATCGAAGGGCGCTCGCCGGTTTACCGCGCGTGCAACCAGTGAGCCGTGATCTACGGTCGGCCACGGGAGGACGCTGAAGCCGAGCATCCCGTCCCACCGCTCCAGCACAAAGCTCCGATAGTCGAACGGTACAGAGTCTGTGGTCACCGGACCGAGGCCGAGTCGGTGATGCTCTGTGACTACTCGCGCGAGCTTTGCTCGTGTCTCGCTCGACTCCCGGGCGTGGTGCGCAACGAGTTCCTCGAGAACCGGTGCTGGGATAGCGACGGTGTTGATCGTCTTCGAAATGGCGTGCGCCAGTATCTGAGAGGTCATCCCTCGGAACATCCAGTCCCGACGGAGTTCCGTGGTGTCGAGAACAATCGTCTTCACGAAGCGACAATAGCTTGCGACTCATCTGCTTGGGTTAAGCGGCTACGGGTGCTCTCGACTTGTCGTTTCGAACTGCACGGGTTTGCATCGCTTCGACAACGCAATCGGCTCCCCGTTTGGCGCCGAACTCGACTCGCATGCCACGATGTCAATCATGCCCGTCCAAGATGACGCTCGTGAGAGCCAGATGGTTCAGCTCTTCAACCTCACGGTGCCGGATGATCGCCGTCGCAGTGACATCGATGCGCATCTGAACATTGACGGCCGTGTGCTCCCGTTCGAGTTGAAGTCGACCACGTCGAAGTCGGTGTCGACGGTTCGCGACTTTGGTCCGGATCACATTCGGAAATGGCGCGACGGGCTGCACTGGCTCTTTGCGTTCTATGACCGAGGTGGGACCAAGCTGCAGTACTGCGTGTACGCCTCACCTGATGACATGGAACGGTGGATCGCAGAAAAGGCACGCTACATCGCGCCCGATCTCCAGCTTGCGGACTCGCTCCCCGGTACCGTGTCGACTGACATGGTCGCGAGGATCCTCGGAGAAAAGGACACTTACTCGCCCGAGGACGCCAAGTGGCTGATGAAGAGCCAGTGGTCGGCAGCCATGTACAGGGAGCAGCAAGACCTCAAGGGTGGCTACTCGCTGCAGCGCATGGCCGAAATCCTGCAAGCTCGAGCGCGTTACGTCATTCTTCGCGGATCAACGTTGAATAATCCTCACATCGAGCGCAAGTTCTTCGACGACTTCGAGCACATCACTGAGGAGCACGCTGCGAGGCTCCGCCAGCTGGTGCGCGCTTACCTCGAGAAAGCCTCGGCGATAGACGCCGCAACCGAGTAGCCGACGGGAGGCGCGACGGAGTTGCCGATCTGCCCGATCTGCATGTAGACGGCGCCCTGGAACGGCCAGTCTTCCGGGAATCCCTGCAGCAAAGCGACATCGGGAACCGACAGGCGGAAGTGCCCGTTCTTGGCGACGAAGGCTCGAGCAGCATCTCGGTTGGCAGCGACGCCGTTTGGCCACACCTCGAGTGCTGCGAAGCGCCGTTGAGCCGACACGCTGCTGAGAATCGAGGTCGTGTGGCGGGGGCCGGAGAGTCCGCTCCGGATTGTGGGCGAGATGTCGTCGAAGCCGAGGTCAGAAAGCCCTAGCGCGTTCCTCACTCCGATCGTCTCGGGAAGACCGTTCGCTTTCGACCCGGGCTTACGGAAGCGCGGACGAGGCGCATCCCACCTGCCAGCGACCTTCTTGTTCCGGAACCCGAAGAAGAAGACGCGGCGTCGCATTTGGGGAACGCCGTGTTCGTGGGCCTGCAGGATCACGGGCGTGATTGTGTAATGCCTGCCCAACGGTTCGAGAATCGTCTGCTGTACGTAGTCCTTGAAGGTGTTGGAGGCGAGCGCGGCGACGTTCTCGGCGAGAAATGCCTCCGGCTTGACCTCGAGCACGGCCCTCACAAACTCCGGCCACATATCGCGGGGGTCGGCCGCGCCTCTCTGCTTTCCGGCGCTGCTGAAGGGCTGACAGGGCGGACCTCCATGGATCAGCGCCACGTTTCCTCGGAACGGGCGCCAGTCCTTATTGCGGACGTCGCCATCCTCGAGGCCGCTGTGGACATTCCATTCGGGACGCGCAGCGCGCAGCGTGTCGCCGGCGAACGGCAGGAGCTCCCACGATCCCTCGTGCGTGAAGCCCGCGCGATCAAACCCTAGATCGAGTCCGCCACCGCCACTGAAGAGCGACAGCGTGTTCAGCCCGTTCGCCGGTAGCTGCGGCATGAGATCAAGCGGGTCATAGCGCGGCGAGTTGATCTCGTGTAGGGGCTCCGGGCCGCGTCCGGCCATGGCGTCAACGCGGGCCTGACGAGACTCACGCGATCGCTGGCGAAAGACCTCCCGCTCGGCAGCAGTGAGTTGAAGAGGCTCATGCAGAGGATCCGTCGACTTGATCCGGCTGGGCACGAATTCCGTCGAGATGGTCATTGAGCCACCGTAACTGTCGACGCCGACACGAAGGACCTGAGCGTCGGCCTGTGGGTAGAACCGGCCGAGCTAACTGATTGTGAAGGAAGCGATGGCTGACGGCTGAGCGTGTCGAGGAGCGCCCGGACCGCAGCGAAGCGAGGACCGGACGCACCGCAGGTACGCTCAGCCTGCCGGCCGGAGGCCGGCCTTGAACGAGTAAAGAAAGTTCTCACAGCTCGTCTGACCCGGTCGCTTGGATGGCACGGCTTGCGGCACGAGCCTTGTCGGCAGCCGGCAGCCAGGGGCGAAAGCCGCGCTCAGACTCGGCGGCTGCCATCGCTCGGTCGAGCGCGTCGGAGATGCCATGGAGATCCGCGAAGCCGAGCGCGCGGATCCCGGTGCGAATTGCCTCGAGATCTGGCTCATCCGAGAGCAGCGCCTCAATTGCCTCGACGGTTTTAGACGTGTATCGCTTCGCGAACGACTGTGTGATCGCGCCCTGCATGGCAGCGAGTTCGCCGATCGGGGGCTTCGGCTGGTGGAACTTGTGCGTGTAGGCGTTGAAGACGCTTCGGTAGTCACGGGTCGCGCGGTCAGCGGCTTCCGCTGCCCATGACATCTGCAGGAACGCTTCGTCATGGTTCCGCGGAGTGTCCCCGCTGATCTTCTGGGTGCCCATGGCGTCGACACCCGCTGCCGCTCGCTCCTGGAGGCGCTGCAGAACGTTGCGCACGGGTTCGGGAACGACGCCCCACGTCGGCACTGCCGGTAGATCGCTCACGGTGACCCCTCCACGGCTTCGAGCTTACTCGTGTGCTGTTTTTCGTCGCAGACAGACACGAGGTATCGCAAGTAAGAAAAAGGTTGACTCGATGAGCATTAGAGTGCGATGCTGGCGTTGTGAGCAAAAGGTTCACCAGTTGAGAGGAACTAGCTATGGCAATCCAGTCAGCAATCCCGGTCAGCTTCGACGCGTTCTTCCCCCGAGGTGCGTTCGTCGTCGGCGAGGTCGAACCCATCGTCAAGTGGTCCGACGACGGCGAACGGCAGGGGCAGGACCTCGACAAGAACTCCGGCCACCCCCTCTGGCAGGTCCGCGTTATCGACGCCGACCCCGATGCGCGAAAGGGGCAGGGCGAAGTCACGGTCAAGATCGCGAGCATCTCCGAGCCCCAGCTGCCGCCCGAGCTCAACGGGCTGCCATTCCGCCCGACCGTGTTCGAGGGGCTCACGGTGACGCCGTACGTCAAGGAAGGGCAGGGGCGTCCTCGCGTCGCCTACTCGCTCCGCGCCCGCGAGATGAAGCCGGCGCCGAAGCCCCGGGGGGCCGAGTAATGCGCACCGCTGTGCCTCGAGAGCTGCGCAGCTGGGGCGACGAGATCGGCTTTTTGTTCCGTCGCTGGTGGTGGATCGCCGCACTCGTCCTGATCCTGTCGTGGCTGCCTCCGATGCCTGCCGTGCAGGTGGCATTCACCGCGGGATGCCTGGCGGTGGCCGCATTCCTAGGCGTCTGGGTCGCAATCACGGCGGGTCGGATGCCCCGGCGGTCGGATGAGAAGTGGAAGCGGGATGTCTCTCGTAACGTCCTCGCGAGTTGGACCGCAGTCGCGGCGAGGGTCGGTCTGAGCGTTCCGGGCCACGGCACGAATGGTGCGGTGGTTCCCGCGATCAGCACTCCCGTTTGGAACGGCTGGACTTGCGCGGTCGGCGTCTCTCTTCCCCAGGGCCTCGGACGCGAGCACCTTCAAGCGCAGGCCGACCTCCTGGCACAGGCGTTCGGTGCCCGCCGCGCGACCGTTCACGGCGAGCACATCGGTGCGCTGGTGCTGAGACTCGAGTACACGGATGCGCTCGAGCATCCGTTCAGTCTTGAGCTGCCTACCGCCTGGGACGGGAAGAGCATCCCCATGGGCAAGGACGCGACCGGCTCACTGTGGTCGCTGCGGCTCGGACCGCACACGCTGGTCGCTGGCTCATCCGGAAGCGGCAAAGCGTCACTCGTCTGGGGTCTGCTCCTGGGGCTGGCCGAGCCGATCCACCGTGGCCTTGTCGAAGTATGGGGGATCGACCGCAAGGGCGGGATGGAGCTTGCCCTCGGTCGCTCGTTGCTGACACGCTTCGCTGCCGACGCTGAGCGCTCGGTCATCCTTCTGGAGGATGCCGTTGCCGCCATGCAGGAGCGCGCGAGCGATCTGGCCGGCAAGACCCGGCAACACACCCCGAGCATCGACAGCCCGACGGTCGTGGTGTTGATCGACGAACTCGCTGCGCTCACCGCGTACGAGACCGATCGCGATCTGCTTCGGCGGGCCAACGCCGCACTGGCGACGCTGGCCTCTCAGGGGCGGGCGGTCGGGTTCATCGTGTTCGCCTGCCTCCAAGATCCTCGGAAGGAGACGCTGCCCGCCCGGGGCCTGTTCACGCAGACCGTCGGACTCCGCCTTCGCGACCGCATGGAGACCGCGATGGTGCTCGGGGATGGAGCTGTCGCCGCTGGAGCTCGTTGTCATGAGATATCTCCCGCGACCCCCGGTGTCGCGTACGTGTTGCCCGAAGACGGCAGCCCTCCGGAACGTGTTCGTGCCGGCTTGATCACCGACGACATGATCCGTCACGTCGCGTCCCGGTTTGCCGCACCGCGGCAGATCCCTGTCGTCATCCCCGAAGCGCCCGCGCCGGAAGAGCGTCAACCCCGCCCACCTCGTGCGCCGCGGACCCAGCGGCGTAGCTCTCGAAAGGAATCAGCATCATGAAACGACTGCATGGCGTCGCCTCTGCCCTCGTCGCTGGCGCCTGCGCCGCACTGGCTCTCTCGAGTTGTGCCACACAGCCCTATGCCACCCACAGTGCGCCGAGCGACCCGCCAAGCGGATCGCAACCCGCATACCTGCTCGCCCATTGCAACCTGGGGGAGAAGTGGGACCAAACCCGAATGCTTAAGGTCGCGCGTTACGACGCCCCAGACGTCGACGACAGCCTGCTCGAGATCTATGGACCGGTCGTCGCCAACGGATCGTGCACGGATGCCGACATCATCAGATGGCGGGAGCTTCGTCGATCCACCGGCGAAAGCGACCTCATCTGCCGCATCACCTACTACGAGGATGACGTCTCGGGTCTCACCTATCCGATCGGCTGCGCGGTCCCCGTCCTGGTGGTGACCGATGCGTCTCGATGAGTCTGTCGCGCGCCGACTCCGCAGCGATACCTACGACCGATGGATGCACAACGTCGGCGCGACCGGCTACTGCCACAACCCGGTGCGACTCGTCGGATCGTCGGCGACGCTTCACGAGGCATCCGGCGAGGTGCTCTCGGAGTACTCCTCGGCAAACGAACCGGACGGCGTCACCTTCACCCGGTGTGGCAACCGCCGTGCGACGCGGTGCGAGTCGTGCAGCCACGAGTACAAGGGCGACACCTGGCACATGATCATGGCTGGCGCCGCGGGCGGCATGAAGGAAGTGCCCGAGGACGTCGCCGAGCATCCGATGGTCTTCCTCACGCTCACGGCTCCGTCCTTCGGCGCCGTGCACACCACTGCGGCCGATCATCGTCCCGGTCTCTGCGAACACGGTAATCCGAGAGGATGCCGTTGCCACCACGACAAGGATGATCCCCGCCGCGGCGACGCCGTGTGTGCCGAGTGCTACGACTACGTCGGTCACGTCGTCTGGCAGTATCACGCTCCCGAACTCTGGCGACGATTCACGATCGGTCTCCGGCGGGAGCTGGCCCGCTCACTCGGACTCACCCAGCGAGCCGCCGCCCGCGTCGTGCGATTGCAGTTCGCCAAGGTCGCCGAGTTCCAGCGCCGCGGGGTCGTGCACTTCCATGCGATCGTCCGGATCGACGGCGTCCACCCCGAACAGGCATACCCTCCGCCGCCCAGGTACGTCACGACTGAACATCTCCTGCGGGCGATCAGTGCTGCCGTCCGTAAGACACAGCTGGTCGCTGTTCCGCTCATGAAGGAGGAGCGAGGGCGCACGCTGGCGTGGGGGAAGCAGTTCGATGCGCGAGCGATCGTGCGTCGAGGCGATGACTACCGAAATCTAGGGGAATCTAGCGAATCACTAGACTTCGGGCCGCTCTCGGATAGGGCAGTCGCCGCCTACATCGCGAAGTACGCGACCAAAGCAACGGAAGACCTGGAACCAACCGGTGTTGGCCGCGAACACATCAAGCGGATCAAGTCGACGGTGCGAGAGCTCGCCGCAGTCGTAGATCCCGAAGGGCCGTACGGCCAGCTGCATCGCTGGGACGGGATGCTCGGCTTCCGCGGTCACTTCTCCACCAAGTCGCGCCGCTACTCGATCACTCTCGGATCCCTCCGCGGCGCACGCCGGACATGGCGTCTGCGGCACTTGCTCGCGAAGACGAAGCCGACCGACGACATCGATCCCTCCGAAGTCCTGGTCATCGGCTCGTGGGCGTACGCGGGCATGGGCTGGCTCACCGACGGCGACAAAGCGCTCGCAAGAGAGCAGCGGATGCCGCTCGCCAATGGCGCCAGGACCGCGCGCGGGATCGCAACAACCCACCCACCGAAAGGAGCACGTCATGACCACTCACGCCATTGCCGACGACCCGGAGATCGATGTCTTCGATCACGCCGAGCCGAACGGATACCTGACTCGACGGGAGGCCGCTGCTCTCTGCAGGGTTCCCCTGTCGACCTTCGACTCGCTGCGGCGGCAGAACCGTTTTCCGTTTCCCGACGCGCACATGGGCAAGCACATGCTGTGGCGCGCGTCGACGGTCGCCGCATTCCTCGAGGCTGGCGGTACCCGCGGTGTCGGCCGAACGCGGCGAACGGATCGATCCGAAAACCCGGCGTCCGCTGCCGGAGGGCATCCGCTTTCGCAAGGACCGCGGCAAGTACCAGGTGCGCGTCTGGGCGATCGGCCTCAATGGTGAGCAGCGTGAAAGATCCTTCTACGTGGAGACGCTCGCGGAGGCGAAGAACGGCCCAAGGCCCCAGGCCACGGCGTGTTTCATCCGCGCGTGCAGTGTCCAACCATCTCGCTTCACTCGCTCAGCGATCACGCCGATCGGGCCAGTCCAGAGGTGGGAAAATGCCGTGGCTCCGACGGGCGTCGATCCCGTGACCTCACGATTTTCAGTCGTGCGCTCTACCAACTGAGCTACAGAGCCTCGCGGCACCATGGATGCCGCGACCGAAACGAAAGGCCCTCCGAAAAGGGCCCGTCGCTCAGAGCGACCCTGACGGGACTTGAACCCGCGACCTCCGCCGTGACAGGGCGGCACGCTAACCAACTGCGCTACAGGGCCATGCGTTTTTAGTTGTAACCGGTGAGTGACCCCAACGGGATTCGAACCCGTGCTACCGCCGTGAAAGGGCGGCGTCCTAGGCCGCTAAACGATGGGGCCGGATGAACCCGAAACCTTGCGATTCCGTGCTCGCTTGCCGACGACCGAGCCTACTTCATGATTCGCGAGATTGCCAATCGAGGGCGTGGCGTACGCGTCGAGAGGGCTTCGCCGACGGAAGATGGGCCAGAACAGCGGGACTCGCTCTGTTGCTCCTGTGACTCGTGTTGCTACTGTGTTCCGAGTTGCGAACCGGTGAGAGAAGGTATTCCCGTGACGCTCGAGCGCCCCGAAGATCACGACGACTGCGGTTGCGCGCCCTCCGCGAGTGAGAGGCGTCGCCTGTGGCCGTCGCTCGACCGTCGGAGCGCGCTGAAGCTGGGAGCCCTGGGCGCCGTGGCGGTCGGCGCCTTCGGTGCGACGGTGCCGTCGTTCGGATCGGCCGCCTACGCCGCCGACTACCCCTCGTGGGACGACGTCCAGGCCGCCCGTGCGAACGAAGCCGCGAAAGCGGGGGAGATCACCCGGATCCAGGGTCTGATCCAGCAGCTGCAGTCCGAGGTCGCGCGCACGCAGGCCGAGGTGGTCGCTCGTTCCGACGAGTACTACACCGCCCAGCAGGCCTACTTCGACGCCGACTACCGCGCCCAGCAGATCCAGTCGCAGGCCGATGCCGAAGCGCAGAAGGCCACGGATGCCGCCACCAAGGCCGGCAAGGTCGCCGCGCAGCTCTACCGCGACGGCGGCGACGACACCTCCCTCGACCTGTTCTTCTCGGGCTCGGCCGCGACGGCGGACGATCTGCTCGCCAAGCTCGGCACGATGGACAAGCTCGTCGACCGGAACCGTGCGGTGTACGCCGCCGCGGTCACGGCTCGCGACAACGCGAAGAACCTCAGCAACCAGGCGAACGACGCGCGAGCCGAGCGCGACCGTCTGCAGAAGATCGCGCAAGAGAAGATGGTCGCCGCGCAGCAGGCCGCCGACGCCGCGCAGCAGGCCCTCGCCGCGCAGCAGGCGAACCAGGCGACTCTCGAGGCGCAGCTGGCGGCCCTCCAGGACACGACCGCGAAGACCGTCGCCGATTACCAGGCCGGCGTCGAGGCCGAGCGCATCGCCCGCGAAGAACGTGAGCGCAAAGCCCGCGAAGAAGCGGAGGCGCGCGACCGCGCTGAGCGCGAGCGTCGCGAGCAGGAACAGGCCAACAACAACAGCGGCGGCGGCGGCGGAGACAACGGCGGCGGGGGCGGCGGCGGAAACAGCGGCGGCGGTGGCGGGCCCGGCGGCTGGTCCCGTCCCTCGTGGGCCGGTACGACCTCGGGGTACGGACCGCGGTCCAGCCAGTGCAACGGCAGCTACTGCGCGAGCTCGTGGCACCTCGGCCTCGACTTCGGCGCCGGATGCTACTCGCCGATCTACGCGGCGTTCGACGGTCGCGTGAGCTACGCCGGGTACAACGGCGGCTACGGCAACTACATCCGCATCGAGCACCCCGACGGCTCGGGCACGGGATACGCCCACATCGTCAACGGCGGCATCTACGTCTCGACCGGCGACTGGGTCTCGTCGGGGCAGCAGATCGCCGCGACGGGACAGACGGGCAACTCGTTCGGCTGCCACCTTCACTTCGAGGTCTACCCGCCGTGGGGCGGGACGACCGACCCGGCGCCCTGGCTGCGCTGGCGCGGAATCGACGTCTGACACGAAAGAACCCCCGGTCCGAGACCGGGGGTTCTTTCGTGGGGAGCGAGGCTCAGAGCGTGTTCGGAGCCTCGCCCGAGCCCTGCGTCTTCGTCTGGGCGTCGTGCTCGTCGAAGCGCGTGAACGCCTCGCCGACCAGGCGCTCGGCCTCGGCGGCATCCGCCCACTCGTCGACCTTGACCCACTTGTTGGGCTCGAGGTCCTTGTAGTGCTCGAAGAAGTGGGTGATCTCCTTCTTGGTCCACTCGTCGATGTCGCCGACGTCCTGGATGTGGTCCCAGCGCGGGTCCTTCGCCAGCACGGCCACGACCTTGTCGTCGCCGCCGGCCTCGTCGCTCATCTTCAGCACGCCGACGGGGCGCACCTTCGCCAGGATGCCGGGGTGCAGCTCGCGGTCGAGCAGCACGAGCACGTCGAGCGGGTCGCCGTCTTCGCCGAGGGTGTTCTCGAAGAAGCCGTAGTTCGCGGGGTAGCCGAACACCGTGTAGAGGATGCGGTCGAGGTAGACACGGCCGGTGCCGTGGTCGACCTCGTACTTCACGCGGCTGCCGCGGGGGATCTCGATGACGGCGTCGTATGCGCCCATACTCGTGCTCCTTAGATCTGTGGATTTCCGCGCCCAGCCTAGTCGGGAGCCACCCCGAGCCCGAGCCGGTGCGCCGCTACCGTGGAGGGATGGATCACCGCCCCGGACTCGACCCGTCCGTCGCCGAGGTGCGTCGCGCCGTGCGCGCGGCGCTCGAACGGATCGACGGCTCCGTCGTCGTCGCGCTGTCGGGAGGACCGGACTCGCTCGCCCTCGCGGCCGCGACCGCGTTCGAGGCTCCCCGCGCCGGCATCCGTGCCGAGGCCGTCGTCGTCGATCACGGATTGCAGGACGGATCGGATGCCGTGGCCGTCGCGGCCGCGGAGAAGGCACGCGCTCTCGGGCTCGAGGCGCGCGTCGTGACGGTCCGGGTCGGTTCGGGGGATGGGCCCGAGGCCGCCGCGCGGGACGCGCGGTACTCCGCTCTCGCCCGAGCCGCGGCGGAGATCGGCGCGGACGCGGTGCTGCTGGGGCACACCCTCGACGACCAGGCCGAGACCGTGCTGCTGGGCCTCGCGCGCGGAGCGGGGGCGGCGAGCCTGTCGGGCATGGCACCCGAGCGACGGGATGCCGTCGGCCCGACCTGGGTACGCCCGCTCCTCGCCGTGCGCCGTCGGGCCACGCTCGCCGCCTGCGCGGCCGAGGGGCTCGACGCGTGGACCGATCCGCACAATGCCGACCCCGCATACACGCGCGTGCGGGTGCGCGAGCGCGTGCTGCCGGTGCTGGAGGCGGAGCTCGGACCGGGAGTCGCCGAGGCCCTCGCTCGCACGGCCGAGCAACTACGCGAGGACGCCGCCGCTTTCCAGGACATGATCGACGAGACGATCGAGGACATCGTCGAGCACGCCGAGGCCGGCATCTCGCTCTCCGCGGCGGCGCTCGCGGCGAACCCCGCGGCGCTGCGCAACCGCATCGTGCGCTACGTCGTCGAGAGCGAGTTCGGGGTCTCCCTCACGCGCACGCAGACCGTCGAGGTCGCGCGGCTGGCGACCGACTGGCGAGGGCAGGGCCCGATCGATCTGCCCGGATGCCTCGCGCGCCGCGTCGGCGGGCGGATCGAGGTCGTCGCGCGGGCGGCATCCTGAATCGACCGACGTAGACTTTCCGAATGCGCGCGGCCGATATTTCCGACGACATCAGCGAAGTCCTCCTCACCGAGGAACAGATTCACGAAAAGCTCGCCGAATTGGCGCAGCAGGTCGTCGCCGACTATTCCGGCAAAGACGTCGTGCTCGTGGGCGTCCTCAAGGGCGCGGTGATGGTCATGGCCGACTTCGCGCGGCACCTGCCCCGGCACATCACGATGGACTGGATGGCCGTCTCTTCGTACGGCGCGAGCACGCGCTCGAGCGGTGTCGTGCAGATCCGCAAAGACCTCGACACCGACATCACCGGCAAGCACGTGCTGATCGTCGAGGACATCATCGACTCCGGCCTCACCCTCAGCTGGCTGCTCGAGAACTTCGCCTCGCGCGGGGCCGAGTCGGTCGAGGTGCTCGCGCTCCTCCGCAAGCCGGATGCCATGAAGGTCGAGGTCGCGTGCCGGTACGTGGGCTTCGACATCCCCAACGACTTCGTCATCGGCTACGGGCTCGACTACGCGGAGAAGTACCGCAACCTCCGTGACGTGGCGGTGCTCGCGCCGCACGTGTACTCCTGACCTCGGATACGCCCACGACGAACGCACAGGCCCGGCATAGTCCGCGCGCGTTACCCTGATCCCACCGCTTTTCCGCAAGCGGTTCACGAAAGGGCTGGGCTCGCCCACCATGGATTTCAAGAAGATCACGCGCAACCCGATCATCTACGTTCTGCTGGTCGGTCTGCTTCTGGTCATCGGCTTCTCGCTGATCTCGAACCTGAGCGGCGCTCGTCAGATCTCCACCAAGGAGGGTCTCGACCTGCTGAAGGGCGGGACCGTCACCCAGGTGGTGACGAACGACCCCGACCAGCGCGTCGACCTCACGCTGTCGCAGCCGTTCGAGGGTGCGAACGACGTGCAGTTCTACTACAGCCAGGCGCGTGCGAACGAGGTCGCCAGCGCGATCGACAGTGCCGCTCCCGCCGACGGCTTCAACGACGTGGTCCCCAAGCCCAGCTGGTTCGACGGCTTCCTCGGGCTGATGCTCCCGCTCGTGCTGCTCGGCCTGCTCTTCTGGTGGCTGCTCTCGAGCGCCCAGGGCGGCGGCAGCAAGGTCATGCAGTTCGGCAAGTCGCGCGCGAAGCTCGTGACCAAGGAGACGCCGACCGTCACGTTCCAGGATGTCGCGGGTTCCGACGAGGCGATCGAAGAGCTCGACGAGATCAAGGAGTTCCTCAAGGACCCCAAGAAGTTCGAGGAGGTCGGCGCCCGCATCCCCAAGGGCGTGCTGCTGTACGGCCCTCCCGGAACCGGTAAGACCCTTCTCGCCCGCGCCGTCGCCGGCGAGGCCGGGGTGCCCTTCTACTCGATCTCGGGTTCCGACTTCGTCGAGATGTTCGTCGGTGTCGGTGCGAGCCGCGTCCGCGACCTGTTCAACCAGGCGAAGGAGAGCTCGCCCGCGATCATCTTCATCGACGAGATCGACGCCGTCGGTCGCCACCGCGGCGCCGGGATGGGCGGCGGTCACGACGAGCGCGAGCAGACGCTGAACCAGATGCTCGTCGAGATGGACGGCTTCGACCCCAAGGTCAACGTCATCGTGATCGCGGCGACCAACCGCCCCGACATCCTCGACCCCGCCCTGCTGCGTCCGGGCCGCTTCGACCGCCAGATCGGCGTCGACGCCCCCGACCTCAAGGGGCGTCAGCGCATCCTCGAGGTGCACGGCCGCGGCAAGCCGCTGTCGGACTCGGTCGACCTCGAGGTCGTCGCGCGCAAGACCCCCGGCTTCACCGGTGCCGACCTCGCGAACGTGCTCAACGAGGCGGCTCTGCTGACGGCGCGCTCCAATGCGCAGCTCATCGACAATCGCGCGCTCGACGAGGCCATCGACCGCGTCATCGCCGGTCCGCAGCGCCGCACCCGCGTGATGAAGGACAAGGAGAAGCTCATCACGGCCTACCACGAGGGCGGACACGCGCTCGCGGCGGCGGCGATGAACCACACCGACCCCGTCACGAAGGTCACCATCCTCCCGCGCGGCAAGGCGCTCGGGTACACGATGGTGCTCCCGCTCGACGACAAGTACTCCGTCACCCGCAACGAGCTGCAAGATCAGCTGACGTACGCGATGGGCGGTCGTGTCGCCGAGGAGATCGTCTTCCACGACCCCACCACCGGCGCCTCGAACGACATCGAGAAGGCGACGAGCATCGCCCGCAAGATGGTCACCGAGTACGGCATGACCAACGACGTGGGTCCGGTCAAGCTCGGCTCCTCGTCGGGCGAGGTCTTCATGGGCCGCGACATGGGCCACGGCCGCGACTTCTCGGAGCGGATCGCCGAGCGCGTCGACGCCCAGGTGCGCGCGCTCATCGAGCAGGCCCACAACGAGGCCTACGAGGTCATCAACGCCAACCGCGACGTGCTCGACCGGCTCGCCCTGGAGCTGCTCGAGAAGGAGACGCTCGACCACAACGAGCTCGCCGAGATCTTCAAGGACGTCAAGCGCCTCCCGCCGCGTCCGCAGTGGCTGTCGTCCGGCGACCGCCCGGTCTCGACCCTGCCTCCCGTCGACGTGCCGCGTCGTCCCGCTCCGGCCGGAGTCGCCGCTTCGGTGGAGTCCGACGCTCAGACCGCGACGCAGGCGCAGCGCCGCCCGAGCGGACAGACGCGACCGGCCACGGCCTAAGGCGCCGTGGCCGTCGACCGGGAGCGCGTCGCCGCGCTCGTACGCGAGTTGCTCGAGGCGATCGGAGAGGATCCCGATCGCCCCGGGCTCCGGCAGACACCGACCCGCGTGGCCGATTCGTGGAGCGAGTTCTTCGGCGGTGTGGGCCAGGATGCCGCCGCCCCCCTGCAGCACACCATCTCGGTGACCCGCGGGCCGGCGCCGGACACTCTTCCGTCCGGGGCCGTGATGCTGCGGGACATCGCGTTCCGCTCGATGTGCGAGCACCACCTCCTGCCGTTCCGGGGACGCGCGCACGTGGCGTACCTTCCCGGCGAAGAGGTGGTCGGCCTCGGAGCGCTGCCCCGAGTGATCGACATCCTGGCGGCGCGTCCCCAGGTGCAGGAGCGCCTCGGCGAGCAGGTCGCCGACGCGGTGGCATCCGCCCTCGATGCGCGCGGAGTCCTCGTGGTGCTCGACGCCGTCCACGAGTGCGTGACCATGCGCGGCGGCCGTCAGCTCGACGCGTCGACCGTCACGATCGCCGCGCGCGGTGCCTACACCGACGCGGCCGCCCGAGCCGAGCTCGTCGCCCTGATCGGGGCGCGCGCGTGACCCTCATCATGGCGATCGTCAACGTGACGCCGGACTCCTTCAGCGACGGCGGGCGCTACCTCGACCCCGACGTGGCGATCGCGCACGCGCGGTCGCTGCGCGCGCAGGGGGCCGACCTCCTCGACATCGGGGGAGAGTCCACGCGTCCGGGCGCGGAACGGGTCGCCGCCCGGATCGAGCAGGAGCGCGTGCTGCCGGTCGTCGAGGCGCTGGCATCCGAGGGGGCGATCATCAGCGTCGACACCATGAACGCCTCGACGGCGCGCGCCGCGATCGCCGCCGGCGCACGCCTCGTGAACGATGTCTCGGGCGGCCTCTCCGACCCCGAGATGCTCGCCGCGGTCGCGGAGACCGACGCCGAGATCGCCCTGGGACACTGGCGCGGCCCGTCCACCGACATGTACGCGCGCGCCGACTACGCGGATGTCGGGCTCGAGGTCGCCGACGAGCTCGCCGAACGGGTGGCGGCGGCTCGCGCCGCGGGGATCGCGCCGGAGCGCGTCATCGTCGATCCGGGGGTGGGCTTCGGCAAGCGTGGCATCCAGAACTGGCAGGTCTTGAACGCGATCCCCACCCTCGTCGAGCGCGGCTCCCGTGTGCTGGTCGGGACGAGCCGCAAGCGATTCCTCGCGGAGGTGCTCGGTGACGACGCCGATCTCGCCCGCCGCGACCTCGCGACCGCCGTCACGAGCGCGCTCGCCGCGCGGTCCGGGGCATGGGCCGTCCGCGTGCACGATGTTCCGACCACCCGCGACGCGCTCGCCGTCGCCCGCGCCTGGGAGGCCTGATGGATGCCGTCGACGAGATCACCCTCACGGGGGTGCGGGCCTTCGGCTACCACGGGGTGTACGCGGACGAGAAGCGCGACGGGCAGGAGTTCGTCGTCGATGTGACGCTCCGTCTGCCGCTGCACCTCGCCGCGGTGACCGACGACGTGAGCGACACCGTCCACTACGGCGAGCTCGCGGAACGGATCGTCGAGATCGTCGAGGGGGAGCCGGCCGACCTCCTCGAGACCGTGGCGCAGCGGATCTCCGACGCCGTGCTGGCCGATCCGCGCGTCGAGGCGGTGACGGTCACGGTCCACAAGCCGTCCGCTCCCATCACCGTGCCCTTCGGCGATGTCGCCGTGACGATCCGTCGGGGTCGCGCATGAGCGTGCGTCTGGCCCACGGGATCGGCGATCCGCCGCGGGACGCCGAGGTGCCGGCGGTCGTCGCTCTCGGAGCGAACCTCGGGGACCGCGCCGAAACTCTGCGAGCAGCTATCGAGGCACTGCGGGCTCTGCCGCTCACGAGCGAGGTGCGCGTGTCGAAGCCGCTGGAGACGGTCGCGGTCACCGTCCACGGGGAAGACGCCGATGCCCCGCGCTACCTCAACGCCGTCGCCCTCGTCTCGACCCGGCTCGCGCCGCGTGCCCTGCTGCGGGAGCTCCATCGCGTCGACGAACGCGTCGATGACGAGGACCTGACGGTGCCGCACCCGCGGGCGCACGAGCGGGAGTTCGTCCTCGCGCCGTGGCTCGACGTGGACCCGGATGCCGAGATCCCGGGGCGCGGCCGCGTCGAGGACCTGCTGCGCGAGCTGCGAGGCGCGCGATGAAGCGCACGGGTGCGGGGATCCTCGTCATCGCGGCCGTCGTCGGCGCCGTGTGCGGTTTCATCCTCGACACCGGCCTCGCCGCGATGGGGCGTCCGACCTTCTCTCCCGCCGCGAGCCTGCCCACGATCCTCGTGCTCCTGGGCGCGGTGATCGTCGCGCTCGCGGTCCCGGTTGCGCGCGCGACGCGCGGGCGTTCGGCCCGGAGGATCGATCCGTTCCGCGCGCTGCGCATCGCGATGCTGGCGAAGGCGTCGTCGCTCGTCGGGGCCGCGGCCACGGGCTTCGGCGCCGGGCTGTTGTCCTTCCTCTTCACCCGCCCGGTGACTCCGTCGGTAGGCTCGATGGGATCGATCGCTCGTGGCCGAGCAGCTCTGCACCATCCGGAAGGACGACGATGACGAACACCCCGGACTTCCCGGAGCGGACGCCGCTCCCCGCTGAAGCGGAGCCGGGTGAGCGCCCGGCGGACGCCGTCGCCGAGTCGGTGCGCCAGGCCGGTGCCGGGGTCGCCGAGCCGGCGCGTCAGTCCGACGTGGCGGCCTCCGAGTCGGCGCCGGCCCGCGATGCCCCGGTCCTGGACGAGGACACCTACTCGCGCATCCTGGAGCCGCGCGGTGCCGGGCGCTTGCCGCTCGGTGACGGCACGTGGCACCAGCTGGCCCGCGCCTACGTGCGGGTGCAGGTGATCTCGCAGGGCGCGTTCCTCCTCCTCGTTCTCGCAGCCGCTCTCGCCCTCCAGTTCTTCCTCAACCTGCAGTGGCAGTGGATCCCGGCGGGAGTCCTCGCGGTCATCACCCTCGTGGGGCTCATCATCACGCCGCGCCAGGCGCGGTCGTTCGGCTACCAGCTGCGCCACGACGACCTCGTCTTCCGTCGGGGGATCCTCTGGCAGCGGGTGGTGGCCGTGC
>JARBUN010000010.1 GCA_029239635.1 Microbacterium sp. | reverse complement strand
CGTGACCGAGCAGACCTTCGTTCTCCCCGACGTCGGAGAGGGCCTCACCGAGGCCGAGATCGTGCAGTGGCGCGTCGCGCCCGGTGACACCGTCGCCGTCAACGACGTGATCGTCGAGATCGAGACGGCCAAGTCGCTCGTCGAGCTGCCGTCGCCCTTCTCGGGCACGGTCGGCGAGCTGTTGGCATCCGAGGGCTCCACCGTCGAGGTCGGGGCGCCGATCATCACGATCGGATCCGCGGATGCCGGCACCCCGGCACCGGCAGAACCCGTGAGCGTCCCCGAGCCCAGCGATCCCGGCGGGGCCGTGCTCGTCGGTTACGGCACGGGTGGCGCGGTGTCGTCCCGGCGCCGCAAGCCCGCCGAGCGTGGTCGCCAAGCCTCCGATCCGCAAGCTCGCGCGCGACCTCGGCGTCGACCTCTCGGCCGTGACGCCCAGCGGCCCCGCCGGCGAGGTGACCCGCGACGACGTCGTGAAGCACGCCGAGCAGGCGAGCGTCTTCCGCAACATCGAGACGCCCGCGTGGGGTGCCGTCCGCGAGGAGACGATCCCGGTTCCCGCGCCCGTCGCCCCGGCACCGGTCGCCGACGCGCGCGAGGAGTCGATCCCCGTCCGCGGCGTCCGCAAGGCCACCGCCAACGCGATGACCTCGAGCGCGTACTCGGCCCCGCACGTGTCGGTGTGGGTCGACGTCGACGCCTCGCGCACGATGGAGCTCGTCAAGCGGCTCAAGGCCTCGCCCGACTTCGCCGACGTGAAGATCTCGCCGCTGCTGATCATGGCGCGCGCCGTGATCTGGGCCCTGCGCCGCACGCCCATGATCAACGCCGCGTGGGTCGACACCGAGGACGGCGCGCAGATCTCGGTGCGCCACTACGTCAACCTCGGCATCGCCGCGGCGACTCCGCGCGGCCTGCTCGTGCCGAACATCAAGGACGCGCAGTCGATGAGGATGCCGGCACCCCGATCATCAATCCCGGCGAGGCCGGCATCGTCGCCCTCGGCGCGATCCGCCAGAAGCCGTGGGTCGTCGACGGCGAGGTGCGCCCGCGCTGGGTGACCACGGTGTCGGGCTCGTTCGATCACCGCGTGGTCGACGGCGACGGCATCTCGCGGTTCATCGCGGACGTGGCATCCGTTCTGGAGGAGCCGGCGCTGCTGCTCGACTGACCTCGCCGAGAACCTCGGTGACGATCTGGTAGATACCCGGCGATTCGGCCGTTCGGCCCACCACCCACGGTGCCGCCGTCGGCCCGGGCACCGTGTGACCTCCGCCTCGGACAACGTAGAGGACGACGGACGGGCGTCCGTCCTGCCGGAACGTCACCGCGTCGACGGGGGTGCGTGCGTCGTGTGACGCAACGACGACCGAAGGGGTGCTCGGCAGATCGTTGCGGGCGGCGAAATACCGGGCTGTCTGCTCCGCGGAGAGCGTCTCACCGCCGACCTTGAACAGCCGACGCGCCCACCACCTCATGCGGCCGCCGTGGAACGGCACGATCGGATCAGCGGTCCCCGCCACGACAGCCACGGGTACCGGTCGGGTGGGGGCGGGGGAGAACCCGGCGAGGAAGTCGGCGCGGGAAGGCATGGTCGCCGCCACGACGACCGCTCCGGCGAGCAGATCGGGTGCCTCGTGCAGCAGCCGAAAGACCATCTGCCCGCCATTCGAGTAGCCCAATCCGACGACCTTCGCGGCGTCGACCCCGTGGGTACGCATCACGCGATCCCGCACGGCACGCGCGAACGCGACATCGTCGATGTCCTTCTTCCGCGCGGGGAATCGGCTCTCGGCGCGCGCGTCGTTCCAGTTGCCCCGGTACCCGTCGAGGTAGGCGACGACGGCCTCTCCGCGATCCGCCAGGCCGTCGAGCGCGAAGCCCGTGAACCGCCGGTGCGACGAGCCGTTCTGCCTCGAGCCGTGGAAGACGAGCACGAGGGGGCGGCCCGGCCTCCCCCGCTCTTCGCCCACGATCTGGAACGTGCGGGTCCTCCCGCCGACGTCGACCTGTTCCGACATGACGTCCTCCCTGCTTCGGATGCCGAGTGCTCCGATCGCTGCGAGGCTATAGATTGACATCGTGTCAAGGTCAAGGGGGGCTCATGAAGATCGGTGAGGTCAGCCGGCTGAGCGGCGTCAGCACGCGGTCGCTGAGGCATTACGAGAAGATCGGGCTGATCCAGGCGGAGCGCGAGTCGAACGGCTATCGCAGCTACGACCACTCCGTCATCGAGCGGGCGATCGTCATCCAGATGCTCTTCGGGATGGACTTCCCGCGCGACCTCGTCGGCGCGGTGCTCGCGTGCACGGGCGATGCCCCGCCGGAGGCCCATGACGCCCTGTATGCGCAGCTACCCCTGGTGCACGCGGACCTGTCTGCGCGGATCGAGACGCTGACACGCACGCGAGAGCGGATCGAGGTGTTTCTCGCCGCGAAAGGGCGCGCCGTCGCGTGACCGTATGACGGCGTGTTCCGCGCGGCTATAGTGAGGCGCATTCACTACGTCGTCGCTCCCCGCCCGTGAAAGAGAGCCCCCATGTCCGACTCCCCCGACATCGCCATCGTCACGGGCGCGGGAAGCGCCGACGGCATCGGCGCAGCGACCGCCCTCCTGCTCGGTCGGGCGGGCATGCGCGTGGTCGTCACCTCGACCACCGACCGGATCCAGGATCGCGTCGCCGACCTCCGCTCCGCCGGGATCGACGCTCGGGGCGTGGCCGCCGACCTGACGGTCCAGGACGGAGTGGATGCCGTGCTCCAGGCGACGCGCGATGCGTTCGGCGAGCCGACGGTCCTGGTCAACAACGCCGGCATGACGTCCGTCTCCCAGGCGGATTCGCCCGCCGCGATCGACGACATCACCGTCGACCAGTGGCTGACCTCGCTGGACCGCAACCTCACCACCGCCCTGCGCATGACGCGCGCCGTCGTCCCCGCGATGCGGGCGGCCGGGTACGGGCGCGTCGTGAACATGGCCTCCCTCTCAGGGCCCGTCATGGCGTACACCGGCGACGTGGCGTACCACGCGGCGAAAGCGGGCATGCTCGGGCTCACCCGGGGCGCGGCGGTCGACGTGGCGGCATCCGGGATCACCGTCAACGCGGTGGCGCCGGGCTGGATCGCGACGCCGTCGTCGAGCGAGCACGAGCTCGCGATGGGGCGCGGGACGCCCCTCGGACGCTCCGGTACGCCTCTCGAAGTCGCGGTCGCGGTCGCCTTCCTCGCGAGCCGCGGAGCGTCGTACATCACCGGCCAGTTGCTCGTCGTCGACGGGGCCAACTCGATCAACGAGGAGCGCGGGGCGTAGGGGTCACTCGGGCAGCGATGCCCGCTCGCCCGCCGGGTTCTCGCGCGTCGGGATGAGCAGCGCCAGCACGAGCGCGACGGCCGCCGCCCCGATCCCGAGCAGGAACGACACGTGGAACGCCTCCGCCGTGGGGGCGAGGGTGTCCCCCTCGCCCCCCTCGCCCGTGGAGAGGGTCGCGAGCACGACGCCGACGATCGCGGCCGCCGTGCTCGTGCCGAGGGAGCGAGCGAGGGCGTTGAGACCGTTCGAGGCGCCCGTCTCACTCGGCGGGACGGCGCGCATGATGAGCATCGGCATGGCGGCGTAGCCGAAGCCGATGCCGAAACCGATGAGGATGTTGGCGACGACGAAGTGCCACACCTCGGTGGAGAAGAAGAGGCTGAACCCGTACGCGAGGATCAGCGAGATGGATCCGGCGACGAGCAGCACCCGGGGTCCGATCGTGCGGGCGAGGGTGCCCGAGATGGGGGAGAGCACCATCATCACGAGCCCCGAGGGCATGACGACCAGGCTCGCGGCCAGCAGCGACAGCCCGAGGCCCACGCCCGTCGCGAGCGGGAGCTCGAGCATCTGCGGGTAGGCCACGTTGGAGGTGAACAGGGCGAAGCCCATCGCGACCGACGCGAGATTGGTGAGCAGGACGGGGCGGCGGGCGGCGACGCGGAGGTCGAGGAGGGGGTTCTCGGCGCGCAGCTCGTACCAGCCCCAGACCAGCAGGATCAGGATGCCGCCCACGGCCAGCCCCAGAGTGAGCGGCGAGGTCCAGCCCCAGGTGTTCCCGCGCGAGACGGCGAGCAGGATGCCGATCAGGCCGATCGCGAGGCCCGCCGCGCCGAGGTAGTCGAAGCGTCCGGCCGTGCGGAGCACGCTCACCGGGACGATCCACAGGACGAGCGCGAAGACGACGGCGCCGAGACCGCCCGCGATCCAGAACAGCCAATGCCAGTCCGCGTTCTCGGCCACCAGGGCGCTGATGGGGAGCCCGAGCGCACCACCCACGCCGAGCGTCGCGCTCATGAGGGCGATCGCACTGTCGACGCGGTTCTCGTGGAGCACGTCGCGCATGATCGAGATGCCGAGCGGCACCACGCCCACCACGGCGCCCTGCAGCGCGCGGCCGACGATGAGCCCGACGATGCCGCCGGAGACCGCCGCGATCACTGACCCGGCGATCATCACCGCGAGGAGCACGAGCACCATGCGGCGCTTGCCGTACATGTCGCCCAGCCGGCCGGCGATCGGCGTGAAGACCGCCGCGGCGAGCAGCGTGGAGGTCACGACCCAGGCGGTGTCGTCGCGCGAGGCGTTCAGGAGCGTCGGGAGCTGCGACTGAATGGGCACCACGAGGGTGAACATGAACGACGAGCACAGTCCGGCCAGGGCCAGCACCGCGACGACGGCTCCCTGGGGTGGTATCCGGGTGAGTCTTCTTCGCGCGTTCTCGTCCCGTGACATCGCTCTCCAGGTTATCCGCCCCGCGGGTGCCGAGGATCGCCGGCGGATCCGGCCGAACCCGGCACGGCGCAGGATCGGCGGGCTATCGTCGACCCGTGCAGATGCGCCTCGAACTGGTTCCCCTCCCGGTCTCCGACGTCGAGCGGAGCATCGTCTTCTACCGCGACCGGGTCGGCTTCGCCCTCGATCACGATGTCTCCCCCGGGAACGGGATGCGCGTCGTACAGCTCACGCCGCCGGGCTCGGCCTGCTCGATCGCCTTCGGGGCGGGGATGGGCGGTGGGGCTCCGGTGTCGAACCTCCACCTCGTGGTGGACGACATCGAGGCGGCGCGCGAGGAGCTCGCTCGCCGCGGCGTCGACGTCAGTCCCGTGCAGAACCTGGGCGGCGGGGTCCGTTATGCGTTCTTCGCCGACCCCGACGGCAACTCGTGGGCTCTGCAGGAGATCGCGGTCGGCGCTTCCCTGCCCGAGTAGGGCGGCTCAGACCGCCTCGCGGCTGCGCGCGGGAGCGGAACGGCTGGTGGCGCGCACGCGCAGGGCGGGGGAGAAGACCCGGCGCCGAGCGTCCTGCCGCCCGCCGATGCGCTCCAGCAGCAACTGCGCCGCCGTCGCCCCCATCTCTTGACCTCATGCCCCCACGGTGCTGACATCGACGACGTCGGGCGCCCCCACCGACCGCTCCGTGGGAGCCGTGGCCACCGGTGACGCGACCAGCAACCTCGCCTGGAACGACGGCAACTGCCGGATCGTCGGCGACGTCGGCGCTGCTGTACGTCGACAAGAACAGCGGAACGGCCTCGCGCGGGCGCATGTTGACGTTGGTCTCATGACTTCGCACCGCACCCCGCGCCTGGCCACGATCCTCGGCGCCACCACCGCAGCCCTCCTCCTCGCCCTCACCGGGTGCGCCGGGGGAGCGGCATCCTCCGACGACTCCTCGCGCATCGTCCTCGGTGCCGACGACGGCAACGAGGCGCACTGGACGGTGCTGAAGCAGAAGCTCGCCGACGAGGGCATCGACCTGGAGGTGCGCACCATCAACGACGGCGTGCAGCTCAACCAGGGCGTGCAGGACGGCGAGCTCGACGTGAACCTCTTCCAGCACCTCATCTACCTGTCGCAGTTCAACGTCGAGAACAACGGCACGCTCGTGCCGGTCGGAGCGACCGCGGTGTACCCGCTCGCGTTGTACTCCGAGAAGTACCAGGACGTGAAGGACCTGCCCGAGGGCGCGAAGGTCGCGATCCCCAACAACCCCACCAACCTCGCCCGCGGACTCCTCAACCTGCAGACCGCGGGGCTGCTCACGCTCAAGGACGGCGGCAACGCGCTCTCGACCCCGGCCGACATCGTCACCACGAAGGTCGAGCTGCTCCCGGTCGACACGAACCAGACCGTCACCGCGCTCAAGGACGGCAGCGCCCAGGCCGCCATCGTCAACAACACGCAGGCGCAGAAGGGCGGGCTCGGTGACGAGCTCATCATCTTCAAGGAAGACCTGAACAACCCGCAGCTCGCGCCGTACATCAACGCCTTCGTCACGCGCGACGACAAGAAGGACGACCCGCGCTGGGCGAAGCTGGTCGAGGCCTACCACTCGCCCGAGGTCGAGGCCGCGGTCACCGAGCTCAATCAGGGCAACCTGCAGTTCAAGGCCGACTGGACCGCCGACAAGCTCCAGGGCGAGCTCACCAGCCTCGAAGACGCCCTCGAGGCCCAGAAGGGATGACCGCGGTCATCGAGCTGCGGGGCGTCACGAAGGGCTTCCGCACCGATCGCCGCACCTCCACCACCGCCGTCGACGACGTGTCGGTGACGGTGGAGGAGGGGTCGATCGTCGGGGTCATCGGCTACTCCGGCGCGGGCAAGTCCACGCTGGTGCGCCTGCTGAACGGCCTGGAGCAGCCCACGTCGGGCACCGTCGAGGTGCTGGGCGTGAACGTGGGGGATGCCACGGAGGCCACGCTCCGCGACCTGCGGCGCCGGGTCGGCATGATCTTCCAGCAGTTCAACCTCTTCTCCTCGCGCACGGTCGCGGCCAACGTCGCCTACCCGCTCAAGGTGGCGGGCTGGAAGAAGGCGGACCGCGACAAGCGCGTCGCCGAGCTGCTCGACTTCGTCGGCATCGGCGACAAGGCGAAGCAGTACCCGCGCCGCCTGTCGGGCGGACAGAAGCAGCGCGTCGGCATCGCGCGCGCCATCGCCACCGACCCGCGCATCCTGCTCGCCGACGAGGCGACCAGCGCTCTCGACCCGCAGACCACCGCCGAGGTGCTCGACCTGCTGCGCGAGATCAACCGACGCCTCGGCATCACGATCGTCGTCATCACGCACCAGATCTCGATCGTGCACGAGCTGTGCGACCAGGTCATCGTGATGGACGGCGGCCGCGTCGTCGACAGCGGCGACACCTACCGCGTCTTCGCCCACCCGCGCGCCGAGCTCACCAAGCGTTTCGTCGCCGCGGTCACGCAGGGCGTGCCCTCGGGCGAGGCGCTCGCGGCGCTCGCCGCGGGCGGCGGTGAGCTGGTGAGCGTCGAGATCAACGAGTTCTCCAGCGAAGACGTCTCGAACGTGTTCCACCGCCACGGCGCCCGCCACTCGGTCGTGTACGGCGGTGTGACCGACGTGCTCGGCAGGCAGCTCGGGACGCTCACCTACCGCGTGCACGCCGAGGATCTCGACGCCGTGGTCGCCGAACTGCGCGCGCACACCGACGTCGTCCTCCCCTCGGCGGAGGTGGCCGCATGAACAAGTGGGACACCCTCACCCCGGTACTGCTGCAGTCGATCGGCGAGACCGTCTACATGGTCGCGGTCTCGCTGCTCATCTCGGGCGTCGCCGGCCTCGCGATCGGTGCGCTGCTCTACGCCACCCGTCCCGGCAACCTCTTCGCCAACCGGGTCGTCTTCGCCGTCGCGAACCTCGTGATCAACCTCATCCGGCCGATCCCGTTCATCATCTTCCTCACCGCCGTGGCTCCCGTGACCCGTGCGGTGACCGGGACGACCCTGGGGACGGATGCCGCGATCGTGCCGATCACGATCATGGCCACGGTCGTGATCGCCCGCGTGGTCGAGCAGAACCTCGTCGCGGTCGACCCCGGCACGATCGAGGCCGCCCGCGCAGTCGGGGCGCGGCGCATCGGCGTGCTCTTCGGCGTCGTCATCCCCGAGGCGCTCGCGCCACTCATCCTGGGCTACACGTTCATGTTCATCGCGGTCGTCGACATGTCGGCGATGGCGGGCTACATCGGCGGCGGCGGGCTCGGCAACTTCGCGATCATCTACGGCTACCAGCAGTTCAACGCGGAGGCGACCTGGGTGACGGTCGCGATCATCGTGGTGATCGTGCAGGCGGGGCAGCTCGTCGGCAACGCCCTCGCCCACCGCATCCTGCGTCGCTGAGGTCGGGCGCCGCTCGGGCGCGTCGCCGCCGGCGCCGTCGGGCGCGCGCCCGGCGGGGTCCGTCGCTCGTCGGCGTTCTTCCCCGTGGCGCTCGCGGTCCGGGGTGCGGCCGGGGCGCGCAGGCGGATGCCGATACTGGGAACCTCGTATGCGCCCCGGCCTGAGTTTGAGAACGATTATCATCAGCGTTACGGTAGGCGCATGACCCGTCGCATCCTCGCCCCCGCCGTTCTCGGAGCCGTGTCCGTTCTCGCCCTCGCCGGTTGCGCGGGGGGTGCGCCCGCCGCCGACAGCTCGTCGGGTGCGGGAGGCAAGGTCGCCGTCGTGGCATCCACCGATGTCTACGGGTCGATCGCCGAGGCGATCGGCGGCGACTTCGTCGACGTGACGTCGATCATCACCTCGCCGACGCAGGATCCGCACGAGTACGAGGCGAGCGCGCAGGACCAGCTCACCCTGAAGAACGCCGGGCTCGTGATCGAGAACGGCGCCGGGTACGACTCCTTCATGGAGGGCCTCGTGCAGGCGAGCGGCACGAGCGCCCCCGTCATCACGGCGGTCGACTACAACCACGACTACCCGGGCGCCGAGTCGCACAGCGACACCGACGGTGCGTCGCCGTCGCCGAGCGAGAGCGCCGACGGGCACGACCACGCGGACGACGAGGGCCACGACCACATCGAGGGCTTCAACGAGCACGTCTGGTACGACCCGCACACGATCGAAGACCTCACCGAGGCGATCGCCGACGAACTCGGCAAGCTGTCGCCCGACCACGTCGCCGATTTCACCGCCAACGCCGAAGCCTTCACCCAGCAGGTCGCCGGCCTCGAGGGCTCCCTCGACCAGATCAAGACGAAGGATGCCGGCACGAAGATCTTCGTGACCGAGCCGGTGCCGCTGTACCTCACCACAGCTGCGGGCCTCGACAACGCCACCCCCAACGAGTTCAGCGAGTCGGTCGAAGAAGGCCAGGACGTGCCGCCGGCGACTCTCCTCGAGTCTCTGCAGCTGCTCGATTCCGGCCAGATCAAGCTCATGATCGTCAACCCGCAGACCGGTGGCGCCGAGGTGACCAAGGTCCAGGACGAAGCGAAGTCGAAGAACATCCCCGTGATCGAGTTCACGGAAACGCTTCCCGAGGGTCAGACTTACATCTCGTGGATGCAGAGCAACATCACGGCGCTGAGCGACGCGCTGGCCGCGTGAGCGCAGCGGCACCGCTGCGCATCCACGGCGCCGCCCTCGAGCGGGGCGGACGTGAGCTCTGGTCCGGGCTCGACCTCGAGGTCGAGCCCGGCGAGCTCGTCGCGGTGCTCGGCCCCAGCGGCTCCGGGAAGACGACCCTCCTGCGCGCGATCCTCGGCCTCGAGCGGTTGAGCTCCGGCTCGATCGAGGCGCTCGGCGAGCCCGTGCGCCGCGCGGGCAACCGCCACATCGGCTACATCCCGCAGCAGCGCCCCCTTCCGCGGGAGACGCCCTTGCGCGGTCGCGACATCGTCGGCCTCGGTGTCGACGGACACCGGCTCGGCCTGCCGCTCTCGCGCAAGAAGGACCGCGCGCGCATCGACGAACTCCTCGAGGCCGTCGGAGCCACCGCTTTCGGCGACCGACCCGTGGGGTTGCTCTCGGGTGGGGAGCAGCAGCGTCTCCGGGTGGGGCAGGCGCTCGCGGACAACCCCGCTCTCCTCCTGTGCGACGAGCCGCTCACCAGCCTGGACCTGGCGAACCAGCAGGCCGTCGTCCGGCTGATCGACCGGCATCGCCGTGAACGCGACGCGGCCGTCCTTCTCGTCACCCACGACATCAACCCGGTCCTCACGCGTGTCGACCGCATCCTGTACATCGCGAACGGCCGCTTCACCCTCGGAACCCCCGACGAGGTGCTCACGACCGAGACCCTGACCGCGCTCTACGGAGCCCCCGTGTACGTGGTGCGCGCCGGCGGCCAGCTCATCGTCGTCGGAGCTCCGGATGCCGATGAGGCACACCACCATCACCACGACGAGGATCACGCATGAACTGGTCCGATGTCGGCAACGCCCTTTTCGGGGGCGTGAGCCAGTACGGGGCGATCCTCGAGCTGGTGCAGAACTCCGTCTACGCGGGAGCCATCCTGGGCCTGGTCGGCGGGCTGATCGGCGTCTTCGTGATGCAGCGGGACATGGCCTTCGCCGTTCACGGCATCAGCGAGCTGTCGTTCGCCGGTGCCGCCGTCGCCCTCCTGATCGGCGTCGACGTGGTCTCGGGCTCGATCGTGGGATCGCTGATCGCCGCGGCGTTGATCGGCGTGCTGGGCGCCCGCGCGCGCGACCGCAACTCGATCATCGGCGTGCTCATGCCGTTCGGCCTGGGCGTCGGCATCCTGGCCCTGTCGCTCTACAACGGGCGCAGCGCCACGCGGTTCAGCCTGCTCACCGGGCAGATCGTGTCGGTCCAGAGCGGGCAGCTCGGGTGGCTCGTCGCGATCGGGGCCGTCGTCCTCGTCGCCCTGCTGCTGATCTGGCGGCCCTTGCGCTTCGATTCGCTCGATCCGCAGTCCGCCGCCGCGCGCGGGGTGAACACCACCGCGGTCTCCCTCGTGTTCATGCTGCTGCTGGGACTCATCGTCGCCGTCGCCGTGCACATCATCGGCGCGCTGCTCGTGATGGCGCTGCTGGTCACCCCGGCCGCGGCCGCGATGCGGGTGGCATCCGGTCCGCTCTCGGTGCCGGTGCTCGCGGCGCTGTTCGGCTTCGTGTCCGCGGTGGGTGGCGTGCTGCTCGCGGTGGCGGGAACCCTGCCGGTCAGCCCCTACATCACGACGATCTCGTTCCTCATCTACCTCGTGTGCCGCGTGATCGGAGCCCGCCGGGACCGGACGACGCGAGCGGCGTAGAGCGCCCAGCCGATTCACCGATCACCTGGCTAAACTCGGGGCCATGGTCCAGCGCAACACGTGGCAGCGAGAGCGGGTGCGAGAAGCCCTGTCCGGTGCGGGCGGCTTCGTCAGCGCCCAGTCCCTCCACGCGACGCTGCGCGACGAGAACACCGGCATCGGCCTGGCCACCGTCTACCGCACGCTCGCCGGTATGGCCGCCCAGGGCGACGCGGACTCCCTGCAGAGCCCCGAGGGCGAGAATCTCTTTCGCGCGTGCGAGACCCGCGGCCACCATCACCACCTGATCTGCCGTTCGTGCGGCGTCGCGGTCGAGATCGCCGCGACCGACGTCGAGGAGTGGGCCCAGCGCACCGCCGCGCAGCACGGCTTCACCGAGGCCGAGCACGTGGTCGACATCTTCGGCATCTGCGCCGATTGCGCCCGCGCGCGGGCCCGTGAGCGTGGCGACGAGTAGTCGCACCGCGACGCCGTCGCCGCAGCGCACCGGCGCCTCCCGCACCCTCGTCGCTCTCGGTCTGGGTGTCGTCGTCGTCGCGGTGCTCTTCTTCGTCGACGCGTTCGCACCGACCTTCTTCGCGAAGCCCCTGCCGACCCGCGCGCAGGACGGGTTGACGCTCGCCCTCAGCGTGTTGATCGAGTCGCTGCCCTTCGTCGTCCTCGGCGTGGTGCTGTCGATCATCGTGCAGGTGTGGGTGCCGCCGGGCGCGATCGAGAGATGGATGCCGCGCGCGCCGTGGGCGCGCCGAGCGGTGCTCTCCCTCCTGGGCATGTTCATCCCCGTGTGCGAGTGCGGCAACGTGCCCTTCGCCCGTGGGCTGCTGATGCGCGGATTCGGTGTCTCCGACACCCTCACCTTCCTGGTCGCGGCTCCGATCGTGAACCCGATCGTGATCATCAGCACGCACGCGGCCTTCGGCTTCAGCGACGGAATCCTCGTGGCGCGGCTCATCGGTGGGTTCCTCGTCGCCAACCTGATCGGCTGGCTCTACAGCCGGCATCCCGATCCCGACAAGCTGCTCACCGAGCGTTTCCTCGAGACGTGCGAGATCGTCGTGCAAGAGCGTGGCGACCGCGGCCGCCGCACCCTCGCGCAGCTCGTCGTGGAGCTGCGGTCGGTCATGCCGGCGCTCATCATCGGGTCCCTGCTGGCGGGGGCGGTGCAGGTGCTCATCCCGCGCAGCGCGCTGCTGGCGATCGGGTCCGATCCGGCGCTGTCGATCGCCGCGATGATGGCTCTGGCGATCGTGGTCTCGCTGTGCTCCAACGTCGACGCGTTCTTCGCGCTGTCGTTCGCCTCGACCTTCACCCCCGGCTCGATCGTCGCCTTCCTCGTGGTGGGCCCGATCATCGACCTCAAGATGATGGCGCTGCTGCGCACGACTTTCTCCACCCGTGTGCTCATCGGCATGACGGTGGTCGTCGTGCTGTTCGCCTTCGCGCTCGGAACGGTGGTGAACCTCCTTGTCTAGAACCGGTGCCCTCGCCACCCGCTGGCTCGGAGTGGGCCTCACGGCGTGTTTGTCGATCACGACGATCACGCTGTGGATCACGGGTCGCATGTCGCTGTACATCAACCCGGACTCCGCCTGGTTCGCCGTCGGGATGTCGGTCGTGGCGTTGATCGGGGCCATCGCGTCGTTCGCCCTCCCGCTCGGCGCCGAGGCCGATCACGGCCATGACCACGAGCACGGCCACGCGCCCGCGGCCGCATCGGCGCGCCGCGAGGCCTTCGCGCACGCCGACCATGCGCACAGCGACCCCTCCGACGCCCACGACCACGCCGCGCACGAGCACCTCGCGGCCCGCCCGCGCCTGACACCGGGGGGCATCGCCGCCTTCACGGGGGGCGTCCTCGCCTCGGCGGCTGTGGTGGCCGTTCTGCTCACGCCCGCCGCCTCGCTCTCCACCGAGCTCGCGGTGTCGCGCGACGTGGGCGCCGCGCCCCTCTTCGCCGGATCCGATGTGATCACCCTGGCCGCTTCGGGCGACACCTCGAAGTTCGGCGTCGGCGATTGGTCGGCGGTCTTCGCCCACGCGACCAACCCCGAGACCTTCGACGGCAAGCCGGTCACCCTCACCGGCTTCATCACCCCCGGCGGCGACGGCGCGAGCTTCGACCTCACACGGCTCGTGATCACCCACTGCGTGATCGACGCGCAGACGGCCCGCCTGCCGATCGCCGCGACGGGGGATGCTCCCGCGAGCGGGCAGTGGGTCACGGTCACGGGCACGGTGCGATCGAGCGGCGACGGCAAACTCGAGGTGCACGCCGAGCAGGTCGCCGCGATCGACGAGCCGGCGGACCCGTATGAGTACTGAGAGCCGACGTCGAGGTGGATCCGACTCCCGTCGGGCGCGTGCGCGCCGCCGACAGGGGCGCGGATACCTTCTCGCCTTCGGGGCGGTGATGCTCGCCCTGGTCCTCGTGGGCGGGGTCGGCGGAGTCGTCGCCGTCGCGCAGGGCCCCCGCGTGACGGACGTGCAGGTCGATCCGGCGGCCGGGGTCTCGGCATCCGGATCCCGGGTCATCCTCACCACGACCCAATCGCTCGAGAAGGTGGACGCCTCGCAGGTCCAGGTCGAGCCGGCCACGCCCTTCACCGTCGACACCTCGGGGCGCAGCGTGGGGATCCGCTTCACGCTGCCGCTGCGCGACGACTCCGACTACACCGTCACCGTGAACGACGTGAAGGGGCTCGGCGCCGGACCCGGGGCGACCCTCACCGAGTCGTTCCGCACGCCGCCCCTGCAGGCCTACCTGATGCAGCGCGGCACGCCCGACGGCGACACGATCTTCCGGACCGACCTCGAGGGGAAGGCCGGACTCCCCGTGTTCACCGACCCGCACATCGAGGATTTCCGGACGACGGCGAACCACCTCGTCATCTCGACGCGCGACGGTGACAAGGCCCGGGTGATCGTGACCGACCTGGACGGCAAGAACGCGCGGGACGTCACGCTTCCCGGCCCCGGGTTCGTGTCGAACCTGCAATCCGCCGACAGGGGGGAGCGTTTCGGCTTCACCTTCTCGGATGCCACCCTCGGCGCCGCGGGTGGGCGCGAGAGCCGACTCTTCACGGCGTCGGCCGCGACCGAGGACGCCCCGGTCGAGGTGGGATTGAACGGCGGTGACGTCCGCATCGCCGACTGGCGCTTCGTACCGGACACCGACAGCATGCTCGTGCTCACCTTCGACTCGCGTCTCCTGCTGACCGACGCGGTGGGCGGGAACGCCGCCCCGCTCGGGAGCGCCGTGGCGATCGACGGTATCGCCCGCGGGTCCTCGGTGGCGATCGTCGAGCGCATCGAGGGGGTGCGCGAGATCAACCTCACCGACGGGTCGGAGCAGGATCTGGTGGAGCCGGTGAATCCTCCCGGGGCACCGGGACGGGCGACCCCGGTCCCCGGGATCGACGCCGGCACCGTGCGCTCGTTCGCCGATATCGGCCCCGACGGGGCGTACCGCTCGACCATCGTCGGGCACGTCGCCACCGACGGAACGGTGCGGAAGCTGCTCGACGTCCCCGGGACCGACACCGTGCTGCAGACGTGCGTCTCCCCGAGCGGGCGCTATGCCGCCGTGCTGGTGGCGCCGCAGGCCGTGAGCAATCCCTTCGACCGGTACCAGCTGCCTCTGCCCGGCAAGCTCCTGACGCACCTCGTCGAACTCGACACCGGCCAGGAGCTCGTCGCCTTGCAGGGCTTCGACCTGTCGTGGTGCCAGGTGCCCCCGGGATGACGCGCTTCGCGACACGGAACGATCTCGCCGCCCTGCCCGTGGAGGTCGCTCCGCTGCTCCTCGGGGCCGTTCTCGAAACGGAGGTCGAGGGGGAGCGGGTCGCCGTCCGGCTCACCGAGGTGGAGGCATACCACGGCCTCGGCACGGGCGATCGTCCCGATCCGGGCTCGCACGCCCGCATGGGCCCGACGGCGCGCAACGCGACGATGTGGGGCGAGCCCGGGCATCTGTACGTGTACCTCAGCCATGGCATCCATTCGTGCGTGAACGTCGTGTGCGGTCCGGAGGGCGTCGCGGGAGGGGTGCTCCTCCGCGGCGGCGAGATCATCGAGGGAGCCGACGTCGCCGAGCGGCGCCGCCTCGAACGGAGGGGCGCGGTGCGTGCCGCCCGCGACCTCGCGCGCGGGCCGGGTCGTCTGGGCGATGCCGTGGGCCTACGGCATCCGCGGCACGACGGGATCGACGCGGTGACGGGCGAGGTGCGCGCGGGCGCGCGGGTGCGATTGCGGTGGCCCGACGAACCGGTGAGCGCCGTGGCGACGGGGCCGCGCGTCGGAGTGGCGGGCATCGCCGGCACCGCGGCGTTCCCCTGGCGGTTCTGGATCGAAGGGGATGCCACGGTGTCGGCGTTCCGGTGGGGTCGCGGCGCCGCGGAGGCGGCGGGGCGCTGAGGACGACCGGGGTCGCTGAGCGCGTCGCCCGCCTCGGGGCCCTCCCGACGGGCTCGGGGACCTCCTGCCGTCGGATGAGGGCTCACGTGCTAGACTGACCCCTTGTCTGCGCGCACTCCAGCACGCAGTTCGCATCCCCCTCTCGATTCCGGCCTTCCGCCGTGCTCGAACGGGGTGCAGACAAGGGATCTTGGGTGGCACCGTCCGGTGTCACGGTACAGAAGGAGACATCACCGGACGTCCGTCCGATCATCAAGCTGCGTTCGACCGCCGGCACGGGGTACACCTACGTGACGCGCAAGAACCGCCGCAACAACCCCGACCGCATCGTGCTCAAGAAGTACGACCCCGTGGTCCGCAAGCACGTCGACTTCCGAGAGGAGCGCTAAGCACATGGCTAAGAAGAGCAAGATCGCGCGCAACGAGCAGCGCAAGGTCGTCGTCGAGCGCTACGCCGCGAAGCGCGCCGAGCTGAAGAAGACCCTGGTCGACCCGACCGCGACCGACGAGGCCCGCGAGGCCGCGCGCGTGGGACTGCAGAAGCTCCCCCGCAACGCGTCGCCCGCGCGCGTGCGCAGCCGCGACGTCATCGACGGCCGCCCCCGTGGCGTCCTCACGAAGTTCGGCGTCTCGCGCGTCCGCTTCCGTGACATGGCCCACCGTGGCGAGCTGCCCGGCGTGACCAAGTCGAGCTGGTAAGCACCAGCGAGCCGCACGAAAGGCGGGGTTCCTCACGGAACCCCGCCTTTCGTCGTTCTCAGCGAAGCTTCCCGGTCAGCTGCTCCACCGCTTCCGTGCGGGTGCGCACGCCGAGCTTCCGATAGATCGACCGCACCTGACTCTTGACCGTGTTCACCGAGACACCGCGTTCGCGTGCGATCTCGGACAGACTGAGCGGAGTTCCCAGCCGTGACACCATGTTCCGCTCGGTGGGGGTCAGGGCGACGGCGGCGCTGGCGGGGCCCGCGTGAGCATCCGGAACGCCGACCTGCTCGATCGCCGCCGTCAGGCGAGACCGCATCGGGCGCAGGTCGGGGTGTTCCGCGACGGCGGCCTCGATGAGAGCGCGCGTCTCCTCGCGGGGCAGCATCAGGAACGGCGTGGCCGATCCGCCCGTCCGAACCAGGAGCAGCAGACCCGCCTCCATGGTGTCGCGCGCCCGGCGAGGACTGCCGAGCCGACTCCACGCGATCGCTCGCCGGACCAGGATGGGGGTGAGGGTCCGCAGGCAATGATCTGCCCCCGACGCGACACACGCCTCCGTCTCGGCGAGCAGGTCGCGCTCGCGACCCCGTCTCAGCAGCGCCGCCGACCGTTGCATCGAGAAGCAGACACCGTGGCCCTCGGGGTTCTCGAAGGGCTCGAGGGTCGTGAGGGCGTCGTCGTGGTCTCCCTGCGCGACCATGATGTCCGAGAGCACGCAGACGAGGAAGAAGCGGACCATGCGGTGGCTCGTGTAGCGCCCGCTGCCGTTGAGCAGACGGCGGCAGGCGGCGCGACCGGCCCCGAAGTCTCCCTCGAACATCTTCGCCATGGCATTCAGCGCCAGAGCCGAGAAGGCCAGGTAGGGATCGTCCGGTTGCACGAGGGTCATGCGTCGGGCGGCTCGGCGTAGCCGCTCGACGTCGAGGCGGGCCGATGCCACGAGCGCCTCCGCTAGCAGGACGAGGTACGACGTCTCGCCGGTCGCCCAGCCGCGTTCCTCGAACAGCGACTCGGCGTCGCTCAGGTCGGTCGCCGCCGCCGGGTACTCCCCGTTCAAGGCATGCCCGAGCGCGGCGACCGACAGGGCGCGGTACTGCAGCGGCTCGGTATCGGCGAAGAGTGCGGCCTGCGTACCGAAGCGCGCGCCCATCTGCGGCCAGCCGATGGCGTTGCAATACTCGCCCGCGCTCGCGTACAACTGCGACCGGACGCCGGAACTCAAGGTGCCGGGGCGGACGAGGTGCACGCCGTCGAAGTAGCGGGTGACCAGTGCGGAACCCTCCGCGAGAGCGTCTCGGCGCGCTCTTGCGGCGAAGCACGCCGCCAGAACGATGGCGTCCGCGTCCGTCCACACCGGCGGCGGTGAGGGAGGGGCGGACTCCGCCACGAGGGCGAGATCGCGCGCGAGGGGGATGCCGCGACCCGGCGGGAGTCGATCGGCCACCGCCGACGCGAGGTCGCGGATCGTGCCGGCGCGTGTGGTGTGGGACATTCCTTCTCCCTCGGGTGGACGGGGTGTTCGGCGGCGCGGTCGAGCGTGATCGACGGACGTGATCCGGACGACGGACGGCACGCGATGAAGAGGGTCGGCGATCCCCGGACGCCCGCTCGCCGCCCGCGAGATCGCCCGCAGTGGTTTCGGATCCCATCGGACGCCCGCCTCATGTCAACGGGCGACCGACCAGGTGGCGGGCCACCTCTGCTCGACCGCGGACTCCGAGTTTGAGGTAGATCGAGCGGGCCTGGCTCTTCACCGTGTTGACCGACACGCCGCGCGCGCGAGCGATGTCTCCCAGCGTCCGCGAGGTGGAAAGCATCTCGGCGAGGGAGCGTTCGGAGGAGGTCAGGACGGTGGCGGCGGAAGGGGGTGCGGCCTCCGGGGCGGCGATGGTCACCTTCGGCAGCACCGCGCGGATCTCCTCGATCGCGTCGTGCAGCTCGGGCCTTTCCACGGCTACGACTTCGAGGAGCGCGCAGACCTCGTCGTGGGGAAGCATGCGGAAAGGGAGCACGCTCTCACCTACGCGGTTGGTCAGAAGGATCACCGACTCCATGCTGCGTACTGCTTTCGACGTCTGTCCGAGTCGTCGGAGCGCGACCGCCCTGCGCGCGAGAAGCGGTGCGAGCGTGCGTAGGTTGTGGTCGGCTTCGTTGGCGGCGCACGCGTCCGTCTCGACGATGACGTCGCGCTCGCGTCCGAGATGCAGGAGGCTGACGGCACGCTGGGTCGCGACGCAGAAGCCGTGTCCGTCCGAGTCGTCGTGCGTCGACATGGTGGCCAAGGCCTCTTCGTGTTCGCCCCGCGCGACGAGCATGTCGGCGCGAATGCAGGTGAGGAAGAATCGCACGGCACGGTGACTGCTCTGTCGCCGACTGCCGTAGAGCAGCTCGGAACTCAGCGCGAACGCGCCGGCGAAGTCACGGTCGAAGGTGCGGGCCAGCACGTCGGCACTGACGGCGGTGAACGACCAGAACGGGTCATCGGGCTGCGCGCTCGTCAACTCGCGACCGAGCTGTCGGAGGCGCTCGGCGTCGCCTCGCGCCGAGTTCACGATGATCTCCGCGAGAACGTGAGCGAACGCGCGCTCCGGGGCGGCCCAGCCGGCGGCGGCGAAGAGTTCGTCGGCGCGGTGGATATCGGCGGCGGCTTCCCGGAATTCGGCGTTCATCGACTGCGCCAGGGCGCGCACGGTGAGCGCCCGGTAGCGGAGGGCGTCCGTGTCGGCGAAGAGCTGCGCCTCCGCGCCGAAGTGGGCGCCGACGCGCGTCCACCCCAGCGCGCAGCAGTACTCGGCGACGGAGGAGTACAGCTGTGATCGGACTCCCGCGGACAGCGTGGCCGGGCGTCGAAGTCGCGCACCGTCGAAGTAGCGATCGATCAGCGTGGTCCCGAGCGAGAGGGCGTCGTGTCGGGCGCGGGCCGAGAACTGCGTGGCCAGGACGAGCGCCGCCGAATCAGTCCATTCGACCGGGGGGAGGAGCGGTTCGCTCTCTGCGATCAGGGCGAGATGGCGTGCGGTGGGGACACCGCTGCCGGGCGCCAGGCGCGCGGCTGTCGCGGTGATCGCGGCGCGCAGAGCGCCGCGCGCGTGAATAGATGACGGGGATCCCGGCATTCGTGCCCCTCGGGTGAAGGTGAAGCTTCACCCTCCGGGAGGCTTCGTGGTGCTGCGGGTGATGGTACCTACCTCCGATTGCGGATGATGACGTGAACGTAACAATCGGGCGGAACGGCGGGTGGGGTGAGAGGGGAATTCGCCCGGAGGGACGCAGGAATCACCCCCGTCGGGCGGGGAATGCCCGTCAACGGCGCGCGCGGCGACCATCCCCCGGTCTCACGGGTTCCCTCCGCGGCTCTCCGACCGCGACACGCCGCCGAGAAAGGGTCGAAATCTGTCAAAATCCCCGTAATTCCGCGGTTCGGTTGATACTGTCGAGGCGGTCTCCCGACCACCGAGGAGGATTCCTCCTCGTCCGATGTAACGAGAGGCGACGGCATCGTCGCCTGGAGGACAACCACATGGCTGACAAGTCCATCACCAAGACCGAGCTCGTCGCGAGCATCGCCAGCGCGACCGGGCAGAGCCAGTCCGCCGTGTCGGGCGTGCTCGACTCCCTCTTCTCCACCGTCTCCGAGGCGGTCGCCAAGGGCAGCAAGGTCTCGATCCCCGGTTGGATCGCCTTCGAGCAGGTCGCCACGTCCGCTCGCACGGGTCGCAACCCGCAGACCGGTGAGGAGATCTCGATCCCCGCCGGCAAGCGCGTCAAGGTCACCGCCGGCTCGAAGCTGAAGGCTGCCGTCAAGTAAGACGACGCCGTACCGCGACAGAGGGGGATGCCGAGAGGCATCCCCCTCTGTGTCTGTCCGACGCGGTCAGGCGCACCGTCCCGCGTCCCCCGGTCCGCGCGCCGACGTAGTCTGGGTGGGTGAACGCCCGTGCCCTCCGCGTGGCGGGACCCGTCATCCTCGTCGTGGTCTCGCTCATCGCCGTCGTCGCGGGACTGGCGTACGGCGGCGGCGCCGCTGCGCCCCTGCTGGCCGATCCCGGCCCCATGGTGCGATGGGGCCTGCCGCTGGCCACGCTCGTGGTCAATCTGTCGGCCGCGACGATGGTCGGCTCCCTGGTGCTCGCGCTGTTCGCCCTCGAGGCCGGGGAACGCCCCTTCGAGCTCGCCCTCGACACCGCCTCGATCGGTGCGGCGATCTTCACGGTCGCCTCCGCCGCGACCGGATACCTGACCTTCCTCAACATCATCAACGCGAAGCCGACGCTCGACCCGCTCTTCGGGCAACAGCTCGGCCGCTTCCTCGTCGAGAGCGAGATCGGCCCCGCGTGGTTGATCACCACGATCGCCGGCGCGGTGCTGACGGTGCTGACCTTCGCCGTGCGCTCCTGGATTCCCACGATGATCGTCGCGATCCTCGCGCTCGCGTCGCTCGTGCCGATGGGCACGCAGGGCCACGCCGGCACGGAGGCCAGCCACACCGCGGCCGTGACCTCGCTCGTGCTGCACATCATCGCCGCGGCCGTCTGGTTGGGCGGGCTGGTGCTGCTCGTCGTCGTGCGACCGGCCATGTCGCGGACGCAGCTGCAGACCACGCTTCTGCGGTACTCCTCCATCGCGCTCGCGGCGTTCGTCGTCGTGGCCGTCTCGGGCACGGTGCGCGCCTCGATCGGTCTGCTCGGCTGGGAGAACCTGTTCTCGCCGTACGGCATCCTGGTGCTCGTCAAGGTCGCAGCGCTCCTCGCGATGGGGGTGCTGGGGGCGTGGTATCGCCGCCGTCTCATCTCACGCATGGCGGACGACCAGGGCTCGCGGCGCTTCTGGGCGATCATCGTCGTCGAACTCGTCTTCATGGGGATCGCGAGCGGAGCGGCCGCCGCGCTCGCCCGCACCCCTCCGCCCATTGCGCCGCCGCTGGTGGGGCAGACCCCGGCCGAGATCCTCACGGGCTCGCCGTTGCCGCCCGAGCTGACGATCGAACGCTGGTTCACCAGCTGGGACATCGACCTGCTCTGGGCCTTCGTGGTGGCGTTCGGGCTCTTCTTCTATCTCGCCGGCGTGTGGCGTCTGCACCGTCGTGGCGACAGTTGGCCGATCTCCCGCACCGTGCTCTGGTGCCTCGGCATGCTCGCGGTGTTCTGGATCACCTCGGGTCCGGTGAACGTCTACCAGGACTACCTGTTCAGCATGCACATGATCGGGCACATGCTGCTGTCGATGGCGATCCCGCTGATGCTCGTGTCGGGTGCGCCGGTCACTCTCGCGGCGCGCGCGATCCGCAAGCGCGACGACGGCACGCGCGGGGGGCGCGAGTGGATCCTCTGGGCCGTGCACAACCCGGTCGCGAAGGTGCTCACGAACCCCTACGTCGCCGCGGGACTGTTCATCGGCTCGCTCTGGGCGTTCTACTACACCGACCTCTTCCGGTGGTCGCTGTACGACCACCTCGGGCACATCTGGATGGTCGCGCACTTCCTGATCACGGGCTACCTGTTCGTCCTGAGCCTCATCGGCATCGACCCGGTTCCCTATCGCCTGCCCTACCCGATGCGCCTTCTCGTGCTCATCGCGGTCATGGCGATGCACGCGTTCTTCGGCATCGCGATCATGATGAACTCCGGTCTGATGGTGGCTGAATGGTTCGGGGCGATGGGGCGCACGTGGGGAGTGACGCCGCTCCAAGACCAGTACGCCGGCGGCGGTGTGGCGTGGTCGGTCGGCGAGATCCCGACGCTCATCCTCGCGATCGCCGTCGCGATCCAGTGGAGCCGGAGCGACGAGCGTCAGCAGCGTCGACGCGATCGGCACGTCGATCGCGTCGGTGACCTCGAGCTCGATGCCTACAACGAAGAACTCGCGCGGCTCGCGGCCCGCGATGCTCGCGTGGCCGATCGCGACGCGGCCCGCCGGGGCTGAAGCGGCCCGCCGGGGCTGACGCGGGCCGCCCCAGCGGCTGGGGTGGGGCGCCGGGTCTGACGCGCCCGTCGGGCGACGCGGCCCCGTCCTCTCGCGCCAGGGGCACCCGTCGACCTCAGTCGGCCCGGGCACCCCCGCTGACGAGGATGGATGCCGTGCCGTCCGGCAGGATCGTGATCTTGCCGTCGACGGTGAACGGCACGTCCTCGTCGACGTTTCGGATGGAGCCGTCGAAGATGGAGCGGATGTCGACGTCGATGTGCGCGACGGCATCCGTGGTGGGGATCCGCCATCCGGCGCCATCCGGCACGACCGTCACCTTCGGCTGCTGGGCGATCGACCACGAGGGGGCGCCTTCGATGCGGTTGCGGACCGTGTAACCGAAGGGGCACCCCGTCGGCTGCAGCACCTTCTGTTCGGCGCAGGTGGTGAGGAAATCCTCGACGCGCTGCTGCACGACCGAGACGAACTCGTCGGTCGGCTCGGCTTGCACGTCGACGGGGATCCCGGTGAGCGGAGCGTCGGCCAGCACGGCGACCCCGGGGGTCGCCGAGATCGGGGTGTCGACCGACACGGAGTACAGACCGGGAGAGAACACCAACAGGGGGACGGCGGCCGAGGGATCGGCATCCGCCTGGTCGACCGACACCTGCCTCTTGTCGACCTCGAAGCCGTTGACCGAGAAGCGCATGGAGCCGCGCACGGACAGGTCGACGACCGCGAGCGGGCTCGTGGCGAAGCGCCACCGGGGGAGCGGGCCGGCCGCCCCGTCGCTCTTGACCGCGAATGTCGTGCGGCCGTCGTAGCTCCCGGCGCGATAGGTGACGGTGACGCGTGTGACGTCGCCGTCGATCTGCTCGTTGACGACCTGGGCATCGCTCAAGCCGCTCAGGGCGTCGGGACGCAGCAGGGCCTCCGAGGCTGTCGCCGGCAGTCCCGCGGCCTCCAGCTCGGAGGCGTCGATCGCGACTCCGGGCACGGCGAGGGCTTCCGCGGCGCGGCGGTCCTCGAGCAGTTCGAGGTAGTGCCGCACGAAGGCGCTCGGGCTGTAGAGATCGCGATACAGGGCGCCGGCGCCGGCGGCCAGCGCGAGGATCAGCAGCACCCCCACCACGCCGAGTGCCGTCAGCTCGATCGCGAGCCGCGGGCGCGCGGAGCGGACACCCTCGGGCGTCGCGGGGCCCCCGCCTGCGTTGTCCACACCCCCAGTCTAGGAAGGGGTCGCCACCCGCGCCTGCGCGTCCGCCTGCACGACGGCGACGGCCGCGAGCTGTCCGGACGCGATCGCGCTCGCGAGCGTCGCCATCGGCCCCGGGAAGTGATCCGGATGAGCCATGTCGCCGACCGCGTAGACGCCCTCGACGCTCGTCCGTCCGAACGGATCGACGCGGACCGCTCCCGACTGCTGCCGTTCGAGCCCGAGCTGGTCGGCGAACGGCGCGCGCTGTCGGGAGGTCGGCCCGACGAACGCTCCCGCGACCTCCTCGGTCGTGCCGTCGTCGAGGTGCAGACGCAACCCGACCGGCGCGTCGCCGACTTCTCGGACCCGTTCCGGGTCGATGACGAGGACCTCGGATGCCACCGGCTCGAGCATCGCCGCGAGCATCGCCGCATGGTCACTCGCATTGAGCACCGCCACGCGCTGCCCCGCGAACTCGTGGCCGTGGCAGAACGGGCAGTTCGCCACACGGTCGCCCCACCGCTCGCTGAGGCCGGCGACGGGCGGAAGGTCGTCCGCGAGTCCCGTCGCGAGGATCACGGCCGTGGTGCGCAGCGGCGCTCCGTCGATCGTGACCGCCAGGGCGGAGTCGATCCGTGCGACCTCGGTGGCGGCGGCATCCTGGATCTCCACCGTGTCGTAGACCGCGATCTCGGCGCGTGCCAGGCGGCGCAGCTCGGCGGGGTCGCGCCTGTCGTTGGTCAGCAGGTTGTGCGCGTGCGGGACCGTCCCGTTCCGGTAGGCGCCCGAGTCGAGGAGCAGGGTGCGCCGGTGCATGCGCCCGAGGGTGAGGGCCGCCTGGAGCCCCGCGGGGCCGCCTCCGATGATGATCGCGTCGTACACGATGAACTCCTTCCGCTTGCGTTCGGATCCATCGTGTGACTTCATGTCGACATGAAGTCAATCGGGGATGCGGCCGCACGGTTCGGGCTCGAGACGCACGTGCTGCGGTATTGGGAGGACGAGCGTCTGCTGCATCCGGATCGGGATGCCGCCGGCCGACGCCGCTACTCGGACGACGACAGCGTCCGGATCGCGATCATCCTGCGCAACAAGGCGGCAGGGCTGTCGCTCGAGCAGATCCGCGTGCTGCTGGACAAGGGGGCGCCCGATCGGCATCGCGTGCTCGAGGAGCACATCGCCGAGCTCGAGCGGCGCGCCGCCGACATCGCCCAGGCGCGGGCGATGACCGAGCACGCGTTGCGCTGTCGCTCGCACGACATCACGCAGTGCCCGCGCTTCCGCAGCCACGTCGCCGACGTGCTCTCCGGGGAGGCGCGCTGGCTGCTCGTCCACACCGAGCCGCCGGGCGAGGTCCCCGCGAACTAGCATGAATCGGTGACCACCCCGCCTCTTTCCGCCGAGCAGCAGGCGCTGTTCCGGTTGATCGAGGACACCCGGGAGCACGTCTTCGTCACCGGGCGCGCGGGGACGGGAAAGTCGACGCTTCTCCAGCACCTCGCGTGGAACACGAAGAAGCAGATCGCCGTGTGCGCGCCGACCGGGGTGGCCGCCCTCAACGTCGAGGGGCAGACGATCCACTCGCTGTTCCGTCTGCCGATCGGGCTCATCGCGAACGGCGACATCGACCAGAACGACGCGACCCGCAAGATCCTCAACGCGATCGACACCCTCGTGATCGACGAGATCTCGATGGTGAACGCCGACCTGATGGATGCCATCGACCGCTCGCTCCGCCAAGCGCGCGGTCGCCGCGCCGAACCGTTCGGCGGCACCCAGATCGTCATGTTCGGCGATCCGTACCAGCTCGCGCCCGTTCCCCCGCGCGGCGACGAGGCGCGGTACATCCAGGACCACTACCGCTCGTTCTGGTTCTTCGACGCCAAGGTGTGGTCGGGCGAGGCGGCCAGCGACGGGCTCATCGACATCGGGCGCCACGGCGCCGACCTGCACGTGAACGAGCTCGTCGAAATCCACCGGCAGTCCGACCCGGGGTTCAAGACGCTCCTCAACGCGGTGCGGTACGGCCGCGTGACGGCCGAGATGGCCGGCATCCTGAACAATGCCGGAGCCCGCACGCCCCCGCACCCGGCCGACGGCGAGCACCCGATCATCACGCTCGCGACCCGCAACGACCGCGTCAACAGCATCAACCGCGCGCACCTCGACGAGCTGATCGGTCGCACGCAGACGGCGAACGCCGAGATCTCGGGCGACTTCGGGCGCGGCGAGGCGAACTACCCGGCCGAGATGGAGCTGACGCTGAAAGTCGGCGCGCAGGTGATGTTCCTCCGCAACGATGCCGCGCAGTTCGGCGAGGCGCCCCGCTGGGTCAACGGCACCATCGGCACCGTCACGCGCATCGCGGGCGACAGCGTGCGCGTCGAGGTCGACGGCATCCAGCACGATGTCGAGCCCGCCGTGTGGGAGAGGTACCGCTACGCGTACGACCCGGGGACGAAGAACCTCTCGCGCGAGATCGTCGCGGAGTTCACGCAATTCCCGCTCCGGCTCGCCTGGGCCGTGACCATCCACAAGTCGCAGGGGAAGACGTACGACCGCGCGGTCGTCGACCTGGGGGCGGGGGCGTTCGCTCCCGGGCAGACGTACGTGGCGCTCAGCCGCCTGACCTCTCTCGACGGTCTGTATCTGTCCCGGCCGCTGCGACCGAGCGACATCCGCGTCGACGAGGACGTCCGCCGCTTCATGAAGCAGGCGTGGCTCGGGCGCCAAGAGGGTGCCGCGGCTCAGGCGACCTGAGACGCCTTCGCCCGGGCGAGGTCGGCGAACAGCTCGGTGTTGAACCGGTAGGCCACCAGCACCTCGTCGATCACGCGGGCCTTCTCGTCGTCGTCCCACGGGGCGGCGTCCAGCTGCTCGCGGTAGACGTTCTTGAAGGCCCTCGGATCGGCGATGTCGCCGAACAGGAAGAATCCGATCCCGTTCGTGTCGAAGCCGAAGCGGCGCTGCATGAGACGGCCGATGAGCGGTCCGCCGGACAGGTCGCCGAGGTACCGCGTGTAGTGGTGCGCGACGAAGCCTCCGGGCCAGGTCGCGGCGACGCGGCGGATCCGCGACACGTACGCCTGCGTGGTCGGCAGGGGGGTGATCTGCGCGCGCCAGTCCGCCCCGAGCAGGAACGCGAGATCAGCCTCGAGGGCGGGCAGGCGCGTGAGCGTGTCGCGGAGGAACACGGATGCCACCGGGTCGTGCCGCATGCGCTCGCCCGCCGTCTCGAGCGCCTCGTAGATGAACCAGTGCTGAGCGATGAGGGCGATGTAGTCGTCGCGCGAGCCCGTGCCGTTCAGGAGATCGGTCATGAAGCCGTCGCACTCGTGCGGGGAGTGGGCGCTGCTGGCACGCTCGCGGAGAGCGGCGGAGAACGGGACGACGGCGTTCATGGGGCCATCTTACGCACAAGGTTAGGTGAACCTAACCCCTGATTCGCTGTGGTTTCCCGAAGGAAGGACCCGGGCGGCGCGTTCACGAGGGAGATGTGATGGAGACGTGACGCCCCGGGAGCGCAAGCGGCGGGTTCCCTCAGGTGGCGTGTGTTTGAATCTTGGAGCGTGTGATTCGTCGTGCGCGGATTCCAGGGGGTTTCGGGTATGGGGACATGGCGTCGATCTGCGGCGGCCGCGATCGCCGGCGCGGGTGTCCTCGCCGTCCTCCTGAGCGGGTGCACCCCGGAGAGCACGGTCGCCGTCAACGTTCCGGCACAGGTCGACGCTCCGCTGGCCGACCAGACCGTCACCGAACTGCGGGATGCCGTCACGACGGCCATGGCCGCGACCGGGTCGAGCGGAGCCATCGTCGGCGTCTGGGTCCCCTGGAGCGGGACATGGGTGTCGGGTCTCGGAACGCAGGGCCCCGGTGGGGCGGAGGTCACGGCGGACCTCGACTTCCGTGCGGCGGACGTGACCGGCGCGATGACCTGTGACGTGCTCTACGACCTGGCGGCCCATGGCACCGTCAAGCTCGACGACCCCGTCACGACGTGGGCCAGCAACCTGCCCGGTTACGACGACATCACCCTCCGGATGCTCTGCAACGGCACCTCGGGACTCGGCTCGTACTCGTCGGTGCTCCAGGGTGTCGAAGGGAACAATCCCGACCGCGCCTGGAACCCCCGCGAGATGCTCGCCTACGGGATCTCGAGCCCGCGACACAACGCCCCCGGGGTCGCCTTCGCCGACTCCGACACCAACTACCTGCTCGCCGGGCTCGCCGTCGAGCGGGCGACCGGCGAGTCACTGGCGGACCTCATCCGCGAGCGCGTCGCCGAGCCGCTCGGGCTCTCCGACACGGCGCTGCCGGGATCGGCCGCCGCCGCGCCCTCGTCGACGGCCCTCGAAGGGTTCCGCTCGCAGCAGCTCCCCGAGGGCGGATGGACCTGCGACGACCCGCAGAACGTCACGGTGGTCTCGGCGAGTTTCGGCGGAGCCGCCGCCGGCGCCGTCACCGACATCACCGACCTCGGGCGTTACACGCAGGCACTCGCCGCCGGTTCGCTGCTGCCCGCGGGGAACGACCGGTTCTCGTCGCCGTTGCCGGTCAGCCCCGACGACCCGACGTGGTTCACCGCGACGGGTGGCGCGTACCAGGCCGGCTCGCTGATCGGGCAGTTCGGGGCGACCATGGGTTCCATGGTGGGCTCGTTCGCCGACCCCCAGACGGGTATGGCCGTCTCCGTGGTCCTGAACAACTCCGCGGGCAACCCGAAGACGGCAGCGTGGCTCGCCTGGGAGCTCGCCGCGATCGCCTCCAAGGCCCCGGCGGCATCCGGCCAGACCGCCCCCGAGGCGGGACTGCCCTGGACGGCCCAGCAGATGCGCGACGGCATCGTCGGCAACGCGATCTGCCCCGTCCCCACCCCGTGACCCGGGGATGAGGGCGCCGGGCGGCCCGCGCTCGGCGGCGGCGCTGGTCCTGGTCGGCCTGGCGTGCCAAGAGGTCGGCGCATCGTTCGCCGTGATGCTCTTCCCGCAGACGGGGCCGCTCGGCATCGTCATGCTGCGCCTGCTGTTCTCCGCGGTGCTTCTGCTGATCATCGCCCGCCCGCGACTGCGCGGGCACGCGGCGGGGGACTGGCGCGCGGTCGTGGCCTTCGGGCTCGTGCTCGCCACGATGAACGGGTTGTTCTACCTCGCACTCGAACGGCTCCCGCTCGGCGTCACCGTGACCATCGAGGTCCTCGGTCCGCTGACCCTCTCGATCCTCACGGCGACCGGGCTGGCGCGGTGGCTCTGGGCCGGGCTCGCTCTCGCCGGGGTCGTGGCGCTCGGGGCGGGCGGGTGGGAACGGCTCGACCCGCTCGGCGTCGTTTTCGCCCTGGGAGCGGCGGTGAGCTGGGCGCTCTACATCCTCGCGTCGGCGCGAGTGGGACGCGCGTTCCCGCGCCTCGACGGCCTGGCGTTGGCGATGGCGATCGGTGCGGTGATCGCCCTCCCGTTCGGCATCGTGCAGGCGGGCGCGGTGCTGCTCCGCGTCGACATCCTGGCCCTGGGGGCAGCGGTGGCGGTGCTGTCGTCGACGGTGCCGTACGCCCTCGAGCTCGTCGCCCTCCGCCGGCTCCCGGCCTCGGCCTTCGCCATCCTCATGAGCCTGGGGCCCGCGACCGCGTCGACCGCGGGGTTCCTCCTCCTCGGCCAGCACCTCTCCTGGCTCGAGGTGGGCGGCATCGCCCTGGTCATCGCGGCGAGCATCGGCGCGGTGACGGCTGCCGCCCGTCGCGCGCCGAGCGCGCGGCATCCGGGATCCGATCCGGACGAGCCGTTGAGCGAGCCCGTCGGCTGAGTCCGGGATGCCATGTGCCACGCGGCTGCGCAAGGGGCCGAGCGGCACGGGGGTCGACAGTCAGCATGGCCGTATGAGCGAACGCAGCGACGACGAACAGACCCGCGCCGACTTCGGGGAGGCCGTGAACATGACGGCCACCGAGCTGTCGGACTGGCTCGACACCGACGAGTCCCGATCGGTCGGGCAGAAGAAGGACGGTGGCGAGTCGACCGGGCATGAGAGCGGGCGGCACATCGTGCGCATCCTCGAGAAGAAGAAGGCCGATCTCACCGACGCCGACTTCGCGCACATGCGCAAGGTGGTCGGATACGTCAAGCGGCACGGAGCCCAGCGTCCGAAGGGCGATGTCACCGACACCGATTGGCGGTATTCCCTGATGAACTGGGGTCACGACCCGAAGAAGGCCTAGGGCATCGACCTCGTGCTGTGTATGGCGCTGTGACTCCCGCCTGAAGGCGGGTACCACGTCATCGCCCGTCCACCTCCGGGGCGTAGAACTGTTACATGCCCATCATCGACAGCGCCGTGTACGTCGACGGCCATCGCATCGAGAATCCTGCGAGCCTCGACCAGACCTTCGAGTACATGGAGGCGCACGGCGGGATGGCGTGGATCGGTCTGTTGCGGCCCTCGCCGGAAGAGCTCGAGCGCGTCGCGGCCGAGTTCTCGCTGCACCCCCTCGCGGTCGAAGATGCGCTGGCGGGACACCAGCGCGCGAAGCTCGAACGCTACGGCGGCAATCTCTTCGCGGTCCTGCGGCCCGCCCGCTACATCGACGAGACCGAGACGGTGGAGTTCGGCGAGCTGCACGTGTTCGTCGGGCAGGACTACGTCGTCACCGTGCGTCACGCCGAGGTGCCCGACCTCGCCCGCGTGCGCCACCGGCTCGAGGAACAGCCCGAGTTGCTGGCGCGCGGCCCCGAGGCGGTGCTCTACGCGATCTTCGACGAGGTCGTCGATCAGTACGACCCCGTCGCCCGCGGTCTGCAGAACGACGTCGACGAGATCGAGGATCAGCTCTTCGGGACCGGTGGGACCGAGCTGACCCAGCGCATCTACGAACTCGCCCGCGAGGTCATCCATTTCCAGCGGGCCACGGAGCCCCTGCGCGACATGCTGCAGGCACTGCTGCGCGGGGCCGAGAAGTACGGTGTCGACATCGAGCTGCAGCGATCGCTGCGCGACGTGCTCGACCACGTCCTGCGGCAGTGCGACAAGCTCACCTCGATGCGGTCGATCCTCGACAACGCCCTCACCGTGAACGCGACGCTCGTGACGCAGCGGCAGACCGAGACGTCGCTCGAGCAGAACGAGCAGGTCAAGAAGATCTCGGGGTGGGCGGCGATCCTCTTCGGCCCCTCGCTGATCGGCGGCATCTACGGCATGAACTTCAAGAACATGCCCGAGCTGAACTGGGAGTTCGGCTACCCCATGGCCCTCGTGCTGATGGTGGTCGTGTCCGCCGGTCTGTGGCTGACGTTCAAGGTCAAGAAGTGGCTGTAGACGGCGGCATCCGGAATTCCGACACTCGGCGCGCTTGCTGGACAGATGCTGCGTGAAACGAATGATGGGTACGTGACCGACTCCACCTCCCGCTCCGGCGACGCTGCCGAGCAGATCCACACCTCGACCGTTCAGCTCGAGGACGCCGGGTACCACAAGCGGCTGACGTCGCGTCAGGTGCAGATGATCGCCATCGGCGGTGCGATCGGCACCGGGCTCTTCCTCGGAGCGGGCGGACGGCTGGAGCAGGCCGGTCCCTCGATCGTGATCTCGTACGCCGTGTGCGGTCTCTTCGCGTTCTTCATCCTGCGGGCCCTCGGCGAGCTCGTGCTGCACCGCCCGACCTCGGGCTCCTTCGTCTCGTACGCCCGCGAATTCTTCGGTGAGAAGGCCGCCTTCGTCTCGGGCTGGTTCTACTGGATCAACTGGGCGACGACGACGATGGTCGACATCACCGCCGCCGCCCTCTACATGAACTTCTTCGGCAAGTACGTGCCGTGGATCGGCGCCGTCCCGCAGTGGGTGTGGGCGCTCGCCGCCCTCGTGACCGTGCTCGCGGTCAACCTCGTGTCGGTCAAGGTGTTCGGCGAGCTGGAGTTCTGGTTCGCGCTCATCAAGGTCACCGCCCTGGTCGCGTTCCTGCTCGTGGGCATCTACTTCGTCATCTTCGGGACGCCCACGGGTGCGCCCACCGGCTTCTCGCTCATCGCCGACAACGGCGGGTTCTTCCCCAACGGCATCCTGCCCGCGATCATCCTCATGCAGGGCGTGGTGTTCGCGTACGCCTCGATCGAGCTCGTCGGCACGGCCGCGGGGGAGACGAAGAACCCCGAGAAGGTCATGCCGCGCGCGATCAACTCGGTCATCTTCCGCGTCGCGATCTTCTACGTCGGCTCGGTGCTGCTGCTCGCGCTGCTGCTGCCGTTCACCGCGTACTCGAAGGACGAGAGCCCGTTCGTGACCTTCTTCGGCTCGATCGGGGTACCGGGCGTCGACGTCATCATGAACCTCGTCGTGCTGACCGCCGCGCTGTCGTCGCTGAACGCGGGGCTGTACTCCACCGGCCGCATCCTCCGTTCGATGGCGGTCGCCGGGTCGGCGCCGAAGTTCGCCTCCCGGATGAACAAAGCGGGCGTGCCCTACGGCGGGATCGCGATCACGGCGGTCGTGGCGCTGCTCGGCGTCGTCATCAACTACGTCAACCCGAGCGACGCGTTCGAGACCGTCCTGAACGTCGCCGCCGTCGGCATCCTGGTGACCTGGGCGACCATCATGCTGTGCCAGATGAAGTTCAAGCGCCTGGCTGATCGGGGGGAGCTGGTGCGCCCGAAGTTCCGACTGTTCTGGGCGCCGTACACGGGTTACGCGACGCTGGTGTTCCTCGCGGTCGTGCTGGTGCTGGTGTTCATCGACTCGCCCGCGACGCTCGTCGTCGCGATCGTCGCCAGCCTGCTGATCACGGCGGGATGGTTCGTGTGCCGCAAGCGCATCGCCGAGCTCGCCGCCCAGCGCGAGGGCTACACGGGGACGGTGCCGGTGGTGCCGAGCCCGTTCCCGAAGCCGCGCGACAAGAAGAACTGAGCCCCGCGCGGGGTCGACGCGGCGCTCGGGCTTCGGCTCGGGCGCCGCGTGCTGGTGTGCGTGGGGTCACGTTCGTCGAGTGTCCAGAACATGCCGTTATGCGTGCGGGCGTTACGGCGTGTTGTGGACACTCAATGGGGCGGGTCAGGCGTCGAAGGGCCAGCCGCAGTAGGCCTCGGCGAGAAACGCGCGGCCGTGCTCCGACTCCACGACGGTACGCAGCTCGCCGAGCCGGCGTCGGCGGTCGAAGTCGGTGGCATCCGGAGCCACGTGGAGCAGGCTCGTCATCCACCACGAGAAGTGCTGGGCCTTCCAGATGCGGCGGCTCGCGGTCTCGGGATACGCGTCGAGCAGGCGCTCGTCTCCGTCGATCAGCAGCGCGCCGAGGGCGGCGGCGAGCAGGCGCACGTCGGCGATCGCGAGGTTCATGCCCTTCGCGCCCGTCGGCGGAACCGTGTGGGCCGCGTCGCCGACCAGCGCGACGCGACCGCGACGCAGCTCGTGCGCCACGAAGCTGCGGAAGCGCAGGACATCGCGCTGGAAGATGCGGCCCTTCTTGAGCGTGGTTCCGGGCACGCGCTTCTGCAGCTCGTCCCACAGCTGCTCCTCGCTGTACGCGGTGGTGTCGGTGTCGGGGTCGCACTGGAAGTACATCCGCTGCACGGTGTCGGAGCGCTGGCTGACGAGCGCGAAGCCCTCGGGGGAGGTGCTGTAGATCAACTCCGCACTGCTCGGCGGGGCTTCGCACAGGATGCCGAACCAGGCGAAGGGGTATTCGCGGAAGTACCCGCCCGTGCTCGACCCGGTGACGGTGGCGCGGGCGACGCTGCGCGAGCCGTCGGAGCCGACGACGAACTCCGCTTCGATCTCGAAGGGGTTCCCCTCGGCGTCCCGCGCGATCACGCGCGGGCGGTCCGCGTCGTCGATGCCTTCCGCGGTCACGCCGAAGCGCAGGTCCTGACCCGCGGCGAGTCGTGCGGCGATGAGGTCTTTCAGCACCTCGTGCTGCGGATACAGCCACACCGCGCGCCCCACGGTCTCGGCGAAGTCGATGCGGTGTCCCTCGCCCTCGACGCGCAGCTCGATTCCGTCGTGGCGGTGCCCGACGGTGCGGGCGCGCGACGCCTCCCCGATCGTGTCGAGCAGCTCGACGGTGCCCTGCTCCAGGATGCCGGCGCGGATGGTGCTCTCGATCTCGTCGCGCGAGCGTCGGTCGATGACGACGGAGTCGATGCCCGCCTGGTCGAGCAGGTGCGACAGCAGGAGGCCGGCGGGGCCGGCGCCCACGATGGCGACGCGGGTGCGAACGGTGGTGGTCATGGCGTCTCCTTCGACGGGTACCCGCCGATCGTGACGCGGATGCCGGTGCCCCACCGCCGTATTCCCGATGAACGGGACGCCGCCGGCTCAGCGGCGATAGCCCAGCGCGCGCTCGGTGTCGCGGGCGGAGCGGTGCAGCTCGACGAGGGCGAACTGCGTCTCGGCGTCGCGCGGCAGGACGACCGAGAGGGCGGCGATGACGGCGCCGGTCTCGTCGCGGACGGGAACGGCGACCCCCGTGGAGACCTCGTCGACGTACCCGGGGGCGACCACGCGGCCGAGAGTGCGGATCTCGGCGAGCGTGCGGCGCAGGGCCGCCGGGTCGACGATGGTCTCGGGCGTCACCCGCGCGAGCGGTCCCGCGAGAACGCGTTCCTGCAGGTCGTGCGGGGCGAAGGCGAGCAGCACCAGGCCCGATGACGACGCGTGCACCGGAAGGCGCCCGGCGACGCGCGTGATGTTGGCTCCCGAGTCGGGGGCGCTCAGACGCTCGAGGAAGAGCGCCTCGTCGTGCTCCAGGATCGCGAGCTGCGTGTGCTCGCGCACGCGCTGCTGCACGCGCTCCATGTACGGCAGCGCGGCCTGGCGCAGCCGCAGGGCGTGCGACGAGCGCGTCGCCAGCTCCCACAGGCGCATCCCCACGCGCACGCGCCGCTCCTCGTCGCGCTCGAGGAGTCCGGCATCCACCAGCTCGTTCACGATCCGGTGCGCGGACGAGCTCGGCAGGCCGGCCCGCCGGCCGATGTCCGCGGTCGTCTGGGCGGTGCGCGTGGGCGTGAACGTCTCGAGGATGCGGACCAGCCGTTCGGTGACCGAATCGCCCGAGGGGGAGTTCGCCATGGGCACAGGATGCCACGATTCCCATTCAGCGGGAAGGATCGGCCGCCCCCGACCGTGGTGTCGGACGATGGTCTGGTCGAAGGAGACCCCATGACGAACACCGCCGCCGCGCCCGAGACGCTGCTCGCCGCCCCCGATCAGGCGACGCAGGCCCAGATCGTCGAGGAGATCCGCGCCCGTCACGCCGAGCTCGACGCCCGCGAGGCCGCCGGCGACGCCGTGCCCGCGACCGCCCACGACTTCCCCGCGTATCGCTCGAGCGTGCTGCGGCATCCGACGAAGAATCCGAAGCTCGTCGATCCGGAGACGATCGAGCTGTTCTCGCCCGCGTTCGGGCAGCGCGACGTCGCCGCGATCGAGTCCGACCTCACGCTGCAGCACGCGGGCGAGCCGCTGGGGGAGCGCATGGTCGTGCAAGGACGACTGCTCGACTCGTGGGGCCGGCCGGTGGCGAACCAGCTCATCGAGATCTGGCAGGCCAACGCCGCCGGGCGCTACATCCACCAGCGCGATCAGCATCCCGCACCGCTCGACCCGAACTTCACCGGAGCCGGTCGCACCGTCACCGATGCGAACGGGGAGTACCGCTTCACCACGATCAAGCCCGGCCCCTACCCGTGGAAGAACCACCGCAACGCCTGGCGGCCCGCCCACATCCACTTCTCGGTGTTCGGCTCCTCGTTCACGCAGCGCCTCGTCACGCAGATGTACTTCCCGGGCGACCCGCTCTTCGCTCTCGACCCGATCTACAACACGATCCACCGGCAGAAGGACCGCGACGCCCTCGTCGGCGTCTACGACCACGACCTGACCTCGCCCGAGTGGGCGACGGGGTACCGCTTCGACATCGTCGTGGACGGCCCGGATGCCACCTACTTCGAGCAGGAGGGTGACGAGTGATGGGCACCGCTCCCGCCAAGACGCACCGCGCGACCCCCGGCCAGACGGTCGGTCCCTTCTTCGCCTACGGCCTGGAGTACCCGAAGCAGCACGAGGTGGTGTTCCCGCACTCGCCCGGCGCGATCGTGCTGGCGGGCACGGTCTACGACGGCGCGGGGGCACCCGTCCCCGACGCGCTGGTCGAGATCTTCGGGGCGGATGCCGACGGCTCGGTGCCGCGGGCGCGCGGCGCGTTCCGCCGCGACGATCACACGTTCACCGGATTCGGCCGCGCCTTCACCGACGACGAGGGGCACTTCGCCTTCTGGACGCGGGAGCCCGGTGGCATCCGGGATCGACCGGGTTTCTACGCGGCGATCGTCTTCGCCCGGGGCCTGCCCGACAAGCTGCACACGCGCATCTACGTGCCGGGGGACGACGCGGTTCTCGCCGCCGACCCGCTGCTGTCCAGGCTGACGCCGGAGGAGCGCGCTACCCTCGTCGCGACGCGTACGCCCGGCGGTGATCTCACGCACGACATCCGGCTCCAGGGCGAGAAAGAGACGGTCTTCCTTGCCTTCTGAGCCCCTGCCGCACATCGACCTCGGCGTGCTCTCGCCCGTGACGGTCGGGCACGACCTGTTCGTGTCGGACGGGTTCGTGCTCAACGAGCTCGTGCGCGCGGAGTGCGCGCTGGTGGCGGCCTACGTCGAGGTGGGGGTCGCTCCGCGCGAGGCCCGCCGCGACATCGACCACGTCTTCGGGCTCGACGAGAAGTACGGTCGCCTGACCGGTGGGCTGGACATCGACCGCCTCATCGCGGAGTCGGTGAGCGGCGGCAACCCGGTGATCCCCCTCGTCGGCATGCTCAAGGCGCAGGTGCCGGCTGAGCACCGCGCGTGGATCCACCGCGGGGCGACGAGCCAGGACATCCTCGACACCGCTCTCATGATGGTCGTTCGCCGGGCGATGGGGCAGGTGCGCTCGTCGCTCGACATCGCCGGGAAGTGGACGCGCCAGCTCGCCCAGGCGCACGCCGACGACGTCGCGGCCGCCCGCACCCTCACGCAGCACGCCGTGCCCACGACCGTGGGCTCGAGGGCGGCGACGTGGGCCCGCGGGATCGAACGTGCGGTGAGACGGATCGATGCGCTCGAGTACCCGGCGCAGCTCGGCGGGGCCGGCGGCACGCTCGCCTCGTTCGTGGAGATCACCGGGTCGCCGGAGACGGCGGCAGCGCTACCCGCCGCGTTCGCCCGGGCGGTGGAGCTCGACGTCCCCGACGCCCCCTGGCACGTGACGCGTTGGCCGATCACCGAGATCGGCGACGCGATCGTGCAGGCCCTCGATGCGCTGGGCAAGTTCGCGGGTGATGTCGCGACCCTCAGCCGCACCGAGATCGGCGAGGTGTCCGAGGGGGTCGGCGGCGGCTCCTCCGCGATGCCCCAGAAGCAGAATCCCGCCGAGGCGGTGCTGATCCGCTCCGCTGCCCTGCGCGCGCCGCAGCTGGCGGCGACGCTGCACCTCGCGGCATCCCTCGCCGTCGACGAGCGCCCGGACGGGGCGTGGCACGCCGAGTGGCCGACGCTACGCGAGCTCGTGCGGCTCGCGCTCGGGGCGACGCGGCACGCAGCCTCGCTCGCGGCGCACCTCCGGGTCGACGTGGCGGCGGCGGCGGCCAACGCCGGTCTGACCGGCGGACGCCTCGTCAGCGAGCGGCTGCGCGGCGTGCTGGTCCCGCTGATCGGGGCCGACCGCTTCGCGGAGCTGCTGGCGGGCGAGGGCGATCTCGCTCCGGCGCTCCGCGCGCTGCCCGAGACCGCGGGCCTCGACATCGACGCGCTGCTCGACCCGCGCGCCTACGTCGGCCTCGCACCGTGGCTGGCACGGGGTGGCGGGCCGGGCGCTGAGACAGCACGCGATGACCGAGACCGCACGGGATCGGATGCCAACGGAGACGGGGTGCACGGATGACTGCTGTTTCGCTGATCTCGCTGACCGAGCCGGTCGGACCCGAGGAGGCGCCACTCCTCGTGCTGGGGCCGTCGCTCGGCACCTCGACCATCCTGTGGGAGGACGTCGTCCCGCTGCTCGCCGACGACTACCGCGTCGCGTCGTGGGACCTGCCGGGTCACGGCGCCGGGCCGATTGCGCGCGAGGCGTTCACGGTCGCCGACCTCGCGGATGCCGTGGCGGCCGCTGTGCCCGACCAGACGTTCCTCTACGCCGGAGTCTCGCTCGGCGGGGCGACCGGACTGGAACTGGCCCGCCGCCACGGCGACCGGGTGCGAGCGGCCGCGATCGTGGCATCCGGAGCCCAGCTCGGCGACCCCGACGCGTGGGCCGATCGCGCGGCGCAGGCGCGCGCGCAGAGCACGTCGAGCCTCATCATCGCGTCGGCGCAGCGCTGGTTCGCCCCCGACTCGATCGCGCGACGTCCCGAGTTGACCGGCCGCCTGCTGCACGCGCTGCAGGACGCCGACGATGACAGCTACGCCCGCTGCTGCGAGGCGCTCGCCGCATACGACGTCCGGTCGGTGCTCGGCGAGATCACGGTGCCGGTGCTCGCGGCGTGGGGCGCGTTCGACGCCGTCGCCCCCGAGACCAAGGCGGTCGAGATCGCCGAGGGCGTCCGGGACGGACGCACCGCGCGCATCGACGACGCCGGGCACCTCCCGCCCGCCGAGCAGCCCGAGGCCGTGGCGGCGCTGCTGCGGTCGTTCTTCGCATCCGCTTCTCGAAAGGACGCCTGATGGCCACCGACCAGGAACGCTTCGACCAGGGCATGGCCGTGCGCCGCGCCGTGCTGTCGGACGCGCACGTCGACCGCGCCACGGCGGCGGCCACCGACCTCACCGCCGACTGGCAGGACTTCATCACGCGCGTGGCCTGGGGAGACATCTGGTCTCGCCCCGGCCTCGACCGCCGGTCGCGCTCGGTCGCCGTGCTCAGCTCGCTCATCGCGCACGGGCACCACGAGGAGCTGGCGATGCACCTGCGCGCCGCTCTGCGCAACGGGCTGACGGTCGAGGAGATCCGCGAGGTGATCCTGCAGTCGGCGATCTACTCGGGCGTGCCGGCGGCCAACACGGCGTTCCGGATCGCGTCGGAGGTGTTCTCGGCGGTGGATGCCGAGACGGATGAGAGCGACGCCGAGTGACCGACGGGGTCCATACCGCCCGCAAGCCCGCGGCCCGGGCCTGAGGTCGGCCCCCGCCGGCCCCCGCCGTCGCGAGACGGGCACAGGGGATGACTCGAGAACAGGCGGCATCGCCGCGGATCGGCATGTTCTCACGGCATCCCCTGCTCTCGTGACGCTGCGCGCTCTCGTGACGCTGCGCCGACGGCCCCACCTCGTTCTGTCGGCGATGCGGTCGGTTCTCGCCAGGGTGTGAGGCGCTGGGTGATCCAACCGGCGGCGACGGCGCCGGGTCGTACCGCGACGTCCGGCGGCGGGAAACGTCCGTACGAGGATGCCTGCATGAGCCTGTGGATAACTCTGGGGAGAACTGTGGGGAACTCGCCTGTTCCTGTGCAGGTGTCCTGGGGATAACTCGGCGGGCGCGAGGATCTTCGAAACTACATCGGTGTTGTTCGACGCTGGTGCGGCCGCGGTCAGGAGAGCGAACCGCCCAGGGGCGCGTCCGAGCTCCGACCCGGGACGATGAGGAACGACGCGCTCGCGGTCACGGTCGTGTAGGTCATCAGATCATCGACCTCGTCGAGACGCCGCTGCGAGCGCACGAAGGACTCGAGGTCGTTCTGGAAGCACATGAACAAGAGCCCGTCATCGGCCGCGGCACCGGGTCGGACCGCGTTGCTGAAGGCGTATCCGCGGCGGAGCATCAGGGCGCTGCCGGTGAACGACGGGTGGGCCGCGCGGGCGTGGGAGCGGACGGGGATGAGGTAGTCGCCCTCGGGCGTCTTCGCCCGGAGATCGACCGCGTCGGTCAGCGCGCCGCCCGACAACGGTGAGCCGTCGAGACGGCGTCGACCGATGACGGCGTCCTGCCGGTCGGGGGTTTCGGAGCGAAACCGGGCCACATCGAGCCGGAGCCGTCGGATGACGGCGATGGTCCCCCCAGCGGCGGGGCCGTCGCCGATCCAGACGTTCGCGTCGAGATCCGCGGCGCTTTGGGGAACGATGATCCCGTCGTGATAGCCGAGGGGATTGCGCACGATCGTCCCTTCGCCCGAGCCGCGCACCCCGGTCTGCGACCAACGTCGCACCGCCGTCGGCGAGGCCGCGAGAACATGCGCGACCGCCGCGTGCAGCGCACCGGCATCGCTGCCGTACGCCGCGATGAGGATGTCCCCTCCCGACAGGGCCGGATCCAGGGGCGCGTCCGAGGCGAATGCCGGGAGCGCGTCCGCACCGGGAAGGCTGGGATCGATCGCCGAGACGAGCCGAGGGCCGATCCCGATCGTGACGGTCAGGTCCATCGGCCCGTCGGGTGTGACCGATGTCTCGGTCCCGTCCGTCACGCGCTCCACGGAGTCGCCCAGCGCGGCGAGGAGGCCGAGGACTTCGGCGCGGTCGATGTCGGCGGGCACATCGGCCACGACGACGACCGCATTCTTCTGGGGTGTGGCGGGTCGGTCGATGCCGGCCTGATGGATGCCACGGGCGACGACGCGCTGCCCGGTCGTGGCGACCGCCGTCTTCGTCTCGGTCGTCGATGGCGGACGGGTCGCCGAAGCGCCGACAGCGCCGAACACCGCGCCGACTCCGAGGCCGACGCCTCCGCCCAGCAGCAGCCCGCGCCGGGAGATGGCCGACGGGGCGTCCGCCTCCGGCCCGAGCTCCTCGCCCGCGCCGTTCATCCTGCTGCCGCCCTCGCGAACGGATCACCGAGATCGACGCCGGAGGCGTCCGCGAAGGCGATCTCGTGCCACGGACCGCTCCCGCCCAGCCGTACGGCCGCCTGTCGCATGACACCTTCGGCGTCGAGCCAGAACCGTGTCGTCGATGCCTCGGGGTCGGCGCTCTGACCCGCCGGAAGGGCGCTGTCGGAAACCGGGCCCGCGAAGACGGTGACGTCCGTGCCCTCGATCGAGTCGTGACCGAGCGTGAGAGCTCCGCCTTGACGGAGCAGCAGAGGGTTGTCGGGCCGGTCCGTCCCCAGCGACGCGATCACCTGCAACATGCTGTGGAGGCGCGAGCGGGCGCCGGCCAGAGGGGCGCTCCTCCACGCGTCGTCCAGGGGTGCGGCATCCGGGATCGGCAGGGGCGCTGCGGCCCCGGCGTCGGTCGACAGGGGGGCGTGCACCGCGATGGCCGTGGTGTTCCAGAGGGTGAGAGCGTTGGGCGCGCCGTCGGCGGTGAGAGCACCGTAGCCGGTGTGCGTGGCGTAGTCGAACCAGCCGGCGAGGTGGAGCGCTCTGCCGTCTTCCTCGACGTCGAAGCTCACGGCGCGGGTTCCCGCGTCGAAGTTGCGGAACCGGGCGGCGGCGAGCAGCTCCGCCTCGGCGGCGGTCACCGGCTGCGCGTCGGACTCCGCGGGTGTCGGCGTGGAAGCGCACGCGGTGAGGAGCCCGAGACCCACGATCACCGCGAGCGCGAGGGACGGGAGTGCCCTCATCTGCGCGCCCGGTCGCCGAGGAGATCTTGGGAGGGCAACGCGATCGCCGCGCGGTCGGGCAGGGCGACCCGCGCCGGCAGGACACGCGCCGGAGCGCCGACGTCGGCCAGGCCGGGCTGCGTCGGGGGTGCGGCGACCTTGAGGAAGCTCACTCCCGGAGGCGCGCTCGCCGCGGGGAGTGCACCCAGGTCGGCGGCGGGTTGCGCCGCATCGGGACACGCCGCGAGCAGATCGACGGGCAGCGTCGTCGGGGTGCCGTCCCCGACGCAGTTGCCCTCAGCCTGCGCGCGGGCGCTCGACACATTGGCGATGTCGACACCGTTGCCGCTCCACGCGGTGCCCGAGAAGACGTTGCCGACCGCGCTCAGGTCCTCGGTGCCGGTGGACCTCCGCGATGTCACGGCTCAGGGTCCGCAGGTATCGGCGTGGACGGCTGATCTGAGCGCATTCGGGGGCCCGGCTTCGTACGACTTCGTGTCGCAGGGGACCTGGCACGGGCTCATCCCGCCGGGAGCGTCGTTCTTCGCACACGGCACGTTGCGCATGGGTGCGGGGCAGACCCACTCCGACGATGTCACCGTCGAGGCGACACCGATCATGCCGGAGGTCGACGGACACGGGGTGCCGACCGGCAAGCCCTCCCTCGATCCGCACGGTGTTCCCGTTGCGGTGAAGGACGCCGCGGGTCGGCCGGTCCGACTGACGGACAGCGATCCGTTCTGGGCTGTGACGCCCGTGCCGCTCGCCCTCACCGGATTGACCGGTCCCATTGGAGCGCTGGTCCTGCTCGCGGGAATCCTCCTCCTTGCGGGCGCCGGAGTATGGGTCGTGCGCCGTCGGCGACAGGGGGATCGCACCGCGGCCGGTTCTCCGGGCGTCTGACGCTGCTCGAGGTGTCCGGGTCGCTGCGTCGACGCATGCGCGGACCCGGACGCCGAAGGTGAGGAACCGATCGGACCCTGCCCTGGTGACGCCGCGGGAAACGCGGAGTGTCACCAGGGCAGGGCCCATCGTGGGGCCCTACCGATGCACGCCGCGGGTTCGGCACGATGCGTGCGGTCGACGCGATCTCCCGCGCGTCGCGCCCTGTTCTGTGCTGGGCGAGGGTGCTCGGCGTCGCGCTCGATGCTCTGGACGATCGCGCTCCCGAGCCCGCACCGTGGAACGCACCCTCCGACGCGTCCGACATGCTCACCCCCGTCGAGAAGATCCAGCGCCTCCGCCGCGCGGCCGACCTCGGGATCGGTGATGCGCGCGCACTTCTGGTGCTCCACGGCGGCGACCTCGGCGCGGCGCTCGACGCGGTCGAGCAGGCGAAGAGTCCCGAGCAACGAGCCCGCGACAAGGCCGGAGCCTTCGTCGCCGCGCTCGTGAATCCGACCGAGGCGCCGGCGCGGCCGCCGTGGCGGGTGCTCGTGGATGTGAGCGGTCTCGCCTACGGCCGGGCGTTCCCCGACGTCGACCTGCTCCACCGCGTGTCGGTGCCGCAGAGCGACGACGTGCGCGCTCATGCCCGCCTCCTGGGCGAGTCCGCGACGCCCGGCGGGGTGAGTTGGGAGCCGGCGGCGACTCAGGGCGGCAAGGGGGTCTGAGCAGCGTGCGCCTCGGCATCCGGGCCTGTCTCGGCGAACGTGGCGGAGGGGCGCGCCGGTATCGTCGGTCGATGACCACTCCGCCGACGTCTCACTCCGTCGAGACCGCGACCCTCGCCGACGTCGATGCCCTTCTGGCGTTCTGGGCGATCGCGGGCGAGAACGACGCGCGACCGAGCGACTCCGCGCCGGTCGTCGAGGCACTGCTGCGCCGCGACCCCGAGGCGGTGCTCGTCGTCCGGTCCGATGGCCGTATCGTCGGCACCGTCATCGCGGGCTGGGACGGGTGGCGCGCGCACCTCTATCGCCTGGCCGTGCACCCCGGCCACCGTCGTCGGGGCATCGCGCGGGTCCTTCTCGACGCGGCGGAGACGCGTCTCCGGGCGCTCGGTGCCGGACGCTTCGACGCCATGGTTCTCGAGGGCAACGACCTCGGCGCTTCCGCCTGGCTGGCCCGCGGGTACGCACCTCAGCCCGAGTGGCGGCGCTGGGTGCGTTCCGCGGACTGAGGCGCGGCATCCTGTGCCCGGGGGACAGGGGATGCCACCGGAACAGGCCGAATCTGCGCGGATCGACCTGTTCTCGTCGCGGCGCCTGTTCTCGTGACGGTGTCGCGGCGGAGCCCGCGGTGTCACCGGAACAGGGGATGCCACGAGAACAGCCCGTTAGAGCGTCCGTCGCCCTGTCCTCGTCGCGCAGCCTGTTCTCGTGACAGGTCAGCCGCGGTGGAACGGGCAGCTCGACGGTGCGTCCGCGCGGCGCACGCGCCCGCCGGAGCGCGGCTTCGTCGGCATCCGGCGCCTGTTCACCTCGAGTCCGCGACCGCTGATGCGCAGACGCGGGTCGCTGAGGACGGCGATGGATGCCGCGAGCCCGGCGATCGCGAGCTTCTCACCCGGGCAGCGGTGACCGGTCGGCACGTCGGCGCCGCCGTGGGGGACGAAGGGGCGGATCGCCTCGTAGTCGTCGACGCCGACGAAGCGTTCGGGGTCGAAGGCGGAGGGGCGCTCCCACTCGCGCGTATCGGTGTCGGTGCCGAGGATGTCCAGCACGACCCGGCCGCCCTTCGCGACCCGCTGACCGTCGAGCTCGATGTCGGTCTCGGCCCACGCCGGCAGCATCGGCACGAAGGGTGCGGTGCGTCGGATCTCCTGCGCGAACGCCGTCGCGAGCTCCCCGCCGACGAGGGATCCGCGCGCGGCGGTCTCGGCCGCGATCCGCTCGCGCCACTCCGGCCGATCGTGCAGCTCCTTCGCGGCGAACGCGACGAAGCGTGAGACGGCGATCATCGGCCGGAAGCTGTTCTGCAGCTCGATGCCCGCGCGCTTCGCGGGCAGCAGCTCGCCGGAGCGGTCGCGGTGCCACGCCCAGGCGTGCAGGGCGGTGCCCTCGGCGGGGTCCAGCGTGCCCGCGCGCACCGCGTCGATCAGCTCGGCTGCGTGACGGTCGGACCACCGGCGGTTGAGCAGGGCGAGCGCGAACTCGGGCGAGTACGGCACACCGAACCCGTCGACGATCTGCGCCTGGCGCTTCGCCCACCGCGTCTGCGCCGCCGCCGTGCCCGGGATGCCGGCCCACCGCATGATCGCGCGGCCCAGCGCACCCACGGCGGCGTCGTACGCCGAGCGCTCGCCGCCCGCGACCCACTCGTCGAGTTCGCCCTGCCACTGCCGCTCGAGCTCGGGGAGCAGCCGCTGCACCTCGGCGTCGTCGTAGAGCACGTCGACGAATGTGGCCTTGCGGTGGCGGTGCTCGTCGCCGTCGAGGCTGTGTACCGAGCCGTGGCCGAACAGCGATTCCTGGATGAACGCCGGCATCGCCCCATGCCGACGCACGAGCGTCTCGTCGTAGAACACGCGCACGCCCTCTTCGCCCCGCACGAAGAGCGCCTCGCGCCCGAGCAGCCGGAACGGGACGGCGCGCGCCCCGCGGTCGGCGCGGCGCCACAGGTGAGCGCCGAAGCCGTAGCCGCGGACCAGGAGCGAGAGCGAGTCGTCACGGAGGAGGGCGAGGGGGGATGCCATGCCCTCACGGTTTCACGGGGGCCTCGGGCTGCCGAGGGGGCGGCGCGCGCCGAGACGTTGTGGTACTCGCGGCGGTGGCCTGCGGCATCCGTCCGGCGAACGGCGAACGCCTCGACCCGGAAGAGCCAGGCGGATAATGGGACGGGAGACCTGGGAGACGCGCGACTGGTTCGCCGACTTCCTCGACGCCCAGAATCGCCACGATCTCGAGGCCGTGCGCGGCTTCCTCGACCCGGGAGTGCGCCGCGCCCATCGGCCCGCCGGCGCCGAAGCCTGGATCGCCGAGACCGCCGAGCTGCTGCACGCCTTCCCCGATTGGCAGTGGAAGCGCATCCAGCTGATCGTGGAGGACGACCGTCTCGCCGTACACCTGCGGGGGTCGGGGATGCAGACGGGGGTCTTCCAGCACGTCCCGGCCACGCGGCGGCGGGTCAACATCGCCGCGTTCGCGATGTACCGACTCGAGCGCGGGCGCATCGTCGAGGCATCCGGAACCGACGACGCCGAGCAGATCCGCGCGCAACTGGGCTGAGGCGAACGGTTGCGCGGGGCGCTGTCAAGGAGCGTGCGCGCCTCTCGGAGATCGGTACGGTCGTAGGTCTGCGGACACTCCGTGGGAGAGGAGCCTCGACATGACCGACACGAACCGCCCGGGTGCCGGCGTGGTGTGGGCGCGCGTCGAAGAGGGGTTCCACGTGGGCAGCCGCAACGGCGTGTTCCTGGGGTACCTCGACCGCGAAGCCGACGGCAGCTACCTGGCCTACGACGGACGTTCCCGTCTGGTCGGGCGTTTTCCGACGCTTGTCGCCGGCATGGCGGCCGTGACGTCCGCGACGGTCGAAACCCGCCCGGCTGCTCCGCGGGACGAGGAGATCGTGCTCCGTCAGGTGCGCACCGACCGCGAGCTTCCCGGATCGATGGTGCGTTGATGGCCGAGCGACTGCGGTCGATGACCTACTCCAGCACCGCGGTGTCGACGTTCGGTGCGAAGGAACTGGCCGACCTCCTCACGTCGAGCCGTGCGGCGAATCTCGCGCGCGACCTGTCGGGGATGCTGCTGTTCCGCGGCGACCGGTTCCTCCAGGTGCTCGAAGGGCCCGAGTCGCTCGTGCGCGAACTCGTCGGGCGGATCCGCCGTGACCCGCGTCATCGCGACATGCGCGTTCTCGTCGATGAGGAGATCGATGAACGCCGGTTCGCCGACTGGACGATGGGCTACGAGACGCTCGAGGTTCCGCGCAAGGCGGCGCCCGAGGGGTTCCGTGACTCCTTCGACGACCTGGACTCGGGCGACGACACGGTCACGGCACGTGCCCTGCGCGAACTGACGGTGTGGTTCCGCGCGCGGAGCGCGAAGCCGCGCTGATCAGCGTCGACGCCGTGGCCCCGCCGACCGCGGCGGTGCGGAGCGCAGGGGGCGGCGCACCTTCGCGAGGAGCGCACCCAGCGTCTCGACCTCGGCGTCGCTGAGCTCGGTGAACAGGAGCGTTCGCACCGTCTCGATGTGACCGGGGAAGACATCCGCGAGCACGTCGCGTCCCGCCGCGGTGATCGTGACGACCACGCTGCGCTCGTCGTCGGGCGAGGGGCCGCGGGACACGAGCCCGCGCTGTTCCAAAAGCTGCGCCTGATACGTGAGCCCGCTGCGGCTGTACACGACGCCGTCGGCGAGGTCGGTCATTCGCTGGCTGCCGTCCGCAGCGTCGCCGAGGCGTGCGAGCAGCTGGAACTGCACGTAGCTCAGGTCGCCGGCATCGCGCAGCTGCTTCTCGACGGCGTGGCGGACGAGGCTCCCGATCTCCGTGAGGGCGAAGTACGTCTCGAGCTGTGCCGCGGAGAGCGGGGCGGGCATGTCGGCCATGGATCCATCCTACTGCTTGCTTCGAGTTCGAAGCAGTGCTACCTTCGCCCTACCGCTTCGAATTCGAAGCAACCGACGAAGGAGGACATCATGAAGGCTGTGCAGTACACCCGGACCGGCGGACCCGACGTGCTCGAGATCGCGGAGATCGCCGAGCCCACGCCCGCCCCGGGTCAGGTGCGGGTGGCGGTCGCGGCATCCGCGTTCAACGCCGCCGACAACGGCATGCGCGCGGGAACGCTGCCGATCCCTGTGCGACTTCCGCACGTGCCGGGGTACGACGTGTCCGGAGTCGTGGACGCGGTCGGTGACGGCGTGGACGACCTCGCCGTCGGCGACGCGGTGGTCGGCTTCCTGCCCATGACCGAGAACGGAGGCGCCGCCGAGAAGGTCGTCGCTCCCGCCGAGGCGTGGGTCGCGGCCCCCGCGACCGTGCCCCTGCCGGATGCCGCGGGTCTGCCGTCGGTCGCGCTCACGGCGTGGCAGGCGCTCTTCGAGCACGGCGAGCTCCAACGCGGTCAGCGCGTGCTGATCGTCGGCGCCGGAGGGGTCGTCGGCACCTACGCGGTGGCGCTCGCCGCTCGGGCCGGTGCGCACGTGGTCGCCACCGCGAGTGCCCGCAGCATCGACAAGGTCCGCGCGGCCGGAGCCGACGAGATCCTCGATCGCGACGACACGGCGCTCGCCGACGGCGTGACCGCTCCGGTCGACGTGCTCCTCAACCTCGCGCCTCTGGAGCCGGAGGAGTTCGCCGCCCTCGTGCGCCTGGTGCGCGACGGGGGACGGGTCGTCAGCGCGACCGCCTGGATGCCGACCCCCGACGATGCGGAGCGCGATGTGCGCGGCTCCACCGTCTTCGTGCGCAATGACCGGGAGCAGCTGGCCGAACTGGTTGCTCTCGTGGATGCCGGGGAGCTGACCATCGAGGTCACCCGTCGCATCCCGCTCGCCGAGCTTCCCGCGCTGCACGCCGAGGCCGCGGAACACGGCATCAGCGGCAAGGTCGTCATCCTTCCGTGAGGGCCGGCCGCCTCAGCCCCGGCGCCACTGCTCCTCGCCCGTGAACGGGACGACGGGTGGTGGCGCCGGCCGCGTCTCGATCTGGACGCGCGCGCCGGTGCGTGCCGACTCCTGCAGGGCCGTCATGACCTCGAGGACGTGCAGCGCGATGCCGGCGTCGGTCCGGTCCGACCCCGTCCGGACCCGATCCAGGATGCCGATGCCCCGGCCCGCGTGGTCGTACCCGGCGCGTTCGGTCACGGCGTGCCAGGCGTCGCTGCGGTCGGCGCGCACGCGCACCTCGCCGTCGAAGAGGTTGGGGTCGGGAACCGACAGGGTTCCCGTCTCGCCGTAGACCTCGATCGGGGAGGCGTCGCTGACGGGCGCGTCGAAGCTGAAGGTCACCGTCGACACCGCGCCGTCCACGTGCTCGAGCACCCCCGTCACGTGGGTGTCGACCTCGACAGGGATGACCTCGCCCGCCCGCGGGCCGCTCGCGATCGTCCGCGTGTCCCGCGGTCGCGACGAGGCCCCGGACACCCGAGCGACCGGCCCGAGCAGGTGGAACAGCGTCGTCAGGTAGTACGGCCCCATGTCGAGCAGCGGCCCGCCGCCTTCGCGGTAGTAGAAATCGGGATGTGGATGCCACGCCTCGTGGCCCGCGGACACCCAGGTCGCCGTCGCCGCCACCGGTCGCCCGACGGCCCCGGCCTCGAGAGCGGCGCGGGCCGTCTGGACACCCGTGCCGAGCACGGTGTCGGGAGCGCAACCGAGCCATGCGCCCCCGCGCGCCGCGACGACGTGACGCGCGTCCGCGAGGGTCGCCGCGAGGGGCTTCTCCCCGAAGACGCCCTTCCCCGCGGCCAGTGCGGCCAGCGCCACCTCGGCATGCGCCGCGGGAACGGTGAGGTTCAGAACCGTGTCGACCGCGGGGTCCGCGACGAGGTCGTCGACGCTGAGGGCGCGGCATCCGGTGAATCTGCTCGCCACCTCCTCCGCGCGGGAGCGATCGAGGTCGGCGGTCGCGACGATCCGCACGTCGGGGTGCTCGCCCAGGGTGGCCAGATACTGCGCCGAGATGACGCCGAGGCCGACTATTCCGATACCGTGCGGCTGGCCCACAGCAGTCCCCTTTCGATGATGGTGCGGACCGACGGCTCGCGGAGGATGTCCGGGGTGTGGCCGGGGGTGGCGACGAAGACGCGTCCCGCTCCCCACTCGCGGGTCCAGACGGCCGGCGAGACGAGGGGGCGATGCCACGGGTGATACGGCTGCACGGGGTGCGTGGTGGTGGCGAGGACGTCATTCAGCTCGTCCGTGAGCACCCAGTACTGCTCGGTGTCGAGGGCGAAGTCGTCGAGGCCGGCGGTGATCTCGTGCGTGCGCCCGAGGTCGGTGATCTCGACGCGGTAGGGGAGGAAGTTGTCCTCCTCGGTTCCCGGTCGATCATCGGGATGCCGACCCGGGTGCGTCGCGAACTGCCCGCCGACGAGCTGCAGATAGTCGGACGAGGCGCGGTACGAGTCCGCGATCCCTCCGTGCCACCCGGCCAGGCCCGTGCCGTTC
>JARBUN010000095.1 GCA_029239635.1 Microbacterium sp. | reverse complement strand
CCCCGGTGGCCGCTCGTGCCGAAGGCGACGCGCTGCTCCGGCACCGCGGCATCCGGTCTGCGGTCGTAGTACGCCGCGATCAGTTCGTCGATGTCGATGAGATCGGATGCCTCTGCGGGCTGCCCTGCGCGACTGCTCATGCGCCCAGTCTGCCCGGTGTCTCCGACATGCGCACACACGTTGACGCATTGGGAGCGAATCGATCGGTGAGCGGCTCGTACGTCGCGGCTAGGCTGAGCCGGTGCTGCCCGACACAGATCACACCCCCGCCCGCCGTTCCTACAGCTACCTCGGCCCGGCCGGGACCTTCACCGAGGCCGCGCTCGCTCAGGTGCCGGAGGCGCGCGACCAGATCTGGCGGCCCGTCCGCAACGTCGGCGAGGCGCTCGCCGACGTCGTCGCGGGGCGATCGGATGCCGCGATGATCGCGATCGAGAACTCGGTCGACGGCGGCGTCTCCACCGCGCAGGATGCTCTGGCCACGGTGCCCGGGCTGCGCATCGTGGGCGAGTATCTCGTCCCCGTGAACTTCGTGCTCGTCGGCCGCCCCGGCGCGACCCTCGCGGACGTGTCGCTGATCGCGGCGCACCCCGTGGCGTACGGGCAGTGCCTGAAGTGGCTGAGCGCGAACGTCCCCGCGCACGCCCACCTGCCGGCCGAGAGCAACGTCGCGAGCGCTCTGGGCGTGCTCGACGGAACGAGCGCCGCGGATGCCGCGATCGCGGCGCCCGGGATCGTCGCGCACCACGACCTGACGGTGCTCGCCGAGAGCATCGGCGACAACCCGAACGCCGTCACGCGTTTCGTGCTCGTCAGCCGCACGGTGGCCCCGGCCCCTCCCACCGGCGCCGACAAGACCTCGCTCATCGTCGAGCTGCCCGAGGACCACCCGGGTGCACTGCTCGAGCTGCTCGAGCAGTTCGCCACCCGGGGCATCAACCTGAGCCTGCTGGCATCCCGTCCCATCGGCGACGCCCTCGGCCGCTACCGCTTCGTGATCGACGCCGACGGGCACGTGCTCGACGAGCGAATGGCCGACGCGCTGCTGGGGCTGCGTCGCTTCAGCCCGAAGGTGATCTTCCTCGGCTCCTATGCCCGCGCCGACCGCGCGATCGTGCGCTATCCGCAGCGCTACAGCGACGACGTGTTCGTCGAGGCGCGCGACTGGCTGCGCGGCCTGCTGAGCGGCGAACCCGAGGCTTGACGGTCCGGCTCCGAGCGCCCGGTCCGACGCCGAGCGCCGGACCGACCCCGGGCCGAGCGCCCGGCCGGACGGTCAGGCCGCGACTGTCGCCGGTGCCGCGATCAGTTCGAGCGTCTGCGCGCGCCCCACGGACGACTCGAGCGATTCCCCGTCGTACGCGCCCGCCACGGGCGACACCATGATCTCGTCGACCCCGTACTGCGCGGCGAAAGCGGCGAGCTGGCCCTGCACGTCCGCACCCGTGCCGACGAACCACTTCTGCCGGCTCGAGGCGATCATCGACTCGGCCATCGCGTCCCACGGGTCGGCCTTCGCCTGCTCCACGGTCTCGAGCGGTGTCAGCGGGCGGCCGGTGCGGATCCGCGCCATCATCCGCAACTGCGGCAGCGCGCGCTCCTCGGCCTCTTCGGCGGTGGGGGCGGCGACGACGTTCGCGGTGACGAAGGTCTGCGGGCCCTCGCCCGACTCGTTCGGCTGGAACTGATCGCGGTACAGCCGCAGCGCGTGCTCGAGGCCTTCGCCCGCGAAGTGGTTGGCGAACACGTACGGCAGTCCGAAGCTCGCCGCGAGCTGCGCGGAGTAGTCGCTCGAGCCGAGGAGCCAGATCTGCGGCATCCCGGATGCCAAGGGCGTGGCCTTCACCTGATACTCGGTGCCCGAGGTGAACCGCACCGTCGCCCCCTCGGGCGAGGTGAGCGCCATGATGTCGGTGACATGGTCGGGGAAGCGCGAGACGTCGCTCGTCGTGCCCGAGCGGTTCAGCAGTTGCGTGATGACCGGGTCGCTTCCGGGAGCGCGGCCGATGCCGAGGTCGATCCGGTCCGGGGCGATCGCCTCCAGCGCGGCGAACTGCTCGGCGACGATCAGCGGGGAGTGGTTCGGCAGCATGACGCCGCCGGACCCCACGCGGATGCGCGAGGTGCGGGCGGCGGCAGCGGCGATCAGCACGGGGGGAGTCGTCGACGCGACAGCGGGCATGTTGTGATGCTCGGCGAACCAGTACCGGCGGTATCCGAGACGATCCGCGCGCTCCACCAGGTCGAGGGCCGAAGCCACGGCTTGGGCGCTGGTCTGTCCCGCACGAACCGGGACGAGGTCGAGAACAGAGAGGGAGGGCATCACCCCCCTCACAACCCCGGGGACACGTTCCGTATTCCGCGAGTGCCCGGACGGCAACCCCCCTGGCCGCATCTCGCCGAGCCGCCTAGCCTCCCGGGCATGAGCGACGATCGGGCAGGCGAGGCGAAATCCGAGGGGCAGACGATGGTGCAGACGCAGATCGCGATCGATGAGGCGTCCTTCTTCCTCGCGCAGGGGCAGGATCTTCCCGAGCTGAGGTCGCGGATCGAACAAGCCGTCCAGGCGGGCGGCCGTTTCGTCTCCTTCGTCGTCGTCGGCAATCGTGAGGTGAGTGCCCTCTTCACGCCGAACTCCCGCGTGGCCCTCTCTGCCGAGACGGTCGAGTACGACGCGCGCGACACGGGCGACGCCGACGATCCGTACGGGGGCTTCTTCGACGCCTGAGCCGGCGGCATCCACCCTCAGCTTTCTCTCAGGAAATCGCCGTGACGAATCCTCTTCCCGCCGCGTCTCACTGATGACATCGCGGGACACACGGTCCCGGAGACGACGGAAGGAAAGTGCAATGGCCACCCCCACCACTCCCGCCACCCCCACCACCGCCACGAAGGACGGCGGCTCGACCGTCATCGTCGACGCCGTCGTCGCGAAGGTCGCCGGCATCGCCGCGGCCGAGGTTCCCGGCGTCCACGCCCTCGGCGGGGGAGCTGCCCGCGTGATCGGCAACATCCGCCAGGCCGTCGGCGCGAAGGACTACGCCCAGGGCGTGAGCGTCGAGGTGGGCGAAACCGAGGTCGCCGCCGACATCGCGATCCAGGTCGACTACCCCGAGCAGCTGCAGCGGGTGGCCTCGAACGTCCGCGCCGCGGTGCACCAGGCCATCACCGAGCTCGTCGGCATGAAGGTCGCCGAGATCAACGTCACCGTGGTCGACGTCTACATCCCGGGCGACGACGACGAGGACGTCGTGGACGACACGCGCGTCAGCTGACTTCCGTCGGAAGGGGCGTCGCCGAGAGGCGGCGCCCCTTCCGTGTACCCGGATGCCGAGCCCCCGGGCCGGGCGTCATCCTCTGCCGTGGCGACGGTCGGAATCGCGGACGGGCGGCTGACCTGGGCACGGAAGAAGGCATCCGCGATGCACCGCACCGTCGCGGGATCCTTCTGCGGTGCAGCCTCCTCGAAGGAAGCGGCCGCGTCGAGCTCGTTCGCGACGAACCTCTCGAGCACGTCCGGCGGGGCGCCGGTGCCCAGCTCGCGCGTCTGCGCTTTCACGGCGATCAGGTCGGTCGCGGCGTTGCGGACAGCATCGTCGACATCGCCCTCCGCGAGCAGGCGAGGAAGGTCCATCGGCGGAACCACGGCGTCGGGGTGCGTCGCGAGCCAGCGGAGGGCGGCGGCCGGTCGCAGGGCGTAGAAGAACCGCTTCAGCGTAACCGCGCCCGCTCGCTGCTGACGGCCGACATGCAGATAGTGACGGCCGATCGCCCCGCGCTCCACCGTCTCCTCGGCCAGCGCGAGCAACTCCGCGCGGAACCGCTCGTCGCCCGTGTAGACGATCGGCGAGTTGAGCCATTCGATGGCCGTGGCGTTTCCCTTCACGACGAGCGCGACGGTCTTGGCGAGGTCCCAGCCGTTGACGTCGAAGGTCTCATCGAGCGGAGTCTCGATCACGTCCCGCTCCGGCCACAGCGAGAGGTAGCTCTCCATCGGTCGGATGAAGAGGAAGCGGCAGTCGTAGTCGCTGTCGGGCGAGGGGAATCCCCACGCGCGGCTGCCGCTCTCGATCGCCCACGGGATCCGTACCCGGTGCTCGGCCTCGACCGAAGCCAGTCTGCGGTCGATCTCGGCGACGACGGTCGGGTCGAGGGAGGGTGGGACGGCACGCATCGCTCGACGATACCGTCGAGGCGCGGAGGCTGCGCTCAGCCGCCGTGCCGCACCTCGGCGTAGGCGTCGAGGGCCCGCCTGCGTGTCTCGCCGAGGTCGACCATCGGCTCCGGCGGGTTCTCGCCGAGGTACTCCGGTGCCCACTCCCGCACGTACGCGTCGTGCGGGTCGAACTTCTTGCGCTGGGTGTCGGGGTTGAAGACGCGGAAGTACGGGGCCGCATCCGCGCCGGATCCCGCGACCCACTGCCAGTTGAACGGGTTGCTCGCGGCATCCGCGTCCACCAGGCAGTCCCAGAACCACTGCTCGCCGTGGCGCCAGTCGATCAGCAGGTTCTTGATGAGGAAGGATGCCGTGACCATCCGCACGCGATTGTGCATGACCCCGGTGTGCCAGAGCTGGCGCATCCCGGCGTCCACGACTGCGACGCCCGTCTTCCCCTGCTGCCAGGTCTCGAGGTGCGCGCGGTCGAGCTTCGGCCAGGGGAACGCGTCGAAGTTCCGTCGCCAGTTCGCGGTGGCGATGTCGGGGGAGTGGTACGTCACGTGCCACGCGAACTCGCGCCACACGAGCTCGGAGAGGAAGCCGCTCGCGCTCTGCGCGTGCTCCCCCGAACCGCGGTGCTCGATCGTGTCGTGCCAGACCTGATAGGGACTCAGCTCGCCCCAGCGCAGGCGCGGGGAGAGGTTCGAGGTCGCCCCTCCCGCGAACTCGTCGCGGTACTTCGCGTAGTCCCCGAGGTCCTCGTCGAGGAACTGCTTCAGCCGCGCCGTGCCGGCGGGCTCACCCGGTTCCCACGTCTCGCGCAGCCCGCCCGCCCAGTCGGGCTTCGTCGGCAGCAGCGCCCAGACGCTCAGATCGTCGCCGTCGATGCGTCCATCGAACCCGGGGACGTTGCGGGCTTCGGGCATCGGCGGACGCGGGGCGGGGAGCTTCTGCACCGCACGCGCGAACGGGCTGTAGACCCCGTACGGCTTGTCGGCCTGCGTGCGGACCGTCCACGGTTCGTAGAGCAGGTTCGCCGCGAACGACGCGACGGTCACCCCGTCGCCGCGCAGCTTCTCCTTGAGTCCGGCGTCGATCTCGCGTTCGACCCCGCCGTAGCGTCGGTTCCAGAACACCGCCCCCGCGCCGATCTCCTCGACCACGGCCGGGACGACCTCGGACGCGCGACCCCGACGCAGCACGAGCCGGCCGCCCCGCTCCTCGAGCCGTTCGCCGAGGGATGCCAGAGACCCGTGCAGCCACCAACGCGCCGCCCCGCCGATCCGGCGCACCCCGTCCGACTCCTCGTCGAGGACGTACAGGGCCACGATCGGCTCGTCGCGGTCGAGGGCCGCACGCAGGGCGGGGTTGTCGGTCAGGCGCAGGTCGTCACGGAACCACACGATCGAGGGCGAAGCCATCCTTCGACGCTATCCACCCCGGCATCCGCGATTCCGGGCTTGACACCCGCCGCGCGCGGCGCGCGCCCGCCGCCGGTCTGCGAAGCCGCACTCGTTCGCCGAGGACGCATCCGATGTGCGCCGATTTCCGGCGTTCTCGACGAACAGGTACGTTCTCGGCGACCGGCGACCGGCGACCGGCGACCGGCGACCGGCGACCGGCGACCGGCGACCGGCGCCGCGTCGGCGTCAGAGCGTCGAGACGTCGTGGCCCTTCGGCAGCGCCACGGCGAGACCGCCGGGGACGACGCGCGTGTAGATGCGGGTCGCCTCGCCGAACTCGTCGCCGTCGAGCTCGATGGGCTGGGCTGGCGCGGTCGCCAGCTCGATGCCCGTGCCGCGGAGGTAGCGCACCGACGAGTCCTTCCGGCGCTCGAGCACACGGCGTCCGGCGCGGAAGCGGCGCAGCACCGAGTTGTCCCACACGATGCTCCGCCACACTCCCAGCCAGCCGAGCACACCGCTCGGCTGGAGGACGGCCACATCGATCTTTCCGTCGGCGATGGAGGCGTCGGGGATCAGCGCCACGCCGCCCTGCAGGGCGCCGCAGTTCGCGAACAGCACGCTCTGCACCTTCGCCGAGTGCAGGCGGTGCCCGTCGAGCTGGTACATGACGCGGAAGGGCTTCGCCGAGACGAGCGAACGCGCCGCTCCGTCGACGTAGGCGACCCAGCCGACCTGCTTCTTCAAATCGTCCCGGGTGTTCTGGATCATGGCGGCGTCGAAGCCCATCCCGGCCATGACCGAGAAGCCGTGCTCCTCGATCTCGCCGTCGGCGCGGCGGATGCGCGCGATCCCGGTGTCGATGGGGTGGGTGTCGCCCTCGAAGGTCGCGCGGATCATCGCGTCGGTGTCGGCGAGGGGGAGGTTCAGGTTGCGGGCGAGCAGGTTGCCCGTGCCGCTCGGAATGATGGTGAGGGGAACGCCCGTCGAGGTGAGCGCCTCGGCCACCGCTCGCACCGTGCCGTCACCGCCCGCCACGAGCACGGCATCCACCTTCTCAGCGAGGGCGGCGCGGGTCGCGTCGTCACCGAGGTCGTCGACGGTCGTCTCGTAGAAGAGCGGCTCGGCCCAGTCGGCCTCGGTCGAGAGCTCGGCGACGCGGGCGCGCAGTGTCTCGGGCTCGACCTTGGTGGGGTTGTAGACGAGAGCGGCGCGCTTCTTCTGCGTGGGCTCGGCGTCCATCGGTGCTTCTTCGCCCTCGGCGTCGACGCGCTGCGCCTTGCCGGGCACCTCGTCCGACGAGTCGGGCTCGACGTCCTCGGGCTGGTGGATGGTCTCGTCGGGCTCCGCGGCGTCCTTGGGGTGCGGGACGTCCTTGCGCGGGCGGTCGCTCACGTCATCGCCGAGGCGGGCGGAGTGGAAGTCCTCGCCCGAGCCTTCGGCGGCGGCGGCATCCGCTTTCACCTCGTCGGGCGCGTCAGCGGGGACGGTCTCGGGGGACTCCGCGTCGTCACGCGGCGCGTCAGGGTCGGCCATTGCTCCACCATAGGACCGCGATCCCCTCGTGAACGGGCGAATCGTGTGGGGTTGACGACCGGATGCCGTGGGCCCATGGCCGCAGTGACGCGCCCGGGGTTCCGCGGCCCACGCGCGTCGTCCGGACGCGGAATCGAGTCCGGCGCCGACCGTAGGATGGACGCGTGATCGACCTGACTCTGCTGCGTGAAGATCCCGAGCTCGTGAAGCGCTCCCAGATCGCCCGCGGGGAATCGCCCGCGTCGGTCGACGAGGCGCTGGAGGCCGACCGCCGTCGGCGCAAGGCCATCACCGACTTCGAAGAGCTGCGCGCCGCGCAGAACGCGCACGGCAAGCGCGTCGCGCAGGCACCCAAAGACGAGAAGGCCGCGCTCGTGGCCGAGGCGAAGCAGCTCAGCGAGCAGGTCAAGGCCGCGCAGCACGCGGTGGGCGAGGCCGAGGCGGACGCCGAGGCAGCACTCGCGAGGATCGAGAACATCGTCATCGACGGCGTTCCCTCCGGCGGCGAAGAGAACTTCGTCACCCTCCGCACCCACGGCGAGATCCCGACCTACGACTTCGAGCCCCGCGACCACCTCGAGCTCGGCGAGATGCTCGGGGCCATCGACATGGAGCGCGGCACGAAGGTGTCGGGCAGCCGCTTCTACTTCCTCACCGGCATCGGCGCGCGCCTCGAGCTCGCGCTCATGACCCTCGCGCTCGACCGGGCCCTGCAGGCGGGCTTCACCCCGATGATCCCGCCGACGCTCGTGCGTCCCGAGGTCATGCGCGGCACCGGCTTCCTCGGCCAGCACGCCGACGAGGTCTATCACCTGCCGAAGGAAGACCTCTACCTCTGGTCCACCTGCTACCGCAGCGAGGCCGGCTCGTACGGCAAGGACACCCGCGGCATCATCCGCGTGCACCAGTTCAACAAGCTCGAGATGTTCGTCTACACCGACCCCGCGGACGCCGAGGCCGAGCATGACCGCCTCGTCGCGATGCAAGAGGCCATGCTGCAAGACCTGGGCCTCGCGTACCGCGTGATCGACGTGGCCGCCGGCGACCTGGGCTCCAGCGCCGCGCGCAAGTTCGACATCGAGGCCTGGGTCCCCACGCAGGACGCCTACCGCGAGCTGACGAGCACCTCGAACTGCACGACCTACCAGGCGCGCCGCCTCGAGACGCGCTTCCGGCCCGAGGGCGGCGGCAAGACGCAGCCGGTCGCGACGCTGAACGGCACGCTCGCCACCACCCGATGGATCGTCGCCCTGCTCGAGACGCACCAGCGCGAGGACGGGTCGGTGGCGGTCCCCGAGGTCCTGCGCCCCTATCTCGGCGGACTCGAGGTCATGGAGCCGATCGCGTGAGCGACGAGGCCGCCCTGCCCCCGACCGGCGCCGTCGAAAGCGCCCCGAAGCACGAGGCGGCCGAGGTCGTCGCCGACCTCGCCGACGACCCCGTCGCGCGGATGCTCATCGCCCTCGATGTCGACGGCACCGTGCTCCTCGAGGACGACACGCTCAGCCCGGGCGTCGTCGAGGCGGTCGGCCGTGCCCAGGAGGCGGGCCACGAGGTCATGCTCGCCACGGGGCGCAGCTGGGACAGCACGCACACGATCATGGATCGCCTCGGCATCCGTCCCGAGTACGCGGTGTGCTCGAACGGCGCGGTCGTGATGCGCCGGATCGGAGAAGGGGATGCCGCGCCCTACGAGCGCGCGCACGTCGAGACGTTCGACCCGACCGAGGTCCTCACCCTCCTCGGCGAGCACCTCGCCGGGGCGCACTTCCTGGTCGAGCTGCCGGACGGCTCGCGCCTGTTCACCGACTATCTCGACGACTGGAACTTGAAAGGCGCGAACCGCGTGACCTTCGACCAGCTGTCCGAGCAGCCGGTGTGCCGTGTCGTCGTGGTCGCCCCCGAGAAGACCGACAAGGACTTCCTGCAGCTCGTCGAGCGCATCGGCCTCAACCAGGTGTCGTACGCGATCGGCTGGACGGCCTGGCTCGACATCGCCCCGCAGGGCGTCGACAAGTCCACCGCGCTGGAGCTCGTGCGCGGGTGGCTGGGCATCCCCGCGGAGCGGGTGCTCGTCATGGGCGACGGCCGCAACGACATCGAGATGATGCAGTGGGCGGTCCGCAACGGCGGCCGCGCGATCGCGATGCACCAGGGTCCGCCGGAGGTGCACGCCGCCGCCGGTGAGGTCGGTCTCTCGGTGACCGAGGGCGGCGTCGCGGCGGTGCTCCGCGCGCTGTAGCTCCTAGATGTGCGCGGCGTGCCCGGGGCGGTGGCTCGCGACGCTCGCGACGGTCCACGCCAGCAGCCCGAACGGTGGCAGGAGCAGGAGCGCCATCGCCCACGTGGCCTTCAGGCCGACGGAGACGTGGGCGTCGCGGACGGTGACGACGGTGGCCCAGATGGATGCCGCGTAGATGAGCGCGAAAGCGATGAGCATGGGGTTCCCTCCTTGTCGAACAAGGCCCGCTGCGGAGGGCGGTGGGCTGTCTTCCCCCCGGTCTACGCTTGCTTCCGCCCGTGTTCAAGCGCCGGCGGCGCGCGCGGGGTGAACCGATACCCGCGGCTTGGCGTTCGTTCAGGAACGGATGCCGGGGGCCGCCCACGCGGACCGCATCGCGGCGCGCAGCACGCGCGTGTCGACGCGGTCGAGGGCGCGCCGACTGCGGTCGAACGCCGCCCGCGCGGCATCCCGGAACAGGGGTTCGTGGGCCGGTGAGGTGGCCGCGAGCGAGGCGAGGCACTTCTGCAGACGCACCTGCACCTCGATGTCGGCCGCACCGTCGCGCGCGAGCGGCCGGATGGCGTCGGCGACGAGGTCACGCATCGTCGGCGGGGTCACGAACACACGCTCGTACTCGACGTCGTGCGAGGGCTCCACGACGAGAGCCCGGGTGAGGACGCGCTGGAGGGCCGCGATCACCTCGATCGCCGTTCCCGGATCGTTCGTCGCCGGCGAGAGCGCCCGGCTGCCGATCTCGGTGAGGGCGATCACACCGAACCGCGGGTCCTGTTCGTACGTGCGGTGGTGCTCGATCCGGAAGCACCGACGGATGCCGGAGCGCAGGGCCTCGTCCACGTCGCCGCGCACGAACACCAGCGGGACGCGTGCGTCGGCGATGCGCCCCGGGGACGCGTGCACGTGGACATCGACCTCGTGGGAGCGCGCGAGCCGGTCCAGCCCGGCGATGTCGATGTGCGTGACGTATCCCACCTCGTCGGCGGTGATCGCTGCGGCTTCTCGACGCGGTCGATGACGTCGGCCATGCGCCCGAAGGTCGCGAGGTGCGAGATCCACCGCAGCAGGGTGACGACGACGATCGCGATCACCACCAGGGTGCTGACGAAGAGGATCGTCCGACCCTGCTCGTTGTAGTAACCGGTCGACAGGGCGACGATCCCGACGAGCGAGAAGGCGAATGCCCCGACGAAGGTCGACACCGCGTTCTGCGACGTCGGGTCGGCGATGAGCAGCGCGGTCGAGCGCGGGGTCGCCGTGGTCGTGGCGGACGAGAACGCGGTCACCATCGCCGTCACCGAGAAGGTGCTCACCGTGAGCATGGCGGTCGCGATGATCTGCAGCAGCGACCCGACCGCGTTCTGGCCGAGGTCGATCGAGAACGAGAACGGCAGCAGCGGCCCGAGGAACCGCGCCGCCAGCGCGACGAGCACCGCGATCACCGTGAAGATCGCCGTGCGCACCCACACCTGTCGCCCGAGACGGAGGAAGAAGGATGCCACCGACCCGCGTGCTGCTTTCGCCATGGGATCGACGCTAGTCAGGGGTTGGCTCGTGCCGCCGGGGCTGGACGCGCGGTCCGTCACGCCCTCGGTAGACTCGGACGACCGGGAGGGTTGTCCGAGCGGCCGATGGACCTGGTCTTGAAAACCAGTGGGCAGCGATGTCCCGTGGGTTCGAATCCCACACCCTCCGCACCGAGAAGAACGCGGGCCCGCCAGGGGTCCGCGTTCTTCTCTTTCTGGCCGCCGGCGGGATGCGGGCAGAGATACGGCCCCGGGCAGGACGCCACGCCCCTGCGGTCTTCGACGAGCAGGTTGCGTTCTTCGTCCTGTCGGGCCTTGCCCTCACAGCATTTCGATAGGGTCCAACCAGTCGACGGAAACGGGGGCTGGCTCGACGTGGAGAACCGGGAACTCGAGGAGCGCAGCTCTCCGCAGGACCGCTCTGCGGCGGCCCGTGTCCGCCTGTACCTCCTCGCCTTCTTCGCCGCCCTCCTCGTCATCGGCTCCGGGGCGGCGCCGGCCGCGGCATCCGATCGGAGCGTGCCCGTCGACCTCGTCCCGAGGGACGGCGCGTACTTCGGGTCGATCCTCGATTGGAGCAGCGACAGCGTCGCCGACCAGGCCGAACGGCTCGGCGCTCCGAGCGCGATCTATCAGCGCGATGTCGCTTACCCCCTCACGGGCGCGGAACGCGGGTACCTGGCGGGCTTCTTCGAGCAGACGGCCGCCGCCGGCGCGATCGCCGTGATCGCGGTGAACCCCACGGTGCCGCTCGCCTCCCTCGACCGCGCCGACGCGGATGCCTTCGTCGACACTCTCGACGAGATCGCGCGCCCCGCGGGAGCGCCGCTCTTCCTCAGCTTCGCGCCGGACATGAACACGACGTGGGTGAGCTGGGGGCAGCGGCCCGACGAGTATCGCGCGGCCTTCGCGCTCTTCGCCGACGTGGTGCACGAGCGGCTCCCCGCCGCGGCGGTCGTCTGGTCGCCGTTCTGGGGAGGCGACTACCCCTTCGCGGCGCCATCGGCCCCCGCGCCGTCGGGGACCGACACAGACGGCGACGGCGCTCTCACGAGCGCCGACGATCCATATGCGCCGTACTACCCGGGCGACTCCGTGGTCGATGCCGTGGGGCTGTCGCTCTATTTCGACGAGACGGGCGGGGTGGAGGCCCGCAACGTCGTGCCGGCCCCCGACGCCTTCGTCTCGCGCGTGACCGGCGTCGACGGATCCGGTGCGCCGAACTTCGCGGGCACGTACTCGTCCTCCGACCGGCCTCTGCTGATCGAGACGGCGGCTTTCTACAGCGCAAGCGTCGGAGGAGCGTCCGAGCTCGAGGTCAAGTCCGCCTGGTGGCGGCAGATCGAGGGGGCGGTGGCATCCGCCCAGGTCCCCTCGCTCGCGGCCGTCATCTGGGAAGACACCGCCACCACGCGCGGGGTCGTGGGCGAGACGGTGATCGACTGGTCGGTGACCCTGTCATCGGATGCCGTGCGCTCTGCCTTCGTCAGCGACCTGCGTTCATCCGACCTGGTGCTCGGCCCGGTGCGCGAGCCCTCGGGAGAGTCGGCCGTGTCGACGCCCGTGGGCGGCTGGGCGGGATGGGTCCTCGTCGCCGTGGTCGTCGCCCTGACGGCCGGCCTCGTCGTCTTCGCGGCGCGCGGCTCGGCCGGCGCCCGGAGACTGCGCTACGACGGCGCACCGTCCCGAGACGCGCGCATCGACCTGCTGCGCGGTCTCGCGATCGTCTTCGTCGTGGTCAACCATCTCGGTCTCGTGAGCTATCTGCAGATCGGCACGCAGGAGTTCCTGGGCGTCGTCTCGGGTGCGGAGCTGTTCGTCCTGCTCTCCGGCGCCGTGCTCGGTCTCGTGTACCGACCGAAGCTCGTCTCGGGAGGCATCGGGGAGGTCGTGATCCGCACCGCGGGGCGCTCCTGGAAGCTCTACCGCACCGCGCTGATCGTCGTCGTGCTCGTGTTCTTCCTGTCGCTTCTTCCTTTCCTGAACGGCCGGGCGGTCACGACGTTCACCGATCAGGGCACGGGAGCGGCCGGCGCCGGTGCGAGGGGTCGGGTCTACGACCTGTACGCGGGAGCCGAACGTCTGCTGCAGTACCCGGTCGATCCGCAGGTGATCATCGACTTCCTTCTTCTGCGGATGGGGCCGTGGCAGTTCAACGTCATGGGCCTGTACGTCGTCCTGCTTCTGATCTCGCCGCTCGTGCTGTGGGCGCTCGGACGCCGCTGGTGGCCCTGGGTGCTGGGCGCGAGTCTCGCGCTGTACGTCGTGGGCTACGTCACGCGTGTCCGGCTCGTGCCGGCGCAGTTCGAGGACTCGTTCCCCCTTCTCGTATGGCAACTGCTCTTCATCGTCGGGATGACGGCCGGATTCCACCGGCGAGAGATCCTCGCCTGGTTCGGCACGCGGGCCGGTCGGGCCGTGTTGATCGTGATCGTGGCGGTCGCCGTCGCGCTCATGCTGTTCTCCTGGAACAACCCCTACGCGCCCGCCCCGGGAGACCCTCGGCTCGCGCTGATGTCGGACAACACCTTCCGCGGTGTCTACGGGGCGTTGTTCGAGCGCACCTACCTGGCTCCCGGTCGACTGCTGAACGTCCTGGTCCTGGTGGTGGCGCTGTACGCGCTGTTGACGGCTTTCTGGTCGCCGATCGCGGCGGTCGCGGGCGGCTTCCTCATCCCCCTCGGACAATCGACGCTGTACGTCTTCGTCATGCACGTGTTCTTCGCCCTCGCGGTCGCCAGCATCCCTGTTCTCACCCGCGGCGACCTCCTGCTCGACACCTTCGCCAACATCGTGGTCCTGGCCCTGCTGTGGCTCATGGTGCGCACGCGATTCCTCTTCGCGGTGGTGCCGCGATGACGGGGCCGGAAAGGACGGATGCCGTGACCGATGACACTCGCATCAGCGAAGGGCGGCTGCTCGTCCTGCGGATCGTCGTGGTGCTCACGGTCCTGCTGGGGGTCAACTACGTCTCGTGGCGGTGGCTGTTCTCCTTGAACTGGGACGCGTGGTGGATCGCCGTCCCCCTCATCGCGGCCGAGACCTACAGCCTCATCGACGTGTGTCTGTTCGGGATGATGATGTGGAAGGCCCGCGGCCGGCCGGCGCCCCCGCCGCCGGCGGAGGGGCTCGTCGTCGACGTGTTCATCGCGACGTACAACGAACCGATCGACCTCGTGATGACCACGGCTCTCGCCGCGCAACGAATCCGCTACCCGCACCACACGTGGATCCTCGACGACGGCGGCCGAGACGAGATGCGCGAGCGGGCGGAGGCCGCCGGGATCGGCTACATCTCCCGCGGTGCCGAGTGGGACGACCGCCCACGGCACGCGAAGGCCGGCAACATCAACAACGCGCTGCAGGCCACGGACGGGGAGTTCATCCTGATCCTCGACGCCGACATGATCCCTCGTCCCGAGATCCTCGATCGCACGCTCGGGTACTTCGACGACCCGCTGGTGGCCCTCGTCCAGACCCCCCAGGTGTTCAGCAACGTCGCCACGGGCGACCCCCTCGGCAGCCAGGCACCGCTGTTCTACGGTCCGATCCAGCAGGGGAAGGACGGCTGGAACGCGGCGTTCTTCTGCGGCTCGAACGCCATCCTGCGTCGCGAGGCCCTGATGCAGCTCGGCATCGTCGGATACGTGCGCGAGCTCGACCGCTCCGTCGCGAGCGCGCTGCGCAGCGCGACGCGTGTGATCGAGAAGGCGCGAACCACTCCGGCCGCGGCCGATCCCGCGGTCGCTGCCGCGCTCGACGAGGTCTCCGCCGCGGTCGCGGAGGCCCGCTCTCGCCTGCGCGGACGTGAACCCCTGGGGGAGGTCACGTATCGACTGCATCGACGAGTGGATGCCGCCACCCAGTCGATCGTCGCCTCCGATGTCGCAGGTATCGACGATGACCTGCGCGAGCTCGCCGCGTTGGCCGGTCCCGCGGGTGCCGGGGCGACGCCCGAGGAGCAAGCCTTCGACGTCGAGCGCGCGGTGGCCGCGCTCGCCACGCGCGAGCTCTCCCCGCTGAATGCGATGGAGGCCGTTCAGGCTGTTCTGCGGACCATCGGTGTGGATCGGGCGGCGGAGGCTCAACCGGTCATGCCCCTCGCGACGATCTCGGTCACCGAGGACATGGCCACTTCGATGCGCATGCACGGCATGGGCTGGAGAAGCGTCTATCACCACGAGTTGCTCGCCGACGGACTGGCGCCCGAAGACCTCGGGACCATGCTCACGCAGCGGCTGCGATGGGCACAGGGGACGATGCAGGTCCTCCTGCGCGAGAACCCCCTCGTGCAGTGGGGCATGTCGCTGCCCCAACGGTTGATGTACTTCGCCACGATGTGGAGTTACCTGTCCGGGTATGCCGCCGTGGTCTACTTCGCCGCACCCATCGTCTTCCTGGTGCTCGGCATCCTGCCCGTCCACGCGTACGCGGGCGATTTCTTCGCCCGCTTCATCCCGTTCACGCTCGTCAATCAGCTCCTGTTCCTCGTCGCCGCCAAGGGTGCGCCGACCTGGAGGGGGCAGCAGTACAGCCTGGCGCTGTTCCCGGTGTGGCTGAAGGCGTGCTCGACGGCATTCACCAACGTGGTTCTGCGCATCCCGCTGGGCTTCGCCGTGACCCCTAAGACGCGCCCGAGCACGAACGGGCCGCAATGGCACCTCATCAAGACGCAGCTGATCGTCATGGTGCTGCTGGTCGTGGCGATCGTGGTCGGCGGCATCCGCCTGTTCGTCAACGGTGCCGAGCCGATCGGCACCGCGGTGAACATCGCGTGGGCGATCTACGACCTCGTCGTGCTGAGCGTGCTGTTCCAGGCCGCCACATTCACCGGATACGACCCGGCCGCCGAGGCCGAACGACTCGCCGCCCACGGGCGACGGGCACCGCGAAAGGAGAGCCGATGACCACCGCTCCCATCGCCGACTTCGACGATGCGGCCCGGCAACGGGCGATCGAAGAACTCGGCATCCTCGACACCCCGCGCGACGAGCGCATCGACAGGGTCACCCGTCTCGCGCAGGAGATGTTCGGTGTGCCGATGGTCAGCGTCACTCTCCTGGACCGTGACCGGCAGTGGCGCAAATCGGAGATCGGCCTGGGCGGGCGCGAGGCCCCACGCGAGGACGCGTTCTGCGACTTCACCGTGCGGGAGGGGCGCACCGTCGTCATCCCCGACGCGAGCGCGGACGAGCTCTGGGCAGCGAACCCCTTCGTCGAGGGCGACCCGCACCTGCGCTTCTACGCCGGGCACCCGCTTCTGGCCGGCGGGGGCGAGCGCATCGGAACCCTGTGTCTGCTCGACACCAAGCCCCGCTCACTCGATGAGCGCGAGCAGGAGCTGCTCCGCGAGCTCGCGGGCTGGGTGCAGTCCGAGATCCTTCGACAGAACGAGCTCGACGATGCGGTGGCCGTGCAGGCCACTCTCCGCCCGCGCACCGTCCCCGAACTCCCCGGGTACGAGATCGCCGCGGTGACTGTCGCTGCGGGACAGATGTCGGGTGACCTGTACGACTGGTACGCGATCGGGGGAGGGGTTCGATTCACGCTGGCCGACGTCATGGGTAAGGGCCTCGGTGCGGCCCTCCTGGCGGCCGGCCTCCGCGCATCGCTGCGGACGCTGCCGGATCGGGAGCCGCTGGATGCCGTGCGCGAGGCCGATCGGCTGCTGGAGGCCGACGTCGCCGACCTCGGCACGTTCGTCACGGCGTTCCACGGGCACCTGGATGCGAAGACCGGATCGCTCGACTACGTCGACGCCGGCCACAGCCTGGGCTTCATCCTCCGCGCGGACGACACGTGGGATCACCTCGTGTCGACCGG